>NZ_WLVC01000041.1:0-40500 GCF_016859735.1 Lelliottia sp. RWM.1 | reverse complement strand
CTCATGATGTCCCTCTGGGATGCGCTCCGGATGAATATGATGATCTCATATCAGGAACTTGTTCGCACCTTCCTTAGTTTATAATTATACTTACTCAATGAGTTAGCACGCTATGCATCTATCTTAAGTGCGGGTAATTTTAAGTCAATTAACTATAATTTAATTGAGAATGTACTTAAGATTAATCCTAAGCACATTCTGTGCCGGGCATCTTACTCAGAGGTATCCCGAAGGATTATCCCTGCCCGTATTTTTCCAGTAAGGCTTCAGCAATGGCCATCGTTTCAGCATCTGCATTACCATCCCAGCGTTCCGGGCGAAAATGCATCTGGAACACCATAATGACCCGCTTCTGCTGTGCCGGGGTGCTGTTTTCCGGTAACGCGTAGCCATAACGCACCAGCAGATCGAGCAACGCTGCCGTCTCCACGGCCTGATCACGCGGTCGCCCGTTAAGGTAAAACGTCACGCGATCCGGGTCTGGCCAGGCGCCAATCCCTCTTTGCGCCAGTTCACGCCAGGGGAACAGTGGGCCAGGATCGTCCTTACGCTGCGGCGCTATGTCCGAATGCGCGACCACATTCTCCGGCTCGATGTTGTAACGCGCGATAATGTCTTTCGCGAGTGGAATCAATGCGGCAATTTGTGCTGGCTCAAACGGGGTGAAATGTTTCACCTCACCCGTTTTCTGCCAGCCCCGGTTTTCCAGTTCAATGCCCACAGAGGTATCATTTATCCGGTTAGTACCGCGCCAGAAGCTGATCCCTGCATGCCAGGCAAGCTGATCTTCAGGTACTAATTGCCAGATACGGGGCTTGCCATCAGGAGAAGGCGGATGAGCCGGAATGAGGTAATGCGAGCTCACATTTTTGTCCGTTAACGTTGCCAGTGAGCTGTCGAAATCGTCGGCGGTGTAGTGAATGACCAGCACTTTGATACGTGGATACGCCGCCTGTGCCTGATGCCGGGTATCCAGCTCATATGCACCTTTATCAAGGATACCCTTTTCTGTCGCACAGCCTGCCAGCAGCATGGCCAGCAGGAGCGCAGATAGCGAGCGCTTCATCGACGGATTTTCACCGCCGTACCACTGACGCTTACCATCAACATACTGGCGTCTTTCCCTACCGTTTCGTAGTCAATATCAATGCCCACAACGGCATCCGCTCCCAATGCTTTCGCCTGTTCACCCAGCTCTTTAAACGCGATTTCTCGCGCTTTGCGCAGCTCTTTTTCGTAAGCACCCGAGCGGCCACCCACGATGTCGCGGATACCGGCAAAAAAGTCGCGGAAAATGTTTGCCCCCAGGATGGCTTCGCCTGTGACCACGCCGCAATACTCGATGATCGGCTGCCCTTCCAGAGTGGGGGTTGTTGAAAACTGCATGGTTTCTCTCCTTTTTAGCGTGAAGCTCAGGCAGCATTATCGGGTCGTTACGCTATGATTGAAAGGATAGTAAATAAATAAGGAAATCAACATGCGCTACTCTGCTTTAACGCTTTTAGTGCCATGCGCGCTGGTGCTCAGCGCCTGCACCACGGTTACACCGGCCTTTAAGGATATCGGTACTCGCAGCGGTCCTTGTATTGACGGCGGCCCGGATGCCGTAGCACAGCAATTCTATGATTATCACATTCAGCATCGCAGTAACGACATCACCGCACTGCGCCCTTACCTCAGTGACAACCTGGCAAAACTGCTGAACGATGCAACCCGCGATCCGCAGCATAATGCGTTGCTCAAATCTGACCCGTTCTCCAGCCGCACCACATTGCCAGACAGCGCTGAAGTCGCCAGTGCATCCACCATCCCGAACACCGATGCCCGGAACATTCCTCTGCGGGTGAAACTCACCCAGGGCACACAATCCTGGCAGGATGAAGTGCTGATGATCCGTGAAGGACAATGCTGGGCGATTGATGATGTCCGCTACGTCGGCGGCAGCGTCCATGCCCCGGCAGGCACGCTACGCCAGTCCATTGAAAACCACTGACCACCCGTTAATCAATTGTTAACCCCGTAAAATGTGCGGCATTTCATCAGGAATGCCGACATTTATACTCGCCGGAATTGCCCTTCGCTATTTTGTGCTATGTTTAGATAGGATTACGGGTTATATTTAACTTTTAACGCAGAAATATTGCATAACTATTCTGTCAACGGTACTATCTGCGGCCTCAATTGCTATAGATTGCCTGGATGAGTAAAGACTGCCCCGATGAGTATTAAACTAAACGGCATTAACTGCTTCTACGGCGCACACCAGGCGCTGTTCGACATCACGCTGAACTGCCCAGAAGGTGAAACGCTGGTTTTGCTTGGCCCAAGCGGCGCGGGCAAAAGCTCCCTTCTGCGTGTCCTTAATCTGCTTGAGATGCCCCGTTCGGGCACGCTGGCTATCGCCGGTAACCATTTTGATTTCGCGAAAGCGCCTTCTGATAAAGCGATTCGTGAACTGCGCCAAAACGTCGGTATGGTCTTCCAGCAATACAATCTCTGGCCGCACCTGACGGTGCTGCAAAACCTGATTGAAGCACCTTGCCGCGTGCTGGGTCTTAGCAAAGACCAGGCAATGGCGCGCGCTGAAAAGCTGCTGGAACGCCTGCGTCTTAAACCATACAGTGACCGCTACCCCCTGCACCTTTCTGGTGGTCAGCAGCAACGTGTGGCGATTGCCCGGGCGCTGATGATGGAGCCTGCCGTACTGCTGTTTGATGAGCCGACGGCTGCACTGGATCCCGAAATTACCGCCCAGATCGTGAGCATTATTCGTGAGCTGGCGGAAACCAATATTACTCAGGTTATTGTGACCCACGAAGTAGAAGTGGCGCGTAAAACCGCCAGCCGCGTGGTCTACATGGAAAACGGGTATATCGTTGAACAAGGTGATGCGAGCTGCTTCACAGCCCCGCAAACCGATGCCTTCAAAAACTATTTATCTCACTGATTTGCTAGGGGAAATGATAATGAAAAAAGTATTGATTGCCGCGCTGCTTGCTAGCGTCAGCCTTTCCGCTACCGCAGCCCAGACGATTCGTTTTGCCACTGAGGCCTCTTATCCTCCGTTTGAATCCATCGATGCAAACAACAAAATTGTTGGCTTCGACGTGGATCTGGCAAACGCGTTGTGCAAAGAGATCGACGCGACCTGTACCTTCAGCAATCAGGCGTTTGACAGCCTGATCCCAAGCCTGAAATTCCGTCGTATTGACGCGGTCATGGCCGGTATGGACATCACACCTGAACGTGAAAAACAGGTTCTGTTCTCTACCCCTTATTATGATAACTCTGCACTGTTCATTGGTCAGAAAGGGAAATATGCCTCTGTTGACCTGCTGAAAGGCAAAAAAGTAGGTGTGCAGAACGGTACAACGCACCAGAAATTCATCACGGATAAGCACCCGGAAATCACCACTGTGCCTTACGACAGCTACCAGAATGCGAAACTGGATCTGCAAAATGGTCGTATTGATGCTGTCTTTGGTGATACTGCCGTCGTGACTGAATGGCTGAAAGCAAACGACAAGCTGGCTGCCGTTGGTGACAAAGTGACCGATAAAGATTATTTCGGCACGGGTCTGGGTATCGCCGTCCGTCAGGGCAACACTGAATTGCAGCAGAAATTCAACACGGCTCTGGAAAAAGTGAAGAAAGACGGCACGTACGAAACCATCTACGCTAAATGGTTCCAGAAGTAAGACCTGATGAACGAAATTTTTCCTTTAGCAAGCGCCGCCGGGATGACCGTCGGCCTTGCCGTTTGTGCACTCATTATCGGCCTGGCGCTGGCGATGGTCTTTGCGGTGTGGGAGTCAGTGAAATGGCGACCTATCGCATGGCTTGGCTCTGCGCTGGTCACGGTACTTCGGGGATTACCGGAAATTCTGGTGGTCCTGTTTATCTATTTCGGTTCCTCGCAGCTGCTGTTAATGCTGTCAGACGGCTTCACCCTCAATCTGGGTTTTGCGCAGATCCCGGTGCAGATGCAAATTGAGAACTTTGACGTCAGTCCGTTCCTGTGTGGCGTGATTGCCCTCTCCCTGCTCTACTCCGCTTACGCGTCGCAAACCCTGCGTGGCGCGCTGAAAGCCGTACCCGTTGGTCAGTGGGAATCGGGCCAGGCATTAGGTTTATCGAAAGCTGCGATCTTTTTCCGCCTGGTGATGCCGCAAATGTGGCGTCATGCCCTGCCAGGGCTCGGCAACCAGTGGCTGGTACTGTTAAAAGATACCGCGCTGGTCAGCCTGATCAGCGTAAATGATTTGATGTTGCAGACCAAAAGTATCGCCACCCGTACCCAGGAGCCGTTTACCTGGTACATTGTGGCGGCCGCTATCTACCTGGTGATCACGTTGCTGAGTCAGTACATCCTGAAGCGTATTGATTTGCGTGCAACGCGTTTTGAACGGAGACCAGGCTGATGCTTGAGTATTTACCTGAGCTGATGAAAGGGCTGCATACCAGCCTGACGCTGACCGTGGCGTCGATCATTGTGGCGCTGATCCTGGCACTCGTCTTCACCATTGTGCTGACGCTGAAAACGCCCGTCGTGGTCTGGATTGTACGTGGTTACATCACCCTGTTCACCGGTACGCCGCTGCTGGTGCAGATCTTCCTGATTTACTACGGGCCGGGCCAGTTTCCGACGTTGCAGAACTATCCGGTTATCTGGCATCTGCTTTCCGAGCCGTGGCTGTGCGCCTTGATTGCACTGTCGCTCAACAGTGCCGCTTACACCACTCAGCTGTTTTACGGTGCTATCCGCGCGATCCCGGAAGGACAATGGCAATCCTGCGGCGCGCTGGGGATGAGCAAGAAAGACACGCTGGCGATCCTTCTGCCTTATGCCTTTAAACGCGCCCTTTCTTCGTACTCTAACGAAGTCGTGCTGGTGTTCAAAAGCACCTCGCTGGCCTATACCATCACGCTGATGGAAGTGATGGGTCACGGACAGTTGTTATATGGACGCACCTACGATGTGATGGTATTCGGTGCGGCAGGCCTGGTTTACCTGGTGGTTAACGGTTTGCTGACGCTGATGATGCGCCTCATCGAACGTAAAGCCCTGGCATTTGAGCGCCGTAATTAGCGTAAACTTTGCATAAAAAGCAATAACAGAGACGGGCAAGTCTAAAGACTGCCCGTCTTTTTTTATGCATTAAATAATATTTAATCATTTTTATTGCATATAAATTCAATAACTGGCATTGTACGTTCATGCCACAGACACGGCGCATAATGACAAGATTGACAGACGGGAGCATTAAAATGAAAAAGGTAGTTCTGGCCGCATTACTGGCAACTTTCGCCGCTGGCGCATCAGCTGCAGATAAAATTAATTTCGGTGTTTCAGCGACATATCCTCCGTTCGAATCACTGGATGCCAGCAACCAGATCGTCGGTTTTGATATCGACCTGGCGAAAGCACTGTGCAAACAGATGCAGGCCGACTGTACTTTTACCAACCATGCATTTGACAGCCTGATCCCGTCGCTTAAATTCAAAAAATACGACGCGGTGATCTCCGGAATGGACATCACACCGGAGCGTAGCAAACAAGTTTCGTTTACCGACCCGTATTACGCGAACTCCGCGGTAGTCATTGCGAAAAAAGGCGAATTCACCTCCTTTGACCAGCTGAAAGGCAAACGCATTGGCATGGAAAACGGCACGACACACCAGAAGTACCTGCAGGACAAGCATCCTGAAGTCAAAACTGTTGCCTACGACAGCTATCAGAATGCGATTATCGACCTAAAAAATGGCCGTATTGATGGCGTGTTTGGCGATACTGCCGTGGTGAACGAATGGCTTAAAACCAACCCGCAACTGGGTACAGCGACAGAAAAAGTGACCGACCCACAATACTTCGGCACAGGCCTGGGTATCGCGGTACGTCCTGATAACAAAGCGCTGCTGGAAAAACTGAACGGCGCACTGAAAGCGATTAAAACTGACGGTACATATCAGAAAATCAGCGATCAGTGGTTCCCGCAGTAATTCTCTTCTGTCGGGTAGCCTGGCCTACGGGGGTGGTATGTAGGCCGGGCCTGCCCGGCAATTTCTCATAAGGGTACAAAGAAGCGAAAACGAGCCCCACTCACCGAATCCATCAGCCTGATCCCACCGCCGTGTAGCTCCAGCATCCTTTTAACAATTAGCAGCCCTAATCCCCCACGATTTTCCCGCGACGCCTGGGAATTTAGTGCAGACGGGCGCTGAAACAGCTCATCGCGCAGTGAGGCATCAACGCCTGAACCGTTATCAGCGACTTCAACCTGTAGCTGCTCATTCTCCTGCCACACCGCCAGCCGAATTTCCCCCCCTGTCGGCGTGTGTCGCATCGCGTTATCCAGCAAATTCGTCACCACACGCTCAATCATCGACACATCGGCGTTAACCAGTGGCAATGGCCCGGGAAGATCAATATGCAGATTGACTTCGCGCGTGCGGGCAGTTAGCTCAAACTTCTGCGCGACGTCGGAAATCAATTCCCCCATCGCAAAGCGCTCACGCTGTGGCTTAATGCCGCCATATTCAAGGCGCGCCAGCTCAAAGAGCTGCTGAGAGAGATGACGGACCTTTTGCCCCTGACGCAGGGCAGTCGCAAGATATTGCTGATGCTCTTGTGGCGTGAGCGTAGCCGATTTCAGTGACAGTGTTTCCAGATAGCCAAGTAAGGAGGTCAGTGGCGTGCGTAAATCATGCGAAATCGTGGCAATGAATTCACGGCGCTGGCGATCGCTGTCCGCCAGTTGATCCCACTGCACAGCAATTTTACGCGCCAGCTCAATAAAGGTGTTACGCAATAGCGTCACCTCATCCCCCGAGGTCAAATCCGTAGTTTGTGCCGCCAGGTGCTTAATCGCGCTGATGCTATCTTGCTCCAGCCCCGTAACATCCGCCGTCAGGCGTTTCACAGGACGCGTCACCCAATACCAGACCAGTAATCCTGCCAGCAGGCCAAACAACGCCACCAGCAGCAGTGACCAAAGTGCCGTACTCCACAGCGCCTTGTGCCAGGCCATGTCGGCAAGGGCATTCGACTCCTCACCTTGCAGGATAATGTACAGATAGCCTTTGAGCTCACCGTCCTGGCGAAGCGGCGTCACGCTAAACACTTTTTGCTTATCCGCACTTCGCGGATCGTCGCCATAGACCGGCATCGCGACTCCACTTAAAAACGTTTGCAGTGGTGTAATGTCGATCTTTTGCCGCTGGATATGGCCCGGTGGCGCAGCATCAGCCAGTAGCTCGCCGTCAGGGGATATGACATACAGTTCGACGCTCGGATTAAAGGTCATTAACCGGTCTAACAACGGCTTCAGGGCACTACGATCAACCTGGCCCTGCGCGTCCAGAATCGGTTCGCGCTGCACGATCTGTTGCGCCAGACCACCGGATAGCCGCTGTACCATGGCGTTACCGTACTGCATGCTGGTGTACATCTGCACCACGCAGGCCACAGTGGCACAGAGCATCAGCAACAGGATAAACAGCAGCGTCAGACGCTGGCTCAGGCTAAAGCGCCGCATCATGATTCAGCTCCGCAAATTTATAACCTTTCCCCCAGACAGTACGAATGATCTCCGGTTCAGCGGCGTCTTTCTCAATCTTGATGCGCAGGCGGTTGATATGGGTGTTTACGGTGTGCTCATAGCCTTCATGCTGATAGCCCCAGACCTGCTCAAGCAACGCCAGACGCGAAAATACCTCGCCAGGGTGGCGGGCAAAAAACCAGAGCAGTTCAAACTCGCGTGGGGTGAGGTCAACGTCCCGACCGTGCAATTGCACGCTGCGGGTCAGGGGATCGAGCATCAGGCCATGAGCCTGGATTTGCCCGGAGATTTGCGTCTGCCCCATCGCATGCTGACGGCGGAACAAGGCTTTTATGCGCGCCACCAGCTCCTGGACTGAGAAGGGTTTGGCAAGATAATCATCCGCCCCCGTTTCCAGGCCGGTAATACGGTCGGTTTCACTGCTGCGGGCACTGATGATAATCACTGGCAGGTAGCGGGTCATCTGACGGATACGACGGCAAATTTCCAGACCATCCACGCTCGGGAGCATCAGGTCGAGGATCACCGCATCCCACGACGACTGCTCAAGCAGTAATAACGCCCTGCTTCCGTCAGCCTCGTGGGTAATCGCATAGCCTTCGTCTTCTAAATTCAGACGCAGTAACGCCGCGATATCGCGATCGTCTTCCACCAGCAAAATCTGCTTCATCGGTAAGCCTTCATTCATTTCATATGACTAAAGCTTACCTGATTTCAGGCCGGGGAAGAGTTCACATTTTGTTTAAGAGTTAACGGTGATTATTGCCCACCGACCAGACGGTCGATAACGGGATTGATCTTGTACTCCGTACCTCGCCATTTCATGAGCGATAAACCGCCACCCGCACGCAGATGGAAATTGGCAGAGGCAACCATCACCCCTTCGCGATTTATGGTGAAATCTGCAGAGGAGAGATAAGGCACGACATCCCAGGTACGGTATGCCGTGTAGTTCATAATATAACGGCAATTTTCAGGCTTCTCGGTGCTGAACACTTCAGAGTTGATATGGTGATATTGCAGACGTTGTTGCACCACAGGTAATAAATCGCTGACTTTGACCGCATCATTTCGCTGAATACAAATACGATCAATGAGCTCAGTTTTAGGCAATGGATTGACTTTTACAGACGTACAACCCACAAGGCCGATGGCGAACATCGGCAACAGAATGATTTTCTTCATTTTCTTTTGTCTATGGAAAAGGAGCGGCGATTATGCCACAGCTTTCCTTAACAAAAATTGACATTACGACAGCGGATCTCGTATTAACAGCGTCAATACTTCATAGTGTGCCGTATGTGGGAACATATCGAAAAGTTGGACGCGTGCAATGCGATAACCCGGCAGATCGCGGAAATCTTTTGCCATAGTCTGAGCATTACAGCTTGAGTAGATCATGTAATCCGGGGCCATCTCGCTCAGGTAGTCACACAGCGCTTTGCCTATCCCACGACGTGGCGGATTGACCAGCACCAGTTCCGGCACATCGGCCTGGCCGGTCGCAAACTGTGTGGAGTCAAGCGCCTGGAACTGAAGATTGGTTAGCCCTAATTCAGCGGCAGATTGCTTCGCGCAGGCGATGGCTTCCGCTGAAATCTCAATTCCTGTCAGCGTCATCTCTGGCGTTGCACAATGTAAACCAAAGCCCCCCACACCGCAGAACAGATCCCACATATGGTTGACCGGTAATGCCCGGACCCAGTCACGGGCACTGGCATACAACGCACTTGCGACCATTGGGTTCGTCTGGAAGAAACTCTGTGGGCGGATCCACAGCGGCACATGGTTGAAGTTCTCTGCCAGGGCGTGCTGTCCGGTGAAGAAGATCTCTTTCTCCCCTTCCATAATCGCCATATGCACAGGCTGAATATTTGCTGTGACGACCTTGAGCTGCGGGAGCTGCAGTTGCAGCCACGGCAAAGCGGCTCGCAGCTGTTCCAGCTTTGCCTCTGAACGCAACACAAAACGCAGCATCATGCCGCCATCCAGCTGGCTTTCTGTCAGCAGGAGGTATTTAAGCTCACCACGTTTACGCGCAACGTTGTAAGGCGTTAACCCTGCTCGGGCAATAAAAGGCTTGAGAGCGGCAAAAACCGGTTCAAATGAGGTTGGATAGAGCGGGCAGTCGGTTAAGTCTTCCGGTGTGCCATCACGATGCAACATCCCCAGCAGCGGTTTTTCGACGCTGCCGCTGACCACCATTTTGGCTTTATTTCGAAACCCCTGTTCCGGCCCACTGACAGGCGCACACCACTCTCCCACCGCATGTTCAGCCAGTAATTGCTGTAAATCGGCCATTTTGGCGGTGAGTTGCCGGGAGACCGGTTGTTCTATCCACTGACAGGAGCGACAGCGACCGGCGTCATAAAGTGCGCACTGCATACGAAAACCTTAAGAATAACGAGGGCTGCGATTATATACACAAAATCATTCAAGTTGTATCAAGGTGAGCAGACGCAACCAACACAGCGACAGCCTGAAGGATGACGTGGATACACACTATTGCAGACGGAAGAACCGTCGGCTGGACGCCGGAGCATACAGCAGACACAGCACCAGGATATCAGGAAGTTTTTGCATGACCAGCGAACGGAAAATCTCTCGTTTTGACTCTCCTGCGATACTGAACAGCTCCGGATAACCGTAACCGAGCGAAGCAGCCCAAAGATAGCTCGCCGCAATCACTTGCGTCAGCAGATAGATCCAGCGCGCCCAGTTGCGCCCTTTCACCAGCGAAAACGCACAATAGATCTCAACGAAAACCAGCACCAGACTGGAAAGAAAGACCAGCGTCAGATTCCACGTCTGCACGCTGCGATGGATAAACTCAACAATACCGCTCGTGCCCAGCGTGTTCAGAATCATCAGCAGATCAAGGCAGCGAATCATAATGATGGCGAGCGCCGCCACCTGCACCAGCGCAGGGACGTTCAGACGAGCATGCGAACCACGCGATTGTTTAAAAAATCCCACTGTTTTACTTCCCTGAAAAACAGTGCCGCGACAGGCGCGGCACTTCATGGGAAATTTTAAATGCTTCAGCCGCGTCTTGCACGCTGGATATCACGTACACGCTGTTTTTCCGCGCGTGCCATCAGATACCAGGCGATAAATCCGACAATTCCGACAACCCCCAGAATGATGGAAGCCAGGGCGTTAATCTCAGGGTTAACCCCCATACGCACGCTGGAGAAGACCAACATCGGTAACGTCGTCGCGCCTGGGCCAGAAACAAAGCTGGCGATCACAAGGTCATCCAGCGACAACGTAAAGGCCAGTAACCAGCCGGAAATCACCGCAGGCATAATCATCGGTAACGTGATGATGAAGAAGACCTTCAGCGGCGTTGCACCGAGATCCATCGCCGCCTCTTCAATAGAGTGATCCAGTTCGCGCAGACGCGACGAGATCACGACCGCCACATAGGCAGTACAGAAGGTGACGTGTGCCAGCCAGATGGTCAACATACCGCGATCCGCTGGCCAACCGATGGCATGTGCCAGGGCAACAAACAGCAACAGAAGTGATAAACCGGTAATAACATCTGGCATAACCAGCGGCGCGGTGATCATAAACGCAAAGCCGTTAGACCCACGAAAACGCCCAAAACGAACCATCACCATCGCGGCTATCGTTCCAAGGATCGATGCCATGGTTGCTGCACATGCGGCAATGGTCAGGCTCAACCCTACTGCACTCATCATCGCGTCGTCGTGGAATAACTCGCTGTACCAGCGCGTCGACCAACCCGCCCATACCGTCACCAGCTTGGAACTGTTGAACGAATAGATCACCAGCATCAGCATCGGCGCGTACAGGAAGGTAAATCCGATCACGAGGATCAGAATTCGCCACGGAGAGCGAACGACCGGTAAATTGTTCATCCGTGATCTCCCATCTGTTTTTGCTGATGCTTGTGGAACCACATGATCGGCACAATCAACAGCAGTAACATCACAATCGCCACCGCTGAAGCCACCGGCCAGTCGCGGTTATTGAAGAACTCCTGCCACAGAACACGACCAATCATGATGCTGTCCGGCCCCCCCAGCAGTTCCGGGATCACAAACTCCCCAACCGCCGGGATAAACACCAGCATAGAACCGGCTATAATGCCACCTTTTGTCAGTGGCACAATCACGCTAAAGAAGGTCTTTAATGGGCGAGCGCCCAGATCCAGCGACGCCTCAACCAACGAGTAATCGATACGCGTCAGGGCGGTATAAATTGGCAGCACCATAAACGGCAGATAGGCGTACACAATGCCGATATAAACAGCCAGATTGGTGTGCAGAATGGTCAGCGGCTGATCGATAACCCCAAGCCACATCAGAACGTTATTCAGCACCCCGTTGTTTTTCAGGATCCCCATCCACGCATACACGCGGATCAGGAATGAGGTCCAGGACGGGAGGATCACCAGCAACAACAAAATATTGCGCGTCGACGGTTTACTGTGCGCCACCGCCCACGCGAGCGGATACCCCAACAACAGACAGCAGATCGTCGAGATCCCCGCCACCTGCAACGACTGCAGATAGGCTTCAAAATAGAGCGGGTCGTCGGTGAGCTGAAGGAAATTACCCAGATTCAGCGTCAGCGTTAGTTGCCCGTCGGCCCAGTCCAGCAGGTTGGTGTACGGCGGGATCGCCCGCGCCATTTCGGCGAGACTTATCTTAAAGACGATCAGGAAAGGTAACAGAAACAGCAGGATCAGCCACACATACGGCATGGCGATCACCAGCTTGCGCCCATGCGCCATCTGCATGCGCGCCAGCCAATGCCCAAAGCCGCCCGGTTTTTCTACACGGCGGGCTGGAGGTTCAAGTGTACTCATGATCGCTCCTTATACCGTCAGCACGACGCAACTGTCTGCATCCCAGCACAGACGCACTTCGTCGCCCCAGGTCGGCAGACCTTTACGGTAACGGTGTTCGTTCTGCAACTGAGCACTGATCATCTGCCCGCTACTCAGACGCACATGGTAAATCGAGAGATCGCCCAGATAGGCAATATGCACCACTTCCCCGACGGCAAAGTTGTAACCATCGGCAGGCGGTTCTTCGCAGAGCATGATTTTTTCCGGACGAAGCGCCACGTAAACCGGTACGTTATCCACCACCGACGCATCAACATCGACTTTCAGGGGGTGAACAAGCCCAGGAGATTCAATCACCAGCCCATCTTCCTGACGATCTTTCAGCAGCCCTTCGAACACATTAACCGAGCCAATAAACTCTGCGCTGTAGCGCGTGGTCGGATGTTCGTAGATCTCTTCCGGCTCACCAATTTGCACAAACTTACCGCGATTCATGATCGCAATGCGTCCAGCCATGGTCATCGCCTCTTCCTGATCGTGAGTCACCATGACGCAGGTCGCCCCCACACGCTCAAGAATATCCACCACTTCCAGCTGCATACGATCGCGCAGTTTTTTATCCAGCGCTCCCATCGGCTCGTCGAGCAGCAGCAGTTTCGGGCGTTTCGCCAGGCTTCTCGCCAGCGCCACACGCTGACGCTGACCGCCTGAAAGCTGGTGCGGTTTACGTTTGGCGAACTCCTGCATATGCACGAGACTCAACATCTCGGCCACACGCGCCGTGATTTCGGCTTTTGGCAGCTTGTCCTGCTTCAGGCCAAAGGCAATGTTCTGCTCAACGGTCATGTGCGGAAACAGGGCGTAGGACTGGAACATCATGTTAATCGGGCGTTGATACGGTGGTACGCTGGAGAGATCAACACCATCCAGCACAATCTGCCCGGCTGTCGGCTGTTCAAAACCGGCCAGCATACGCAGCAATGTAGATTTACCACAGCCAGACGCACCCAGCAGCGCAAAAATCTCGCCTTTGTAGATGGTCAGGCTAACGTCGTCCACGGCATGCTGGCCGTCAAAAGATTTCGTGAGGTTACGGATTTCAAGAAGCGGGGTCAGCGCTTTACGGACTTTCGCCTGCGGGCGGGGGATCACTTCATTCACGGGGTGTTCTCCGGCATAAATCAAAACTGGTGCAAACGCACCAAAAGGGTGCGTATCGCCGGGCAGAACAACACCTGCCCGGCATACATCTCACAAAGCCTTATTTACCGCTTTTCACCTTCGTCCACGCACGCGTACGCACACGGTCAATTTTTGGGTCCTGCACTTTCAGGGTGAACAGCTTGGCGAAGACATCGGCTGGCGGATAGATCGCCGGATTATTGCGGATTTCTTCGCTGACCAGCGGCACAGACGCCTTATTACCGTTAGCGTAATACACGTGGTCACTGATGTGGGCGATCACGTCCGGACGCATCAGGTAGTTGAGGAACTGATACGCTTCGTCTTTATTTTTGGCATCAGCAGGCATGGCGAACACGTCGAAGAACGCCAGAGCCCCTTCTTTTGGAATGAAGTAAGACACATTCACGCCATTTTTAGCCTCTTTCGCACGGTTAGCCGCCTGCCAGACATCGCCTGCCCAACCGATGGCCACACAAATGTCGCCATTTGCCAGGTCGTTAATGTACTGGGATGAGTGGAAGTAGCGAATGTTTGGACGCAGCTTCAGCAGCAGATCGGTCGCCGGGCCGGTGTAGTCATCGGCTTTAGTGCTGTTTGGATCTTTGCCCAGATAGTTAAGTACGGTGGCAAAAATCTCTTCCGGGGCGTCCAGGAAGGAGACACCGCAGCTTTTCAGCTTCTCAAGGTTTTCAGGCTTCAGCACCACGTCCCAGCTATCGAGTTTGACGTCTTTGCCGAGGACCGCTTTCACTTTGTCGACGTTATAGCCGATACCAGTGGTCGCCCACAGATAAGGCATCGCGTATTTGTTGTCCGGGTCATGCTTTGCAACCAGCTTCAGCACTTCCGGATCGAGGTTTTTCCAGTTCGGTAATTTGCTTTTATCCAGCGGCTGGAAGACGCCTGCGGTCAGTTGACGCTCCAGGAAGCTTGCGGACGGAACCACCAGGTCAAAGCCGGTGCTTCCCGCCATCAGTTTGCCTTCCAGAACTTCGTTCGAATCGAACACGTCATAGACCACTTTGATCCCGGTCTCTTTTTCGAAGTTTGCCACCGTATCCGGCGCGATATAGTCAGACCAGTTATAAACGTGCAGCGTTTTTTGTTCCGCAGCGAGCGAGCCGGCAGAGACGGCCATCAGAGCACCCGCAACCAGACCCGATAACCATTTTTTATTCAAGGCGATCATATCGTTATTCCTTATGAAAGCTCGTTAACAAACGAACTAAAACTGTGCAATCTGAAGATATGCAATATTCATGCATATTTTGTCGCTCTGCCCGAAATAAAAAGAAACGACGTTATCCGGCAGTATTCGCTCGCTTTTTTAAGCATCGCAAGAATAACTGTAGCCCGTGTCTCCGGCTATAGCCCAGACGAAAAAACGCCTTTTATCAATTTTTTATGCAGGTAATGTCTACGTGATAAGCCGAAATGGCCTTTGGGGAGGTGAAAAATTCTTTAAAGAAAGGTTACAAGTAGCAGAAAAAATGGTGTTATGCAGCCGCTCTGGCAGCGACTGCGCAAAAGTCAGACAGCACTAGTGAAGAAAATTGGGAGATGCATCATTATTCTCTGCGTCATCTTCACTGCCATACAGCAGATGATGTGCACTGGCTTCCAGCATCACCATCGAGATCTGCTCTTCGCTCAGGCGCATAAACCAGGAAAACTGTTTGAAGGAGAGCCCTGCTCCAGCGAATAAAGACTGGCAAACAACCAGTTTTGGCAGATTATCATCCTGAATATCGAGAAATGCTTTCACCGTCAAAGAACTGGCATTAATAGCCGACAGATCGGAAGCCAGCGCCAGCAGCGCTGAAGGCTTCACTTCAGCCAGGGCGGAGAAAAGAATCACGTCGTTGATCAGATCGATTTTGGCATCGAACACGCCGTCGAAATTTTGCATATGCGGCAAGTGCAGCGCCTGACAGGAATCACACTCAAAGTAAGTGATTCCCGCATCATCGAGCCATTGACGTAACGTATCCAGTGTTGGTACGACCTGTAAATCCATCGCTGTGCAGCCTCTTAAGAAAAAACTTCGCCTAGATTACGCAAAAAATACGCAGTGATCCATTTAACCGCCCGTTTTCAGGCAGAATCCCGGCGTCGCATGGCGTTCGATCCATGCGATCATTTTACCCGCAATATCAATACCCGTGGTTTTCTCGACGCCTTCCAGCCCCGGTGAGGCATTCACTTCCATCACCAGCGGCCCTCGCGTCGCGCGCAGAATATCGACACCCGCAATATCCAGTCCCAGCGTTTGTGCGGCTTTGACAGCCATTTCGCGCTCACGTTCGCTGATATCAGCTACCCGCGCTACACCACCACGGTGCAAATTAGAACGGAAATCGCCCTCTTTTGCCTGACGTTCAATGGCAGCCACGACTTCATCGCCCACCACAAGGCAGCGAATGTCCCGCCCTTTGGCCTCTTCGATATATTCCTGCACCAGAATATGGGCATTGAGGCCGCGAAACGCATCAATAACGCTTTCAGCCGCCTGGCGCGTCTCTGCCAGTACTACGCCAATACCTTGCGTACCTTCCACCAGCTTGATCACCAACGGCGCGCCCCCGACCATATCAATCAGATCGCTGGTGTCGTCCGGCGAATGGGCAATTCCGGTGACGGGCAGATCAATGCCCTGACGGGCCAGCAGTTGCAGCGAGCGGAGCTTATCGCGGGCGCGTGAGATCGCGACGGATTCATTGAGGGGGTAACTTCCGAGCATTTCGAACTGACGTAATGCGGCAGTACCGTAGTAAGTAATCTGAGAACCAATACGGGGGATGACCGCGTCGAAATGCGGTAACTGACGACCTTTATAGTGAATCGACGACGCTACCGGGTCGATATTCATATAACAGGACAGCGGATCGAGGATCTCAACCTGATGGCCGCGCTTTAGTGCCGCTTCGCGCAGGCGCTTGCATGAATAGAGCGTTCCATCCCGGGACAAAATGGCAATGTTCACCCTGCACCTCTCTAATAACATGGGAAAAGCCTGCGTATCATACACGCAGGCAGGCACAGGATGAATGCACTATCGCGTTGCCCAGCCCTGTTTATGCAAATAGTCGAGAATAAACGGACGGTTTTCTTTAATGATGGTGCGACGAATATGGTCGCTCCAGGTATCCCGACGGGTATTGCTGCCGCGCGTCAGGTAGTAGTGCGCCAGCTCGTCATCGTAGTGTGCCAGTACATCCTGGTCGACTGGCTGATAGTGGTTTTCATGCATGATCATGCTTGCAGGCAGGCGTGGTTTGACGTCCGGGTTATCCGCCGGCCAGCCGAGGCACAGGCCAAAGAGCGGTAAAACGTGTTTAGGCAGCTTCAACAGTTCTGTCACGCTTTCAATGTTATTGCGCAAACCGCCGATGTACACCCCACCCAACCCTAATGATTCCGCTGCTGTCAGGGCATTTTGCGCCATCAACGCCGTATCCACGACGCCGAGCAACAGTTGTTCCGCCAGGCCAAGCTCAGCCTCCGGACAGATCTGCAAATGGCGGTTAAAGTCGGCGCAAAACACCCAAAACTCCGCCGCCTGAGCCACATGTTTTTGCCCACCCGTTAGCGTCACCAGTTGTTCACGCATTGCGGGGTCGGTAATACGAATAATAGAGCTGCACTGTAAAAAACTGGAGCTGGATGTACCCCTTGCGCTGTCCACAATGGCTTCGCGCTGTGCCTGAGTGATTGGCTCATCGGTAAAATGGCGAATCGAACGGTGGGAACGTAGCAGGTCAATCGTTGGCGTCATGTTGTCTCTCTTTGGTCTGTCTGTACGCAATATGGCAGCCAGTATAGGCAATGATATGCTGCATGTAATTGGCGAAACATAGCTCAGAGATATTAAAGCGACAGGTGAAACCTTCTTTCCATGACGGCAGGTTATCGTGCAATATACGCTCCATTCGCCGTCAGGCTTGTTTTTTGAGGAGAGAGAAATGTTTGCAGTGATTTTTGGTCGTCCAGGATGCCCTTACTGCGTGCGCGCAAAAGAACTGGCTGAGAAACTGACCGAAGAGCGTGATGACTTCAACTTCCGTTATGTGGATATCCACGCGGAAGGTATCACCAAAGCCGATCTGGAAAAAACCGTGGGTAAACCGGTTGAAACCGTCCCGCAGATTTTCCTCGATCAGAAGCACATTGGCGGCTGCACCGATTTTGAAGCCTACGCGAAAGAAAATCTGGGTCTTTTTGCTGCTCAGTAATGTCTGAACGTTATCGATAAACGCCCTCAAAATGAGGGCGTTTTTATTTGCGGTGACGCCGTCGGTGTAGCACGCGACGCACAAATAAAAAGCATAGCGCCCCCAGCGCACACCAGAACACCCCGCTCATCAGCCATGCCAGTTCCTGCAAGAATGAGCGCGATGAGACAAACAGCACGCGCATCAACAACAAACATACTGGCGCAGCGAGCATTGCCCCTAACAGGGGTCTGATGACTTCTCCCCGGCGGGAGAGAAAACTCGCGGCTGCACCGGGAAGCACAAAAAAGAGCAAGCCCAGTTCAGAATGACCAGAGGCTCTGAACGCTCCCGTGACATTGAGGGATAACGACAGGCAAACCACCGTAAATAACAAAAAACCGCTGACGATCCCCGCCCAGTTGCGCTTGATGTTCAAATAATCCTCCTGACTTCATCTCTATCGAATACACATTCGTCCTGCGGACGCCCAGTCAGATAAAGCAATGCGGCATTCCTTGCCTAAGCTCATACAGTGTTGCGCGATCTTCACTAGCCGTAGATATCTAATACGATTAAACTAACGACCTGTTATTGCTCTGTGGGATATAAAGCGCATGTGCCAAAAGGTACGTTTTCTTTCGCACACAGAGCAAAACAGTAGCCTAAATAACCCTTCCTTTCAACAGCTTACTGGTAAACAAGAAGTTAGCCTCCGTGAATATAAACGTCGCAGACTTGTTAAATGGGAATTACATCCTGTTATTATTTGTGGTACTTGCGCTGGGCCTCTGTCTGGGTAAATTGCGCCTGGGTTCAGTTCAACTTGGTAATTCCATTGGCGTTTTGGTGGTCTCATTATTATTAGGTCAGCAACATTTCAGCATTAACACGGATGCGCTCAATCTTGGGTTTATGCTGTTTATTTTTTGTGTAGGCGTGGAAGCGGGTCCGAACTTTTTTTCCATTTTCTTCCGCGACGGCAAAAATTACCTGATGCTGGCGCTGGTGATGGTCGGTAGCGCGCTGCTGATCGCACTTGGTCTCGGTAAGCTGTTTGGCTGGGATATCGGCTTAACGGCCGGGATGCTGGCAGGCTCCATGACCTCAACCCCTGTTCTGGTAGGTGCGGGGGACACGTTGCGCCACTCCGGAATGGAAGGCTCCCAGCTCTCTACCGCCCTCGATCACCTGAGTCTCGGTTATGCTCTGACCTATCTGATTGGCCTGGTAAGCCTGATTGTGGGCGCGCGTTATCTGCCCAAACTGCAGCATCAGGATTTGCAGACCAGCGCCCAGCAGATTGCGCGCGAGCGCGGGCTGGATACTGATACCAAGCGTAAAGTCTACCTGCCCGTTATTCGTGCTTATCGCGTAGGGCCAGAGCTGGTGGCCTGGGCTGACGGCAAAAACCTGCGTGAACTGGGGATCTACCGCCAGACGGGCTGCTATATCGAACGTATTCGCCGTAACGGTATTCTGGCAAACCCTGACGGTGACGCGGTGTTGCAGATGGGCGATGATATTGCGCTCGTCGGCTATCCCGACGCCCATGCGCGCCTCGACCCCAGTTTCCGTAACGGAAAAGAGGTGTTTGACCGGGATCTGCTCGACATGCGTATCGTCACCGAAGAGATTGTGGTGAAAAACCACAACGCAGTCGGCCGCCGCCTGGCACAACTGAAACTGACCGACCACGGCTGCTTCTTAAACCGCGTGATCCGCAGCCAGATTGAAATGCCTATCGACGATAACGTCGTCCTGAACAAAGGCGATGTATTGCAGGTGAGCGGCGATGCTCGTCGCGTTAAAACCGTTGCCGAACGTATCGGCTTTATCTCAATTCACAGCCAGGTCACCGACCTGCTGGCTTTTTGTGCCTTCTTTATTGTGGGCCTGATGATCGGGATGATCACCTTCCAGTTCAGCAACTTTAGCTTCGGCATCGGTAACGCCGCCGGGTTGCTGTTTGCTGGGATCATGCTCGGATTCCTGCGTGCGAACCATCCAACATTTGGCTATATCCCGCAAGGCGCACTGAACATGGTCAAAGAGTTTGGCCTGATGGTCTTTATGGCTGGCGTCGGATTAAGCGCAGGCAGCGGCATTGGTCACAGCCTGGGGGCCGTAGGCTGGCAGATGCTGGTATCAGGCCTGATTGTCAGCCTGGTTCCTGTGGTGATCTGTTTCCTGTTTGGGGCTTACGTGCTGCGTATGAACCGCGCCCTGCTGTTTGGCGCAATGATGGGCGCACGTACCTGTGCGCCGGCAATGGAAATTATCAGTGATACCGCGCGCAGCAATATTCCGGCGCTGGGCTATGCCGGCACGTACGCCATCGCCAACGTACTGCTGACCCTGGCCGGTACGCTTATCATCATCATCTGGCCGGGACTCGGATAACTCTCAAGTTTGCGCATTGCAGAAAAAATTTTTGCGATGCGCAGAACTTTTTATTCAGAGGGCAGTCATAACTAGTGCCACTGCTTTTCTTTGATGTCCCCAATTTGTGGAGCCCATCAACCCCGCCGTTTTGGTTCAAGGTTGATGGGTTTTTTGTTGCCTGAAATTCCTTCCCCCGCAATTCTGCCCACCATCGCCCGGATCTCATCCCGCGACAACGGCTGTCTGTCGGTCACAAAGTGCAATGTCATGCCTTCAATAAACGCATCCAGCGCACGAGCAGTGACAGGGTCAAACCACTGCTCTAACGTTGTCTGGCTCATCTTCATCCAGTCCTGCATTACCATTTTCAACGCCGCACTGCGGTTCATAAAGGCATAGAGCTGGTACATCAGCTCCATATTGTGTGGCGTGCTAACTTCCGAGCTGTGGATCAGTGTCGTGATGGACTCGCACGCCATTTCCGGGCCAGTGACACCGGCAAAGAAGTCACGGTATTGCCGGGACATTTCCTGAGTGAACCACGTGAAAGCTTCTTCAATCAGCGACTCCATACCTGAAAAATAGTAGGTCATCGACCCCAGCGGAACACCTGCACAGCTGGCAATTTTACGGTGGGTAACAGCCTGGATGCCATGTTCGGCAATAGTATCCAGCGTGGCCTGCAGGATTTTTTCCCTGCGCTTAGGATCGTTCGGTGCTCTGCTCATAAATTCCTCACCTCATTTATGTACAAATGTACACAAACTTGTTAGTGTTGTCGCTATTGTTGTACTTCTGGTGCTACCCCAATGACCTTGACCTCTCCCCGTAAAGCCCTGCAGCTGCGCATGTGGGCGCTGTTTATGTTCTTCTTTATCCCCGGGCTATTAATGGCTTCATGGGCAACCCGTACACCGGCCATCCGCGATATTTTGTCCGTATCTACCGCGGAAATGGGGATTGTGCTGTTTGGTCTGTCAATAGGCTCGATGAGCGGAATTCTCTGCTCCGCATGGCTGGTAAAACGCTTTGGCACACGGGCTGTGATCCGTACCACCATGTGCTGCGCAGTGTTCGGGATGATGGTATTAAGCGTAGCGCTGTGGTTCGCCTCCCCGCTTCTGTTTGCCCTGGGGCTGACGGTCTTTGGTGGAAGCTTTGGTGCAGCCGAGGTTGCCATCAACGTTGAAGGTGCTGCGGTAGAACGCGAAATGAACAAAACAGTTTTGCCGATGATGCACGGCTTTTACAGCCTCGGCACACTGGCTGGCGCGGGCGTTGGGATGGCACTGACCGCGTTTGGCATCACCGCGAATCTGCATATTTTACTGGCGGCGCTGGTCTGTATTATCCCCGTTCTGACCGGGATCAAAGCCATCCCAGACGGCACGGGCAAAAACTCGGCTGATGAACAGAAATCAGCGGAGAAAGGTTTACCGTTTTACCGTGATATGCAACTGATGCTGATTGGTGTAGTGGTGCTGGCCATGGCCTTTGCTGAAGGTTCAGCCAATGACTGGCTCCCCTTGTTGATGGTAGACGGACACGGATTTAGCCCAACCTCCGGCTCGCTGATCTACGCCGGGTTTACGCTGGGTATGACCGTCGGGCGGTTTACCGGGGGCTGGTTTATCGATCGCTACAGCCGGGTGGCGGTGGTTCGCGCCAGTGCGCTGCTGGGTGGGCTAGGCATTGCGATGATCATCTTCGTCGATGTCGACTGGATTGCCGGCGTTTCGGTCATTTTGTGGGGGCTTGGTGCGTCACTCGGCTTCCCGCTGACCATCTCTGCCGCCAGCGACACTGGCCCGGATGCGCCAACGCGCGTCAGCGTGGTCGCCACCACTGGCTATCTTGCTTTTCTGGTGGGACCGCCACTGCTCGGCTTCCTGGGTGAACATTATGGATTGCGCAGTGCCATGCTGGTGGTATTGGGATTAGTAATTATTGCGGCGCTGGTCGCGCGTGCGGTAGCAAAGCCGACAGCAGAACAACCGACACTGGAGAAGGGATATGAGCGTTAAACTGATTGCAGTCGACATGGATGGCACGTTTCTGAGCGATGCGAAGACATACAACCGCGAGCGTTTTCTGGCGCAATATACGCGCATGAAGCAACTGGGGATCCGTTTCGTGGTCGCCAGTGGCAACCAGTACTACCAGCTAATTTCGTTTTTCCCGGAGATCGCCCACGAGATCGCCTTTGTGGCAGAAAACGGCGGTTGGGTGGTCAATGCCGGAGAAGATGTGTTCAATGGCGAGCTGACGAAAACCCAGTTTGCTACCGTCGCGCAGTTTCTCTGTTCACTCCAGGGCGTTGAAGTGATCGCCTGCGGTAAAAACAGTGCCTATACCCTGAAGTCATACAACGATGCACTTAAAACGATGGCGGCGCAGTATTATCACCGTCTGGAAATGGTCGATAATTTCGATAATCTTAACGATATCTTCTTTAAATTTGGGCTAAACCTGCCCGATGATGAAATCCCCCGCGTCCAGACTATGATCCATGCTGAGCTGGGCGACATTATGGTTCCCGTCACCACCGGTCACGGCAATATTGATTTGATTATACCGGGCGTGCACAAAGCCAACGGGTTGCGCCTTCTGCAAAACCACTGGGGCATTGACGACAGCGAAGTGGTGGCCTTTGGCGACAGCGGCAACGATGTTGAAATGCTGCGCCAGGCCGGATTTAGCTTTGCGATGGCAAATGCCAGGACGCAGATTAAAGCGGTTGCGCGCTATGAAGCGCCGCACAACAATCTCGAAGGCGTGCTGGATGTGATAGAGAAAGTACTGAGCAAAGAAGCGCCGTTTTATTGACGCTGTCGGATTTGATGCCTTCCCCCCTCTCCCTGTGGGAGAGGGAACGAACAGATTAAGGCTGCAACGCCGCCCCGACGCGTTTGTCCTTCAGGAATACCACCATCAGGGCAACCCACAGCACGCCGTTGGCGAGATTAAACAGGCTGAAAAGCCCGTTACCGCCAAACGCATAGGCGTGCTTGCTCACCTCAATGCCGACGGTAAAAATCAGCATTTGCAGCATTCCCATCGCAGCAGACACCGTCCCTTTGCTCATCTCGCTGGCAAAGAGGGTCAGACGTACCAGACCAGCGTTCGCAAGACCGATACCAAAGGCATAGATACTCAGCCCCGCGGTCATCCACAGGTAGGCATGTGACGATGCAACTGTGGCAACCGCCGCGACAATCAGCCCTGCCGCAATCGGCCAGCCGCCCATAATGATCAGCGAACGCACGGTGCGCCGTGACGTCAGACGCGCCAGCACCAGGTTGCCCATGATCAACGCGCCAAAAATCGGGACTTGCAGCAAGCCATATTCATAGCTGCTCAGCTTTTCGCCGCTGATAATGATGACCGGAGACTGGGCAATCCATGCCAGCAATGGCAGGCTGACAAACCCCGTCGCCAGCGCCCCCGCCACAAAGCGGACATTTTTCAGCACCTCTTTGTAATCACGGCCGAGTTCTTTTAGCGAAAGCTTTTCGCCCAGACGGGTCGCGGTTTCCGGCATGGCGCGATGCAAACCAAAGAAGGAGATAGCCGCAAGAAGAGCGAAGAGAATAAACATCCCTTCCCACGGCGCGACGTGTACCCACGCGGCCCCCACCAGTGGCCCAAGCAGAGGCGCAATCAGCGCGACATTGGCCATGAGCGCCGTGATCTTGATGCACACCGCCTCTTCAAAGGATTCCTGAATGGCGGCATACCCCACCGCCCCGATGAAGCACAGGCTCACCCCTTGAAGGAAGCGCAGCAGTGTGAATTGTTCGATGTTTTGCGCCAACAGCGTGGCGAGGCAGGTCACGATAAACCATACCACTCCCGTCAGCATCACGGGACGACGGCCAATGCGGTCCGACAACGGCCCGAGCAGCCACTGTAAAAACATCCCACCCGCAAGGTAGGCCGTCATGGATGTAGGAACCCACTCAATTCCGGCGTTGTACTGTTCAACAACAGCCAGCATTCCGGGCTGAATCATATCGTTGCCAATATAGGTAGAAAATTCGTAGAGCACCAGACACAGAGGGAAAAGTAACGCCTGGCGCCCCAGACGACTACCTGAAGAAGAACGGTTTAGCATGAAGTCTCTTTATGATGAAAAAATCGCGGTGAGTGTAATGAATTGCCGCTGTCTGAGATAGTCAATAATCGGGAAAAAACAGAAATAAAGCACTTATCGTCGTTGTTTAAGGTTTCCTTAAGTTGACAGAAATATGATAGCCCTATTTCACGTCACCGATCTCAATTTATGGCACAAACCACCAGCCGTTCAGAATTATCTAAGTTACCGACAAATAAGACAAAACAACTTTACCGTTTGCCGATACGCTTTTATGGTTATCAACTTTTCGTGCTGATAGTCCTTGCTGTGCTGTTTACCTGGCTCTCTCGTGACGAAACAGTGGATCGCTGGATCACCGGCTTTTGGTATGACGCTACAACGCGGGGGTTTCCGTTGCAACAAAACGCGCTGCTGGATCTGCTGAACCATCGATTGGCTAAATATATCGCGATTGCCCTGGGAGCGGTCGCCCTGTTTTACGGTGCATTTCGTCGTAATGCTCGACTGGTTACCGCCTCCCTGTTGATGGGGCTTGGGGCGCTGGTTGTTGGGGTGCTGAAGAGTATCAGCCACCACAGTTGTCCCTGGGATTTAGTGGAGTATGGCGGCAAGGCGATCTCTTATCCCCTGTTTGGCGCAATACCCGCTGACAGCGGTCCCGGACGCTGCTTCCCTGGCGGCCATTCGTCCAGTGGCTTTATGGTCATGGGGTTGTTTTTTGCCTTCTGGCGCGAACGTCCTCGTCTGGCCTGGTTCTTCGTCGCATTGGGCATTTTTTTAGGCCTGGCGATGGGGTTCGGGCAAGTCATGCGCGGGGCGCATTTTTTCTCTCACAACCTGTGGGCTGGGTGGTGGGTCTGGTTTTCTCAGGTGGTGGCCTATGGCCTTGTTTCCGCCTGGTTTGCTAAAGAGTGACAACAATATGTTAGAGCAACTGAATTACGGACTGTTTTATCTGATTAACGCCACCCCCGCGTCACCGGAATGGATGATTGATGTCGCGACCTTTATGGCAAAAGACCTCATCAGCATTGTACCGGCACTGGCTGCTATTCTCTGGCTTTGGGGTCCGCGCAAGCAGGTCAATGCCCAGCGCCAGCTGGTCATTAAAGTTGCGATGGCCCTGGGCGTAAGCGTTCTGGTCAGTTTTATTCTCGGACACGCCTTCCCTCACGATCGCCCTTTCGTCGATCACGTCGGCTATACCTTCCTGCACCATGCGCCAGATGACTCCTTCCCGAGCGACCACGGTACGGTAATCTTCACCTTTGCACTGGCCTTCCTGTTCTGGCATCGACTCTGGTCGGGCGCGGTACTGATGGTTATCGCCGCCGCCATCTCCTGGTCACGTGTCTATCTGGGCGTGCACTGGCCGCTGGATATGGTCGGCGGCTTCCTTGTGGGGCTGATTGGCTGTGTCAGTGCGGCGATCCTGTGGAGCCTTTTTGGTCAAGCGCTTTACCGTGGGCTCTCACATCTTTATCGCGTTTGCTTTGCGATCCCTATCCGTAAAGGCTGGATACGTGACTAATCCCGGCCCGACAGGTTACACTTGAACCCCCGCCCTGCGGGGGTTCACTTTTCCACCCTGAGGATCTATGGAAACACGACGCGATGACCGCATTGCTCAGCTGCTACAGGCGCTGAAGCGCAGTGATAAGCTGCATCTTAAAGAAGCTGCTTCCCTGCTCGGTGTCTCCGAGATGACCATTCGTCGCGACCTGAACAGCGACAGTGCCCCCGTTGTACTGCTGGGCGGGTATATCGTTCTGGAGCCACGCAGCGCCAGCCACTACCTGATAAGCGATCAAAAAACGCGTCTGGTAGAAGAAAAACGCAAAGCGGCACGTCTGGCGGCTTCCCTGGTGCAGCCTCATCAGACGCTGTTCTTTGACTGCGGAACAACAACCCCATGGATCATCGAGGCGATCGACAGCAGTTTGCCGTTTACCGCTGTTTGCTACTCGCTGAACACCTTCCTGGCGCTTCAGGAGAAACCCGAGTGTCGGGTGATCCTCTGTGGCGGTGAGTTCCACGCCAGTAACGCCATTTTCAAACCTCTTAATTTGCAGGACACACTCAGTAGTTTGTGCCCGGATATCGCCTTTTATTCTGCGGCAGGCGTGAGTGTGCGGCAGGGAGCAACCTGCTTTAACCTGGAAGAACTGCCGGTGAAACACTGGGCGCTCAACGCGGCGCAATACCACGTTCTGGTGGTTGATCACAGTAAGTTTGGCAAGGTACGTCCAGCGAGAATGGGCGAGCTGGCGCGTTTTGATACGATAGTGAGTGATTGCCGCCCGGAAGATGACCTGGTCGATCACGCCAAAGCGCAGCAGATTAAGTTGATGTATTAAGGGTATTGCGGCCTGGTCTCCTTTCCCTCGGGAAGAAGGTTCAGAAACTCAAAACGGCAACCTGGGTTGCCGTTTTGCTTTTACCTATGAGAACCAGCTGCCAAACCAGCCGTGGAATTTCATCATCACAAAATCCCACATCCGGCTGAAGAAACCGCCTTCCTCTACCGCTTCCATGACCATCAGCGGACGTTGTTCAATCGATTTGCCGTTAAGCTGGAAATCGATCGTCCCCACGACCTGGCCTTTTTTCAGCGGTGCGGTCAGTTGAGGGTCCGTTATGGTGTAACTGGCTTTCAGATTTTTCAACTGACCCCGCGGGATCGTGACTGAACCGCCTTCCCCGGCGCCCAGATTGACTTCGCTTTTATCACCAAACCAAACGCGTTGGGTAACAAAGGTAGCATCCGGCTTAATCGGGGTTACGGTTTCAAAGAAACGGAAACCCCAGGTCAGCAGTTTTTCCGATTCATTAAAGCGAATACGGTCGGTTTTGGTTCCCAGCACAACGGAGACCAGACGCATATCTCCCTGCGTCGCTGACGCTACCAGGTTATATCCCGCCCCTGCAGTTGTCCCGGTCTTCATTCCATCGACATTCAGGTTAGTGCTCCACAGCAGACGGTTGCGGTTCGGCTGGCGGATTTTGTTGAAGGTAAACTCTTTCTCTTTGTGGATAGCGTACTCGTCCGGCACGTCGTGGATCAGCGCCTTACCTAACAGCGCCATATCGCGTGCGGTACTGAACTGGCCTGGCGCATCCAGGCCGTGAACCGTTTTAAAGGTGGTGTTGGTCAATCCCAGTTTTTGCGCATAGCCATTCATCAGGCCAATGAAGGAATCCTGGCTACCTGCGACATAATCCGCCAGTGCAATACAGGCATCGTTTCCTGACTGAATAATCACCCCTTTATTCAAATCAGAAACGGAAACCTGATCGCCGGGTTTCAGAAACATCACGGAAGAACCACGCAGCGCCGGGTTGCCGGTCGCCCATGCATCCTTACCAATTGTCACCTGGTCTTCCAGCTTTATCTTGCCCGCTTTTAATGCCTGTCCAACCACATAGCTGGTCATAATTTTAGTCAGGCTGGCGGGGTCAAGTTGTTCGTCAGCGTTCCCTTCTGCCAGCACCTTACCGCTGGCATAATCCATTAATATCCAGGCTCGCGCGTCAACAGGAGGCGCTTCTGGTGCAGCCTGCTCAGCTGCGTAGAGTGTAGGAGCGAAAAGAAACAGGAGCGCGGAACCTGCTGCCAGGCCGCGCAAAGAAGTCATTTTCTGCGTCATAAATGCCACCCGAGTGTCCATTCAAAAAGTCACGTCACATCACCGTGTCGCAAGAAGCGATGAGTAATATCGTACTAATGCGTTTAAAGAAACCTAAACCAGGTAAAGTTTTTAAAGTTTATGCAATAACATCCAGATACGCTTTGATAAGAACGATTTTTTTGTCTTCTGTTGCGTAATTGTTAGGTTTATCTCACCATGTCCAGTCACTGGCTCTGATTCACATCTCAGGTTGTTTGACTATTTTGGGAGTTAACATGATTACGCTGTGGGGCAGGAACAATTCGACCAACGTTAAGAAAGTCCTCTGGGCTCTGGAAGAGCTGGATTTACCGTTTAAACAGGTTATGGCGGGTTTGCAGTTTGGGGTGAATAAAGAGGCCGACTATCTGGCCATGAATCCCAACGGGCTGGTTCCGCTCCTGCGCGATGAAGAGACCGGCGCAACGCTTTGGGAGTCCAATACGATCGTGCGTTATCTCGCCGCCCAGTATGGTCAAAGCCGCTTATGGGTAGATAGCCCGGCGGAACGCGCCCAGGGTGAAAAATGGATGGACTGGGCAAACCAGACGCTCTCTCCCACCCATCGTGTCATTTTGATGGGGCTAATCAGAACGCCAGAGTCAGAACGCGACTACCCCGCCATTCACGCGGCACAAGATGCCTGTGAAACGCTGTTCGCAATGATGGATGACGAGCTGTCTAAGCATAAGTGGTTCTCAGGTACGGAATTTGGTGTAGGTGATATCGCCGTAGCGCCCTTTGTCTGGAACCTGACCAATATGGGTCTGAAGTGGACCCCGCGCCCGCATCTTGAACGCTGGATCCAGCAACTCAGTGAGCGCCCGGCGTATCGCAACGTCGTGATGATCCCCGTAACCTGATCACCTCCCGGACGGGCTTACCCTTAACAGTTGCCCGTCCGTTTCATCAGTCAACACATACAGCGCACCATCCGGTCCAACCCGCACATCACGAATTCGCTTATCTCTGTCTTCCAGAATGCGCCCATCTTCGCTCACGCGATTACCGTCAACGCTCAGGACAATGACCGCTTTCTCCTTCAGCGCACCGACAAAGAGTTTGTTTTTCCACTGCGGGTAGACACTGCTGTTATAGAACGCCATGCCGCTCACGGCAGGGGACACTTTCCAGACAAACAGCGGCGGCTCGGTTCCTTCGACATGCTCACCCTTCGCCTCCGGGATTTTCAGCCCGCTGTAATTAATTCCGTGTGTTGCCAGCGGCCAGCCGTAGTTTTTGCCTTTTTCCGGAATATTGATCTCATCTCCGCCACGCGGGCCATGCTCATTGAGCCATAGCGTATCGCTCCAGGGATTCATCGCCATTCCCTGCGGATTGCGAATACCGTAAGACCAGATTTCAGGCCGCGCACCAGAAGTCTTCACAAAGGGGTTATCCGCCGGCACGTTGCCGTCTTCGGTAAGGCGCACAACTTTCCCCTGTAACTTATCCAGATCCTGAGCCGTTGGACGCTGGTTGTTCTCTCCTAAGCCAATGAACAGATAGCCTTTGTCGTCAAACACCAGTCGTCCGCCGAAATGGTTACCGGTAGAGAGTTTCGGCATCTGGCGGAATACCACCTGAAAGCCCTCAATGCGCGTCAGATCATCACTTAACCGACCATAACCCACCGCAGTACCGGCTTTTCCATCGTTTCCCACTTCGGCATAGCTCAGCCAAACCCGGCGTGACTCAGAGAAATTGGGGGCTAATACCACATCCAGTAATCCTCCCTGACCACTTGCCCAAACGTTGGGAACACCCGCAATGGGATCAGACAACCCTTTCCCCGCCTGCCAGTGTTTAAGCTGTCCGTTCCTCAGCGTCAGTAACAGCCCTTTATTGTCTGGCAAAAACGCCAGCGACCAGGGGTGATCAAGTTTGTTTTGCAACACCTCAACGTTTACCGCATCAGGAGCCGCAAGCAGGGAAAAGGGGACAAATAACACAGGAACGAAAATGAGCGAGGATCGATGCATAACACACTCCTTTATCAGCATATGGCATAAAGATTAGCCACTGAGCCAGGGCGCGTTACCACTTTTACAAAAGCTTAATCAGAAGGGGGAGTCGCCTCCCCCGGGCTTAGATGTGCTCGAGCTTCGTGTGCTCGTTCAGACACATAATACAAAGAGACATTGTCGTCAGGCAGTGTTCAAGCTTCTCCGCGTTAACAGCGATAAACGTTGGGCAGTCGTGATGCCCATTCATCAGGCATACTCCAGCAACGGACAGCACCTCGGCGGCACGGCGCAGCGCAATTAACTCGCTTTCCCCGTACTCCGCTTTCAGGATGGGTGCTTTTTCACGCATGAAGTTGCACAGTTCAAAGAAATTATCACGCAGATGTTCGCTTTCGCTGACCGACATATACCCTTTTGCATTCCTCAGTTGCAGATAAGCAGCAAGGTCAATTCGGGCGTTGATCAGCTTGTTCAGCAGATCGCGTTTCAGTCTGTCAACGGACATGCTATTTCCTCCCTTGTCAGCCATTGTGCCCATTCAGGATAAGGTTATTTTTTGTACAATTCACTGCCTGAGATCAATAAAACGTAACTGATTAACATTATTTACAATGTTACAACTTTCTCTGCATTTTAATGCCCAGCCGAGCGCAACGACATATTGTGTCAGTCAGCCTGCGTAGAGTGGACCCTGGTTCGCTAGCAGGAAAGTCAGCTGAAAGTAATCAGATATTTACCTTAATTTTCCTGTGAAAGTGCCGTTAATAACGTAGTCGCTTGCTGATTATTTAAGGAAAAATATGTTGCCTCCACAGACAGAAGCCACCCTTATTGAAACCCACCTGATCGCGTTGCGTGCTTACTGGCAACAATATGAATTTTCGATAGAAAATCTCGATATTATTCAGGAAAACATACGCACCTTCTCCGTACGACTGCCGCTGATTGGCGCATTTAGCGCCGGTAAATCGTCCCTGATCAACAGTTTATTACAGGATAACCTGCTATCGGTCGCCATCGATCCAGAGACCAGTTTGCCCACGGAATTGCACTTTGCGCCTCAGGAGTCAATTACCCTGCGCCGCAAAAACACCATGCCTCTGCCGTTAAGTCGTGACGCCTTAAAAGCGCAGCAGTTTGGCGAGCATGATCCGGATAACGTCGTCGACATTACCCTGCCCAACCCCATTCTTGCGAAGCTGAACGGTATGACGCTGGTCGATATGCCTGGCTGGGAATCCGGCATCACCCAGCATTCTCTGGCGATCGATAACTATCTCGACCGCAGCGCCGCCTACTGCGTTGTGGTCAGCGTGGATGAAGGTGTCCTGAAAGAGAGCCTGCGCAAGATCATTGAAGAACTGGCCATACATGACAAGCCCATGATGCTTGTGATCACTAAATGCGATAAAAAGCGCCCGGAGGATGTCGAGGCGGTCGTGTCGCATGTCCAGGCGCAGATTGAAAAACTGGCAAAAAAACCGTTACTTGCGGTGTGCCGTACACAACGCAGAAATGCGACCGAATGGGCAACGGCACTCCCGGTTCTTCTGCCTTTACAGCAGCAGTTCTGGCATCAGGCCATTGGTCTTCCGGTCCAGAAATGCATCAACGATATTCTGATACGAATTGAACAACTCTCTCAGGGCCATAACCAGACCCTGGAAGAAATTGAAAGCGAGCGAGAGTTACTTGCCGAACAGTACCAACGCATGCAGGAAGACGTTCAGCAAATCACCACCCGCCTGCATGAGCAACGCAATCTGGCCGAACGCGCTATTGTGGATGATTTTGCCAGCCGCATGAATGGTCAACTCGATACACTCACGCGTGCACTGCTTAATGGTGAAGACGTCAGCGGTACGATTGGCCATGCCCTGCGCATGTCTTATTCACAGGGTGTTGAACGTTATCTCAAGCCCGTTATCCAGAAAGAACTGGGGCAGTTGCAACTTCAGGAAGAATTGCAGATGCAGGACGTGGCCTATGCGCATGGTTTCAAGTCCAATGAATCAGGCACAGAGATTATCAAAATGACGCTGGCTTACATTCTGCCTGCCGCCATCACGCTCATTACCCGTATCCCTATGGGCAAATTCTTAACCCCCTTCATCATCTCAGCGCTGGAAGGGCTATTCCAGCGCGGCAGCCAAGAGCTGATTCAACGCCAGCAGCAGGAAGAAGCCCGACGTCACGTGATTAATACGGTCATTCCGTCATGCTGCTCAAAAGCCGCACCCGACATTGCCCGCGGGCTTAGCAACACCATCGATGACGTCATGCAGGCCATCAGCCGTTCGACGGATGAGGCGATGGCAAAAGTGCAACAAACGCTGGATCTCAAGGTGCGCGATCTGCATACCGAGAAAGCGGCCGAAGCCCAACGCCAGCAAACATGGCAAGCAGACAGCATGGCGCTGAAACAGATGCTGGCCCAGTTGCAGGTATATAACCATGGCTGATGCTTTCGCCTCACTGGAAGAAGCCGTGTTGCGCGATCGCTATGCCCTGCTCTGTGAAGCCTGTGAAGATCGCCCTAACGGCGCAGCAAAGGAAGACGAAGCCGTACTGCTTGCGCTGGAGCACCTGATTGAACAGGAGCTTCCAGACCTTGCTCGTCGCGGCAGCCCGCCAACCTTCACCGATATTCTTCGGTCGCTGCGCTATGAAATGGTGCGTTTCCGGGAATTTTGCGAGTATCCGGTACTTTCCGGCAAGGTAGTGGTGGGCCTTGGCGGGAGCTTCAGCGCCGGTAAATCATCATTGATTAATGCACTGGTGGGCGATCGTAAATGCCTGGTCACAGAAGTGGACCCGACAACGTCATTGCCAACATATCTGGTGCAAGGAACGCACGATACGCCGGAAGTGAAAGCGATCAATCTATTTAACCGCCTCATCACCTTAAGCCACAGCCAGTTTCGCACGCTCACCCATGAGGAGCGCGAACGTTACGGCAGCCAGGTGAGCCGGATGCTCAAATCCGTTGTGGTGGCACATAACGGCTTCAACTGGGCAAACCTGGCGCTACTGGATACACCGGGCTACAGCAAAGCGGATGAAGAGTCCAGCCTACGCACGGATGCCAGTATTGCGCGCAGCCAGCTTAACAGCGCACAGTTTATTATCTGGCTGGTTCCTGCGGATAAGGGCACGATCACCGAAGATGACATCGCGTTTCTCGCCTCGCTCGACAAGCATATCCCCAAATTGATTGTTGTCAGCCGTGCCGATAAACACCCCGAAGACACCATCGGGAAAATTGTCGACCTGGTTCGGCAAACCGTGACTCAGCGCGGTATTGAAGTGCTTGATGTACTGCCGTTCTCCACGCGTCCGCGTCAACCCTGGTCTATCGCGCCACTACAGGAGTACCTGGAGCAGTGGAATCATGTTTATCGTGATCCGGGTTTTACCCGGCAATTTAAACGCCAGTTTATGGCCTACGAAAATTACCTTGGCGAGGCGCGACAGGACGCACAAAGGCAACTGAGCAGGTTCAACCGTATTCTCTCACTGAGTGATGATTCTGGCGTGCAATCCGACCTGCAGAGCCTGCAACGCAAATGCAAAAATGACCTCCAACAACTTGAAGAGGTGTGCGTATCGCTCAAGGAGATCCAGCAGACGTTCTTCCGCCATCTGAAGCAGATAGGCGATCGGCTGACGATCCCGCTGGATGAGCCGGAAAGCCTGTCTATGCTGCAATACACGGCGGTGAATCTGCAAAGTATGCTGCAATCGCTGGCAACGCTAACCGGCGTAACCCTGCCTCACGACCCAGACCTGGAGCTGTGGCGACCGCTGACCCGCGATTTTCCGCTGGAGCATATGGATCGGCTTCTGCGGCGGGACAGCCTCGCGATCGGAGAAACCTGGCAGCCGCTGATGACAGACCTGCCGCTAAAAAACCGTGAACGGCTACTACGCCACGACAGAGTGGATGACAGGGATATCTGGCAGCCGTTGATGGGCAACGAGCCATTAACCCGGCTGGACACGTTGCTTCGAAGAGAGACATCACGCTATGCATCGTTGCAAACGCTGCACAAAGGAGCAAAAGAGTGAATCAGGAAAAAACGCGCAGACTCATGGACACAGTCGTTACCGAGGCCAGAGTCGCGCTCGAACCGCTGGATGCCCATTTTATTTCATCAACTGAAGCGGCATTTAAAGATGATTATTTAACGCTTCTTGCAGCCTTGCTGCTGGAAAATGGAGCATTAACCGAGGCTCAACAGCGCCTGTTGCTGTTATTTCTCCCGGCTATTGGCCCGTCCTTCCCGCTTTCACATTATCTTCAGCAAGCCGCCAAACTGGATGCCGCTATGCTGACGCGTATCATAGAGAACATACGCAGCGTGAAACAGTCGGGACTGGCATTGCTGTTTGACTTTGCCGTTTTACAGCGCCTCGCCGGGCCACTCACACCACATCATGTGGAACGGTTATCCTGGCTGGCAAAACTGACTGGCGTGACGGAAGAGCAGATCCTGCAAATTAATTTCTGGAGCATGAAACTCCTGGGCGTGAAAACACCGCCAAAACTGTTCACGCAAATAACGAAGCGGATAAATATTGCCAACATAGAGGTCAAATATCTCTCTATAAACACGTCATCTAACGGATATCTTTTGCGTTCAATTCCTCATCCGCATCAATTCTTTAAAAAAGGTAAGTACGCGTTTAATCACAAATTAACCGCAGACTCAGCATTTAACTTTCTGGGTGAAAAAACAATTTGTCGCTCAGTGACGTTATATCAAAGCGGATTCGTGATGGACATCCTTATGGATGCCCAAAAAAGTAAAAACGAAGAGTACGGAAAAAAAGGCGAGGCTATTTTTGACATTATTGAACTGCCCCCGGCTTTCAATACCTGGCACAGTTTTTTTATAGAGACTTATCATGAGTGAAATCTCAACATTAGCGATTTTACAGCAACTGGATCGCCAGCGTCTGAAAGAGAACCCCTATTCTCCTCACTCCCTCGCGGACGAGGATGAAAATACCCGTCGGCAATATTGTGCCCTGCTGTTTATGGTACTGCTCAACCAGGGGCCGATCGGTGAAGATCAGCTGCGCATGTTGCAACTGTGGCTCCCCACCATCAACATGGAAGGACGACAAGCCGAACTCTGTCAGATGGCGGTTAAGCTAAGTCAGGAGGGGCTGGCGGAGGCGATCGACACCGTGCGCGATGCCGGTGGCAACCACTGTTTTATGCTTGACTGCCTGGTTTTTTCCCGCGTGAATGCCCCGCTCACACAATCGCAAGTGACCCTGTTTGAGGCGCTGGCACAAATGCTGAATATTGGTGAGGTGCAGATGGATACCATCGTTTATCTCACCTGCCTGATTATCGGATTGCCCGTTGAAAATAGAAAACCACGACATCTCGCGTTAGGTCTTCATGCTCTCTCCGTCTGGCACGAATTCCTGACCTCTTACATAGATCAACTCTTTTCCGAACTCAAGGAGTGGGCAAGGGAAAATGATGTTTCACAAATATCATTGCGGAAAAACATCTCCGATCTCGCCGGTATTACCACACTCGATCTTTACCCGTCATCCTGGAAAAACATCGCGCCATTTCCAGCCGGGTTATCATTATTAGTCAATCTGGACTGGCTCGGTTTTGATTCCTTCAAGATCACCGAGTTCCCGGACTCAAATGTATTACCCCAGACGCTTGGCGGTATAAACATAGGCGGATATGGACAGATTTCCAGGCTTCCTGATTCGATCTGCCATCTGAAAAAATTAAAAAAACTCAGTATGCCAGGATCGAACCTGAAGAGTGTTTCAGAGAAGGTGTACCTGTTTCTTAAAAATAACGCGATTGAACATTCAATCAGCGATAGCTGCTTTATAAAGGGACCTCAATGACCACAACTCTGCAACAGCGTATTCAACGTGCTCTGGATGCCTGCGCGCATTTCCCGCAGCTCTTTACCGCGGAAAACGATGCGTTAAAAACGCTGGCTCAGGATTACTCGCAAAAACTGGCCCGCTGGCAACATCATGAGCAGACGCTCAACATCGGCATTATGGGTCAAGTAAAAGCAGGGAAAAGCACCTTTCTTAACACATTGCTGTTTGATGGACGCCCTATTCTGCCTGAAGCCGCCACCCCTAAAACCGCGAACCTGACCCGAATTGGTTACGGTGAAACGCACAGCCTTCAGGTCGAATATTACAGCGAACAGGAGTGGCAGCAGATCGCCGAACAGGCCCGACAGCCATCGGATAGCGACAGCCATAAAGTGGCCTGCGAACTTTTGGCAATGTCTGCTGATAGCAATATTTCGCTCACCGAACACTGGCAAAAAGTGGCAAACCTCAAGGATCAGACAGAGGTGATTAACGCCCGTGACATCAGCGAGCTACAAGGCCTGTTAAATCAGTTTACGGGCAACGATGGGAGATACACCGCACTGGTAAAATCCACCGTACTGACGCTTCCGGACGAAGCGCTGAAAGGGTTTGAAGTGGTGGATACACCAGGGATGAACGACCCGGTGCAGAGCCGTTCACAAAAAACGCGTGATTACATGGCGAATTGTGATGTGGTGTTTTTCCTTTCTCGCTGTAGCCAGTTCCTTGATGACGCCGATATCCGCCTGCTTGGCGAGCAGTTGCCCGGTAAAGGGGTGAAACGTCTGGTGCTGGTTGCTGGCCAATATGATTCCGTGATTCTGGATGACGGCTACGATCGTGCTTCTCTGGCGGAAACTGAAGAGAATATCCATAAACGCCTGCAACGTATTGCTCAGCAAAAATCGGAGCAACTCGTTGCCTTTCAACGAGAAAACGGCAATGAGGCACGGGCCGTTATTCTTGAATACCTGGCGCAACCGGTCTTTGCCAGTACCTTCGCATGGGGCTTCGCGCACTGGCCGACGGACAAATGGAGCAGCAGCATGCACCACATTCATGGCGAGTTACAGGCAATGGCGCAAGAGTGTTGGCCGGACATGTTCAGCCAACAGGACTGGGGGCGTATTGCTAACGTCGAGACATTGCGTGGGGCCTGGCAGCAGGCTCGTCATGACCGCTTGCCAATACTGACCCAGCAGCGCGAAAGCTTTACCCGCGAGAGTGAAGTGCAATTCGAGAGTCTGCTGGCCCGGTTGACCGGGAGAATCACTTCCCGCATTACTACGCTGGAAACGCAGGATCTCCAGAGCCTGAGACAACAACAGTCCCAGTGTCAGCAGCGGCTGGAAGGGATCGCCGCAGAACTACGTTCAATTATTGGCGATGCCATTTTTGCAGCACGTAAGCAGACAGGTCAGATTTCTTCGCAATTGGCTGAAGACATTTCTCGCCATCGCCATCTGACAGCACATACCGGCATCCGACAAGAGAGTTATTCCTACGAGGTCAGTGACTCCTCCTGGTACAACCCGTTCAGTTGGGGAAGGACTCGCACAGCCTATGGCACAACCTCAGTGTCTTACCAGTACTTTAACCCGCAGGATGCCGTTGAACAGCTTCGTCAATACAGCCGCACCTGTGCCAGCCAGATCCGCCAACATTTCAATACGCTGATTGAGCCGGGCGCATTAAAAAAACAGCTGCGACAGTCACTGGTGAAACACCTGAATACGGACAGCGATAAGTATGATGCCTCCGTGTTCCGTAGTGCGCTGGAAAGTGCCATCTATGGTTTGAAACTGCCTGAACTGACGCTCAACGTCGATGAATCCCGGATGATGTTCCCTTTCCAGGGAGAGGTAAAAACGCCAGAGGATAAAAAGCGGCTCCAGCAAATACTGGATAGTGCGTTGGGTTCCATGTTTGACGATCTGGCGCAACAACTGTCTTCCGGGTCGCAGGCCATCTTTACCCAGCTTGAGACGTTAAAAAATGGGCTACAGGATAAGCTCAGTAACAGCCTCAATGCTGAAGTGAGTGAAATCGAAGCCGGATTGCAGCGTAAAGAGACCGAGATCATCGGGTATCGTAACCTGCTCAACCAACTGGCCTAATCACACCAGCCGTATTCTTCCTCCCGGTGATTGGAACGAAGAATACGGCCTCGCACAGATGAGGTGAGCGTTTGACAGACAGATGCCATTGACTTTGATCTTTAACCTTATCTACCTACATGACTATACCAGTAAATCATAACTACTGAATAATGCCCTCCACTCTACTAGATATATATTTGTTAACGCTGCGTCCATAATGATGATTATGTTAAACACCATAAAAATACTGCTACCCAGCCTATAAAACGACCTCGCACTACAATTTAACACTTATATACGTTTAAAACTGCAAATGAATTTTAAATTATTATATTAATTGATAATGCGATAAAATAAATTAACGAATAATAACATACTGAGGAATATTGAAAGTATTGAATCATATCTTCACGAGAAAGATAGCTATAGTTTATTTTTTTAAAGACTACAGGTTGAAGTCTCATCTTCTGTTTTTATTATAAAGCTTTTCAAATTCCCCTGCAGAATTATACCTCTAAGATTTCACCTTAAAATATTTTATTATACTTACTTCTCCAATAGAGATATCATTTCTAACACTCTGAAGTTCTTTGAAGCTCTTCATTAATATATCAAATTTATTTTTAACCGTCGTGAAGTCACCTTCATAAGACATCTCCAAATATTCCCCCTCATCATATTTATCACCATTTAAAGAAAAACCATAGGAAGAATAAAAATCTGTCAACGCTTCTAAATAAACATTTAAATTAGCATTAACATCACCAAGCTTTTGGAAATAAACATCAATTAACTGACCACTTATTAAAATCCCTTCAGCCAATTGTAAGTGTAACAAATCAATTTTCAAATCATCATAATACTTTTTGAAACGTGGTTGTATGGATGTTCTTAGCTTTTTTGCATAGTCCGATATGAATAAAGCGTGACCTTTCATTGCAGTTACATGATTGTGTCCTGGGCTTATTAAACATCCATTAATCTTATAATCAGGCGCTATATTAACATTACCCGTATAACAATAAATATATTCACTGGTTTTTTTCAAATTAAAATGTAAAGAATCAAAACAAGAATCAGAAGCTCTAATTTTTAAATATATTTTTTTAGCAAAAGTATAAGATTCATCTTTAAATTTGTCTTGCCATATCTTTTTAGCCTGAACGCCAGCTATCAGTGCTAATGCTACCAAAGCCATATCAGCACAAGCAGACACAAAAGAAGCATCAATACCTTTAGTAACGTACACATCCAGGAACATCCAAACAACGCCGCCACAAAAGAAAGCAACGTAATACCTGAAAATATACGGCTTAACAACGTTCCATACTTTCTTGATCACATTCACTGCTGAATCCTTCCCTTCACCCTCTAAACAACGTTATTTTACACTAACCCTGGCACTTATCGCATCATTCCTTTATATCTCTTAGAATGGTTCCTGGAGCATTTGAGAAGGAAAAAGCTTTCATATTCACTTAAGTCAAACTCACAGTATCCTTCTTCTAATATCGTAAAACTCCCTCTGAATTTGTGAATTTTTTTTTGACACTGCTACTGGATTGGTTGAACGTCCCGTTATTCAGTTGTTCTCTGAAACTCCGCATAGTAAAATCCTCCTAACTATACTCTTGGGATTAGGTAGTTATAAAAATGAGATTTGATCCTCTTAAAAAGATAAACAATAATACGCTTGTTGCTTTTTCTGTTGGCGTGATTTTCACTATCTTATTTAATCTTATAGTGAATAAAGAGCCGTTCAAAGTTGACTCTGATAGTATTTCAGCCTTAGCCAACGTTGGAACTTTTTTAGTAGCTATGGTGGCTGCATTACAAGTTAAAAAATGGTTAGATGGTAAAGTAAACGAAGCTGCCTTTAAACAAACTCAATTGATATTAGAAGCCATATCAAAGATACACATGTATTCGAGACTAATATTAGAAGACTGTAAGGCACTCACTCAACCTGATGTAGTTGATGCTCTCTCATATTATTTACTAGATATTAAAAATAATGAAGCAAGAGCAATTAATGAATTAAACGAAAAAATAACACAGCATAATAAAATATTTAAAGAAACTAGTATACAGCTACAAGTTTTAATTTACGAATTACCAATGTGGAATATATCAATAAAAAATAAACGAGTAAAAAAAGATATTTTAGACATAGTAGCAGCCACTAAATTATTTCTCGAAAAATGTGATGAAATAGAAGACCAAACCAATAAAAAAAATGTGCATAACGTTATAACTCATGCTCGCACAATTAGCGATGAACTACATGAAATACTATTTTCCCATTTAACAAAAATACTAACAAAAAACTACCACGACATATTCTCACCAGTTACATCACCCTCAAAAAAGGTTGATTAGTAGTAGCTATCATTTCTTTATACACTGCTAGCATCTGATCCCAATAATCGGGGCTAGCAGTCTCTGTAAAGCCATAATCCATACGAACCTCAAAAGCTAACTTGTGCTGATAGATACTGAATGAATCAGTGAAATTCTTTCTTACGTTACTCTCTTGTTCGGTGAACAAGAAGCACTGAATCGCCACGGGTTTAACAGACACCTCAGAGTCATTTAAGATGACTTAAAGAGAGGTGCCCATGAGCGGTAAGC
>NZ_WLVC01000040.1:0-41803 GCF_016859735.1 Lelliottia sp. RWM.1 | reverse complement strand
TGGGGCTATAGCTCAGCTGGGAGAGCGCTTGCATGGCATGCAAGAGGTCAGCGGTTCGATCCCGCTTAGCTCCACCAAAATTCTAAACCTCGTCGAAAGACGGGGTTTTTTTATATCTATGTAACACTCATCGGTATATTTTGTTACGAGAAAGGTTTTTTTTCTACACCTCACCTAAATCTAAATCAATAAAGCGGTCTCTTTATTGACTTGAACTTGATTCGCGCAATTAATAAACATATTATCCATTCGGTCAATGAATTGTATGGAAAATTTTTTATTTATCTTAATGAAAAGTAAACTCATCAATAATGTAAAAATATTTATGCTTGCCCTGCTGTTATGCCTGCTCACAATTCCATTTTCTCGTTATATTTCTCCGCGTGCAATTGTGAATGGTTATGATGTTTATCTGGCATGGTTACCGTTAAGTGTAATGCTGGCGGTTATTTTATTGTTTGGTCGCCGTGCCATCATTCCTGTTCTGTTGAGCCTTTTTGCCACGAATGTCTATAATTTGCAATTAACCGTTCTTCAGCATGCTGTGTTGTTGTTTTGTCAGACATTTTCTGTTTTTGCTACCGCTGGTATCATGCGAGCCATCCTGGGGCGTCGATGGCGTCATAGTCTCCCAAATAAATACATTGGAATTCGCATTTTCTGGCTTGGTTTTATCGTGCCTATAGGTATCAAGGTATCGATGTATCTCGCTGGGTATTTTTTTGATTTTCCTGTTTCTCTCTCTACATTCTTTGGTGATGGTACTGCCATTTATAACGTTGTTGATATTCAGAGTCTGATTTGTGCAGCCCTTATATTTACAATGATGTTCTATTATCCATTAAGAATGATAATTAATCCCTGCTACGCCAGAACGTTTTGGCGACGAAGTCTGAAACCTATTTTTTATAATAAAAAACCGCTATTTATATTAGTCTGGCTGATGTTTTTGGTGTCCATCATTGCACTTTTGTGTACGCCTCTGGAATCACCCATCATTGCGGGTTACCTGATGCCGGGGATTTTTATTCTCTTTACCCTCGGTATCAGTCGGCTTAGCTATGCGCTAATTTCGTTACTGTGGGCTGCCTCCGCATTCTTGTTGCTAACGTACAACTATAACTTTCTCAATGGTGTTGAGACGGGGTATTCGCTGTCCTTTATCTTGTCTGTGCTGATCTCGTTCGCCATCTGCTTGCTTTATATGTCCAGGATCTACCGACGAAGCGAGTGGTTGAAGCAAGGTTGGCAGGAGAGGGCTTTAACCGATCCGTTAACAGGGTTGCCCAACATTCGTGCGCTGGAAGACTTTCTGTCCATTCATTCCGATGCAAAGGTCTGTTGTCTGAGGATGGATAATCTGGAATTTTTAAGCCGTCATTATGGCATCCTCATGCGTGTGCATTGCAAGCGGGTGATTACCGCATCTCTTCAACCTCTGCTGCAAAAAGATGAAAAGCTCTTCCAGTTGCCAGGTAGTGAACTGGTGCTGGTACTGTTAGGCCCTGAAACGGCCGAGCGCTTACAGCATATGGTTGATCAACTGAACAGCCGTAAAATTTTCTGGAACAATACCGGACTGGATATTGAATTTGGAGCATCCTGGGGCGAGGTCGATGGCGGCGAACATTTGCACCATATGCTTGGGCAATTAAGCTGGTTGTCTGAGCAATCATGTGCTGCACATAATGTGCTTGCATTAACCAATAGCCTTGACACGGTCTCAGGACAAACGACGGAAAGAGTTCTGATGTTAGGACGAATCAAGCGTGCACTCGACGCCAGAGGGCTTCTCTTGTATGCCCAGCCGATTCAGAACGCCAAAGGTGAAAGGTACTACGAGATTCTGACGCGACTGGAAAGCGAGGGTGAGATTATCACGCCCGATCGCTTTATCCCGCTGATTGCCCAATTCAACCTGAGCCACCGGTTCGACTTGAGTGTGGTTGAGCATTTACTGAAATGGTTACGTGATAATCCAGCGCCCCATGCCGGAACCCGTTTTTCAGTAAATTTGATGCCACTCACGTTGATGCAGAAAGAGGTTGCTTCCGAGATTATCTCCCTGTTCGAACGCTATTCGGTTGCACCGCACGCAGTCGTGATTGAGGTAACCGAAGAGCAGGCATTCTCCAATTCCGAAACCAGTATTAAAAACATCCATCAGCTACGGGAATACGGTTTCCGTATCGCGATTGATGACTTTGGGACAGGGTATGCGAATTATGAGCGGCTTAAGCGTTTGCAGGCGGATATCATCAAGATTGATGGTTGCTTTGTAAAAGATATCGCCACTGACAGTATGGATGCGATGATTGTCCAGTCGATTTGTAATCTGGCTAAAACGAAGTCGCTTAGTGTGGTTGCCGAGTTTGTGGAAACTGCAGAACAACGCGAAATGCTACTCCGTTTCGGCGTGGATTATCTGCAAGGTTATTTGGTAGGCAAGCCGACACCACTGGCTGAATTGCAGGCATAAAAAACCGGGAGCCAGACTCCTAATGCCGATCAGTTAAGGTCGGTTGACCGATCCAGTGGCTGTGTAAGAATCCGGAAATGCTCACCCGTTTCCGGATTTTTTATGCACATTGGACAGGCTCTTGATCTGGTATCCCGTTACGATTCCCTGCATAACCCTCTGACTTCTCTGGGCGAATATCTGGACCCGGAACTGATTTCCCGCTGTCTTGAGGAATCCGGTATCGCCACGCCGCACCCGAACTGGTGCGTGCTGACCCTGCTGGCCATTGATGGTGTGTTCTGGGGCACACCGGACACACCAGAGAACGATGCAGCCTTCGCCCGCCAGACGCATGGCGGGAACCCTGCACTCTATCCGCAGGCCAAAATGGTCTGTCAGATAGAACTGACCAGCCATTTGCTGACGGCAGCAGCCTTCGGCACAATGAAAAACAGCGAAAATGAGCTTGCAGAGCAACTTATAGAGCAAACCTGCGGTAACACCCTGACGTTAATGGATAAAGGTTATTACTCACTGGAGTTATTGAATGCCTGGAACCCGGCGGGAGAACACCGGCACTGGATGACCCTGCTCAGAAAAGGGGCACAGTATGAAGAGATCAGAAAACTGGGTAAAGGCGACCATCTGGTAACGCTGAAAGCCAGTCCACAGGCACGAAAAAAGTAGCCGGGTCTGGGGAACGAAATGACAGCCCGCCTGCTGACCGTGACGCGCAAAGGGAAAGTCTGTCATCTGCTGACATCAATGACGGATGCCATGCGTTGCCCAGGTGGAGAAATGGCAGACCTGTACAGTCATCGCTGGGAGATTGAACGGGGATACGGGGAGATAAAACAGACGATGCAGCTGAGCAGACCGACGCTGAGAAGTAAAAAGCCGGAGCTTGTGGAGCAGGAGCTGTGGGGCGTCTTGCTGGCTTATAATCTGGTGAGATATCAGATGATTAAGATGGCGATGCACCTGAAAGGATGCTGGCCGAATCAGTTGAGCTTCTCAGAATCATGCGGAATGCTGATGACCCTGCAGGGCGCTTCACCGAGGAGAATCCCGGAGCTGATGCGTGATCTTGAAAGTATGGGGCAATTGGCAACGTTACCGCCCCGGAGGGAAAGAGCCTTCCCGAGAGGGGTAAAGGAGAGGCTCTGGAGGTATACCACAGCCCCGAAAAAGGGCCAGTCAGTTGTTTAACTGACTGGCATTAGGAGCCTGGCTCCCGGTTTTTTTATTGTCTGGATTAGAGTACCAGTGCTGCGATGGATGCAGACAGTACGCTCACCAGCGTAGAACCGTATACCAGTTTCAGACCGAAGCGAGAAACCACGTTACCTTGTTCTTCGTTCAGGCCCTTAATCGCACCGGCGATGATCCCGATGGAAGAGAAGTTAGCGAAGGAGACCAGGAACACGGAGAGAATGCCTTCTGCGCGCGGGGAGAGCGTGCTGGCGATTTTCTGCAGATCCATCATGGCTACGAATTCGTTGGAAACCAGTTTAGTCGCCATAATACTGCCGACCTGCAGTGCTTCGTGAGCCGGGACACCCATTACCCATGCAATTGGGTAGAAGATGTAGCCAAGAATTCCCTGGAAGGAGATGCCCAGTACGGCGGCGAACAGGGCGTTCAGTGCAGAGATTAGTGCGATAAAACCAATCAGCATTGCGGCAACGATAATCGCAACTTTGAAACCTGCCAGAATGTATTCGCCGAGCATTTCGAAGAAGCTCTGGCCTTCATGCAGGTTAGACATCTGGATGTTTTCTTCGCTGGCATCAACACGGTATGGGTTGATCAGCGACAGCACGATAAAGGTGCTGAACATGTTCAGAACCAGCGCTGCAACAACGTACTTTGGCTCCAGCATTGTCATATACGCGCCCACGATAGACATGGAAACGGTGGACATTGCGGTTGCCGCCATGGTGTACATGCGGTTACGGGACATCTTGCCCAGGATATCTTTATACGCGATGAAGTTCTCAGACTGACCGAGGATCAGGGAACTTACGGCGTTGAAAGATTCCAGTTTACCCATGCCGTTCACTTTGGATAGCAGGAAACCGATCGCACGGATAACAACAGGCAGAACACGGATGTGCTGCAGGATACCGATGAGTGCGGAGATGAAGACGATAGGGCAAAGCACTTTCAGGAAGAAGAATGCCAGGCCTTGATCATTCATGCTGCCGAAGACGAAGTTGGTTCCTTCGTTAGCGAATCCGAGCAGTTTTTCGAACATTTCGGAGAAGCCTTTCACGAAGCCCAGGCCTACGTTGGAGTTCAGGAAGAACCACGCAAGTAAAACTTCAATAACCAGCAGTTGAACAACATAGCGAATACGAATTTTTTTGCGGTCATGGCTGACCAGCAATGCAAGTGCAGTAACGACAACAAGTGCCAGGACAAAATGAAGGACGCGGTCCATATTTGCTCCAAATATGAGGCAGGTTTAATTTCCGTGCACATTCTATGTAACAAGCACAAAGAAAACGAGATCAAGGGCACACTATAGTTACATCCTGTGACGAGTCTCAAAAATAGTGATCAACTATACATTTCTGTTATGTTGAGTAAATGAGTGAAAAGTTACGTTTGTGTGTTACGCTTTAAATTGACTGTGCGATTGCATCGCCTGTGACAACCCTTCACATCTTTCAGCCCTTCTATCGTTTTTAGCTATCAGAGATATCACGTTAAACATTATAAATGAACTTGATAATCATTCGCATTTTGATAGCATGAAACATAGCAAAGGCTATATTTCTGAGGCAGAGATGACAAACAGTCGCGTTGAGAGTAGCAGTGGCAGAGCGGCACGCAAGTTGCGCTTTGCATTAATGGGACCGGCATTCATTGCCGCCATTGGCTACATCGATCCGGGTAATTTTGCGACCAACATTCAGGCCGGGGCCAGTTACGGCTATAAACTGCTGTGGGTGGTTGTCTGGGCAAACCTGATGGCCATGCTGATTCAGATGCTCTCCGCGAAACTAGGTATCGCAACAGGTAAAAACCTGGCGGAACAAATTCGCGATCATTATCCTCGTCCTGCTGTCTGGCTTTACTGGGTTCAGGCCGAAATTATTGCCATGGCGACTGACCTTGCTGAATTTATCGGCGCAGCAATTGGTTTCAAGCTGATTCTTGGCGTTTCTCTGTTGCAGGGCGCTGTGCTGACCGGGATAGCGACCTTCCTTATTCTTATGTTGCAGCGCCGCGGGCAAAAACCGCTTGAGAAAGTGATCGGTGGCCTGCTGCTGTTTGTTGCGGCCGCATATATTGTCGAGCTGATTTTCTCGCAACCTGACCTGGCGCAGTTAAGTAAAGGGATGATAATTCCTGATTTACCGACCTCAGAGGCGGTGTTTCTCGCAGCAGGTGTGCTTGGGGCCACGATCATGCCACATGTGATTTATCTGCACTCTTCGTTAACGCAGCACTTGCATGGTGGCACACGGCAGCAGCGCTATTCTGCGACGAAATGGGATGTGGCGATTGCCATGACCATCGCCGGTTTTGTCAATCTGGCGATGATGGCAACAGCTGCTGCGGCATTTCATTTCAACGGGCATACAGGCATTGCCGATCTCGATCAGGCATATCTGACGCTCGAACCATTACTCAGCCATGCCGCAGCAACTATTTTTGGTCTGAGCCTGGTTGCGGCAGGCCTTTCATCAACGGTGGTGGGGACCCTGGCTGGTCAGGTCGTTATGCAGGGGTTTGTTCGCTTTCATATTCCCCTGTGGGTTCGTCGTGCGGTCACCATGCTGCCATCGTTTATTGTGATTTTGATGGGGCTGGATCCGACGCGTATCTTGGTAATGAGCCAGGTATTACTGAGTTTTGGTATTGCCCTTGCGCTGGTTCCTCTGCTTATCTTTACCAGCAATAAATCGCTGATGGGCGATCTGGTTAATACCACTCTTGTGAAACGGGCAGGGTGGGCTATCGTGGTAGTGGTGGTGGCGTTGAATCTGTGGTTGCTGGTGGGGACTGCATTAGGGTTATAAAAAAGGAGCCGCAAGGCCTGACGGCTCCCCATAAATAAAGACAGGCATAGAAGGTTGTGATCTACTTAGTGTTCCACCAAAAAGTAAGGTCACTCCTCTATGCCTGCTTCACAAGTTTGCCATAAATTTTTCAGCCAGTCCCTGAACTCCATTCATCAGTACCGTAAAAACGCCCTGCTCGATATGACCGTGGCCCTGACACGTGGTGCTTCGCTTTCTCTTACCAGCATCGGCAGATACCTGCCAGGCCCCGCACGTGTTAAGCACAAGATTAAGCGTGTTGATCGGCACCTCAACAGCGACCTGATGTTCAGTGATATTCCCTCCGTCTACCAGCAGCCTGTATCCCGCCTCACGCACAGCCTTTCAGTTTGTGTCATTGCCGTGGACTGGAGTGGCTATCCTTCATCAGAACTCAGTGTTTTGCGGGCAAGCTTATTGTGTGATGGCAGGGCTATCCCACTGATGAGTAAGGTCATTTCCTCCCGCTACCAGAACAACTCTGCCGTCCAGAACGCGTTTCTTGACCAGATGGCAACGGCTGTCGGTAAAGATAAACAGGTCATCATTGTGACGGATGCCGGGTTTCGCAGTAGCTGGTTTCATCACATCCGCTCTCTGGGCTGGGATTTTGTTGGACGAGTCAGGGGCTGCCTCTGTTTTCAGGTCATCGGGGATGAAGAGTGGCTGATGGCGCGGGATGTTGTGTCATCAACAACGGCGCGTTATCCGGGATTCGGGCGACTGGCACGCAACGCCAGTCGTGCCTGCCCGGGACATTTCTACACCGTGCATAAGCGGGCGACGGGCAGGAAAAGCAGTCAGCATTACCCCAAAACAGACAGGCTGTACCGTAAAAACGCGCGTGAACCGTGGCTGCTTTTTACCAGCTTGATGGAATATAAGCCACGCGAGATAGTTAAACTTTATAGTCGCCGTATGCAGATAGAACAGAACTTCAGAGATGAAAAAAGCGAGCGCTATGGGCTGGGACTGCGGGCAAGTAAAAGTCGGGGAGAAAAAAGACTATCCGTGCTTTGCCTGGTTGCAGTTCTCTACAGCATCATCCTATGGCTGACGGGATATTACCTTGAAAGTAAGGGAATAAATCGATGGTTCCAGGCGAACAGTGAGAAATCACGCAGGGTGCTGTCGTATCTGACATTGAGTGAAAATGTCATCCGGCAGTCACCGGGGCTCCTGTCGGGGATGAACCCCGACAGGGTATATGCAGATATGGCAAGGGCCTATCGAAACATCATCATGGTGTATTGATGATGTTTCTGGGGATCCCTCAGGCCGTAAGGCTCCTTTTTTAATCATCAGTGGTGGCCGTGACCATGACCACGCCCGCGACCCCAATCACCACGACGGTCATCGCGATCGCTCCAGCCTTCACGATAACCTCGCTCATAGGCTCTGCGATCGTCCCAGCCGCGATGACGGCCATTATCATGCCTCCACCAGCGGTTTTTACGCCATTCATAATTACGATGCCAGTAATCACGGTCGCGCCAGCCGCCACCGTCCCAGTAGTTACCGTAATTATCACGATCGCCAATTTGTAATTTTACGGATGGCAACAGGGTGATCTCGCCTGCATTAGCAACCAGCGGCGCTGCAGCCAGTAATACTGCAGCCAGAATCAGTGACCTGAACATACTCTTCTCCTTCACGATCGGGGCCTTTATGCGGCCTGTTAACGCAATATTACGGGGCGGTAAAGCCCCGTTTCATCGCCTCAACTCCGAATTCACAAAAGGGAGCACGTTTTGCTAAAAGATCTCTTATTCTGTACAGGTCAAAATCGTTTCAATGGCAGCGAGTTCTTCTTCAGAAAAGTGACGATTTTCGAGCATGCCAACTGCATCATCAATTTGCGCAGTCTTACTAGCCCCAATCAGCACAGAGGTCACGGTATCGTGGCGTAAAATCCATGCCAGCGCCATTTGCGATAATTTTTGACCACGATGTTCGGCCAGTTCATTGAGTCGGCGAACTTTTGCCAGTTTTTCTTCCGTAATTTGGTCAGGATTAAGAAATTTGCTGCCGCTGGCCGCACGTGAATCCGCCGGAATGCCGTTCAGATAACGGTTGGTCAGTTGACCTCCCGCCAGTGGAGAGAAGGGGATACACCCCACGCCCTTATCCTGCAGGACGCCGAGTAATCCTTTTTCGGGGGCACGTTCAAACATGGAATATTTGGGCTGATGGATAAGGCAGGGCGTTCCAAGATCGTCAAGTATCTCTATCGCCTGGCGTGTCAGTTCCGCAGGGTAATTAGAGAGTCCGACATAGAGCGCTTTCCCCTGGCGTACCACATGGTCTAGCGCTTTCATTGTCTCTTGCAGCGGCGTTTCCGGATCAGGGCGATGGTGATAGAAGATATCGACATACTCCAGCCCTAAACGCTTCAGGCTCTGATCCAGGCTGGAGATGAGGTATTTACGTGAACCCCAGTCACCGTAAGGGCCATCCCACATGGTGTAACCCGCTTTGGTTGAGATAATCAACTCATCGCGCCAGGGTTGAAAATCCTCCTGGAAAATACGTCCGAAGTTACATTCTGCTGAGCCAGGAGGTGGGCCATAGTTATTGGCGAGATCAAAATGGGTTATCCCCAGGTCGAAGGCGCGTTGTAAAAGCTGGCGGCTATTCTCAATTAGCGTGGCATCGCCAAAGTTGTGCCAAAGCCCGAGAGAAATGGCGGGTAATTTGAGACCGCTCTGTCCGCAACGGCGATATTGCATTGTCTGATAACGATTTTTGTCAGGCTGAAAAACCATACTCGTAACCTCAGGCGCAGAAAAGAAAAGCCAGTGTATGCGTTTACACTAACGTGAAGAAAAGGAGAATAACGCACCCTTTTTTGTAAAGCATTCTTTCCATACGCTTCTTTCTGCCATTTCTGGACAGCCATCACGCTTCTTTAATACTCAAAGTGAGGTCAACGTCAGAAGGACACCTGTTATGCGAACCCCGTATTGCGTCGCTGATTATCTGCTGGACCGGCTTACAGATTGCGGTGCTGATCATCTGTTTGGTGTGCCCGGTGATTATAACCTGCAGTTTCTCGACCATGTGATCGACAGCCCCGATATCTGCTGGGTGGGCTGCGCTAACGAACTGAATGCATCTTATGCCGCAGATGGTTATGCCCGGTGTAAGGGCTTTGCCGCACTGCTGACAACATTTGGTGTTGGGGAATTAAGTGCCATGAACGGTATTGCTGGCAGCTTCGCTGAATATGTGCCGGTATTGCATATTGTGGGGGCTCCGGGTATGGCGGTACAGCAAAAAGGTGAGCTTTTGCATCACACTCTGGGTGATGGAAACTTTCGCCATTTCTATCAGATGAGCGAGCCGATCACGGTCGCTCAGGCGGTACTCACCGAGCAAAATGCCTGCTATGAAATTGACCGTGTCCTCTCCATCATGATGCGTGAACGTCGGCCCGGCTATTTAATGCTACCTGCCGATGTGGCAAAAAAAGCCGCCACGCCCCCTGTAAGCGCTCTCACTGTGAAGCCCATACTTGCCGATCATGCCTGCCTGAAAGCATTTCGCGATGCCGCGCAGTTCCGTCTGGAAGTCAGTAACCGTACCGCGCTGCTGGCGGATTTCCTGGTTCTTCGCCATGGCTTAAAACCTGCGCTACAGAAATGGGTGAACGACGTCCCTATGGCGCACGCCACGATGCTGATGGGAAAAGGGATTTTTGATGAGCGTCAGGCGGGGTTTTATGGCACATACAGTGGTTCGGCAAGTACGGATGCTGTCAGAGAGGCTATTGAGGGTGCTGATACCGTATTGTGCATCGGGACTCGTTTTACGGATACGCTGACTGCCGGTTTTACACATCAACTTACGGCAGCGCAAACCATTGAAGTCCAGCCTCATGCTTCGCGCGTCGGGGATGTCTGGTTTACCGGTATTCCCATGCAGCAAGCGATCGATGTCTTATCTGAACTTTGCAGGCAGTACGTGGCGAAGCCCATTGCTGCGACTCCTCCGCGGGTGTTTCCGCACGCGTCATCCGAAGGAATGCTCACGCAGGAAAACTTCTGGGGCACGCTACAAACCTTTATTCGTCCTGGTGACATTATCCTTGCTGACCAGGGGACATCTGCATTTGGGGCATTTGCCCTTCGCTTACCTGCTGATGTGAATTTTATCGTTCAGCCTCTCTGGGGTTCGATTGGTTACACGCTGGCAGCCGCGTTTGGTGCGCAAACGGCGTGCCCACAGCGTAGAGTTGTTGTGATTACGGGCGATGGTGCGGCGCAACTCACTATCCAGGAGTTGGGGTCAATGCTACGCGATCATCAGCATCCTGTTATTCTGGTGCTTAACAACGAAGGGTACACGGTTGAAAGGGCGATCCACGGGCCAGAGCAGCGATACAACGATATTGCACTCTGGAACTGGACGCAGATACCGCAGGCACTCAGCCTGGAATCTCAGGCTGAGTGTTGGCGTGTCAGTGAAACTGAGGTGCTGGCAGATGTGCTGGATAAAGTCGCACACCACGAGAGGTTGTCTCTCATTGAGGTCATGCTGCCAAAAACAGACATTCCGCCGCTACTGGGGGCGATAACAAAAGCGCTTGAGGCGCGTAATAGCGCCTGATTACTTATCTTGCCTCCAGGCCATCATCATCGGTTTACCCGCCAGCAGAAGCCAGGCGGGTAACATCACGATACAGAGCAAGGGCAGCAGGTTGGTATCAGGAACCACCACTGCTGCCATAAACAGGCTCAGCCATGCATCGCGGGTGACAACCAGGACCAGGCCCAGAATGGAGCAGGAGACGGTAATGGCCAGCGGTACAGCATCCACATGCTCATGTAACATCAGGCCCAATGCGACGCCAATAAATACCGCGGGGAAGATGCGCCCGCCACGGAAGCCGCAGGCTGCTGCAACCACAACGGCCGCCAGTTTGACGAGGGCGAACAGCATATAGTCTGATGTGCTAAAGACCTGACTAAATGCCATCTGCTGCATCTCATCCAGCCCTTTGAATAAGGTGATATGTCCTCCAATGACCCCCAGAATTCCAAGAAGGAATCCCCCGACACCCAGAATCAGGACCGGATGCCTGAGTTTATGCATCAAGCGGTGCAGGCGTGGTAGACACCATACGGCAACCATACCCAGTGCGATAGCGATAGCCGCTACAATCGCACCACTGAAGATATCGGCGATTTGCATTTGCCCGTAATGAGGGATCGGGAGCGAAAAGTGGGGATGGAAAAACAGGCTGGTGGTTAGTGCACCTGCCGCAGCCGCCATTAAGGGGGCAAAAAGCCTGTCCCAGAGAGGAATATCGTTGTTATTCCCGCTCAGCGTCTGGGAGAAAATCAGTGCCGCGGCAACGGGTGTACCAAACAGTGCACCGATAGTCCCGGCAGAGGCGAGAATAGTCCAGTCCAGTGCGCCTACTCGCGGAAAAATACGTGAGCCGAGATAAACTGCCAGTGCAATATTGACTGCCATAATTGGATGCTCTGGACCCAGGCTCACACCTCCCGCAAGACCAATAATCAGCGCCAGGATTAATCCTGGCAGTGCTGAAGGCGTGACGGGGGCGCCAATCAGTGGCTCCTGGGCGGGATCAGGACCTGCATGCCCAGGGCTAAATCGAATCACCAGGCCTACCGCAATACCTGTCAGTGTCAGCATCAGCAGAGTCCACACTGAAGAATCAGGCGCGAAACCAAATGTGGTCGGTAGCGATGCCCACAGCATCGTTTGCAGTACCGATGCCACTTTCATGACGACAATTAAAATCAGGCTGGACACAATACCGATAATCAGCGCGGGTGGCGCCAGCAGCAGCATAGTTCTGGCTCGCGGGTGGAGCATGATGATTTCCTTGTACAAAACGGTATGACGTTACTTTGCACAATCAGTTTGGTCGCAATAGTGCAAAAGGTGCTGAAACGGTAAAGTGATTCTGTGACGTGGATCGACAATCCTGGGGCGACTCCCTTTAGAACATTGTTGTTATCCAGCCTTGAATTTACAGTGTCCCAAAGATTTATTCTGACTTTAGCGGAGCCGTAGAAGAATGACAAAGTATGCTTTGGTAGGTGATGTTGGGGGCACGAATGCGCGCCTTGCCCTGTGCGATGTGAATACGGGGGAAATCTCTCAGGCGAAAACCTATTCAGGACTGGATTACCCAAGCCTGGAGGCCGTTGTGCGTGTCTATCTGGATGAACATCAGATTAGCGTTGAGGATGGTTGTATCGCCATTGCATGCCCTATTACCGGTGACTGGGTGGCCATGACAAACCATACATGGGCGTTTTCTATTGCTGAGATGAAAAAAAATCTGGGATTCTCGCATCTTGAAATCATCAACGACTTCACGGCGGTATCCATGGCGATCCCGATGCTGAAGCCTGAACATCTCATCCAGTTTGGCGGTACTGCACCGGTTGAAGGTAAGCCGATTGCCGTCTATGGCGCAGGAACCGGCTTAGGGGTGGCGCATCTGGTGCATGTGGATAAGCGCTGGGTAAGCCTGCCAGGGGAGGGGGGACATGTTGATTTTGCACCAAACAGCGAAGAAGAAGGCATTATCCTTGAGGAGTTGCGTGCGGAAATTGGTCATGTTTCAGCCGAACGAGTGCTCTCAGGTCCTGGGCTGGTGAATCTTTACCGCGCCATCGTCAAATCTGACGGTCGTTTGCCGGAAAATCTGCAGCCGAAAGACGTGACCGAGCGTGCTCTGGCGGACAGCTGCACCGACTGTCGCCGCGCACTGTCGTTGTTCTGTGTCATCATGGGGCGTTTTGGCGGCAACCTGGCTCTGAATCTTAGCACCTTTGGTGGTGTGTTTATCGCTGGCGGGATTGTGCCGCGATTCCTGGAATTTTTTAAGTCATCCGGTTTTCGCGGTGGGTTTGAAGATAAAGGACGTTTTAAACCCTATGTACAGGATATTCCGGTCTATCTGATTGTTCACGATAACCCAGGATTACTGGGCTCTGGTGCACACCTGCGTCAGGTTCTTGGTCAGGTTCTCTAGTCTTCGTCACCCTCTCTTCAGGGAGAGGGTGAAATCATCATAAGTGCATCAACTGGCGAAACTCTTTCACTTTGCTTCGGCTTACCGGAACCTGAAAATCGAGATCTTTCAGGCGCAAAATGTAGGTATTGTTAAACCAGGGTTCGATCTCTCGGATCTTATTCAGATTGACGCAGAACGAGCGGTGGCAGCGGAAAAAGTGCGCCGCAGGCAGCTTGTTACAAAACTCGGTAATGTTCATCGCCATCACATACGACTCGCGTCGCGTGTAGACGAAAGTCATTTTCTCATGCGCTTCGGCATAATAAATATCATCAATCGGCGTAACGATAATTCGCTCATCTTTGACCAGATTAATGGTGTCATTCTCCCGAGCGGCTGGGTTAGCGTTGACGGTTGCTGTACCAGCCTGTTGCTGCCAGGCCATCTCCAGCTTTTGCAACATGCTGACGATGCGTGATTCCTGGTAAGGCTTAAGAATGTAGTCAAATGCTTCCAGTTCGAATGCCTCAACGGCATGCTCTTTCCATGCAGTGACAAACACAATGAACGGCTTGTGAGCAAACTGGTTGATGTTCTGCGCCAGCAGAACCCCATCCAGCGAAGGAATATTGATATCCAGAAAAATGGCATCAACACGGTTATGCTGCAAAAATTTCAGCACATCCAGACCGTCCTCAAATGTACCAACGATCTCCATTTGACTATGGGTTTTGATCAGCCAGCTCAGTTCCTGTTGAGCCAGAAATTCATCTTCCACGATGATGACTTTCATGTATTACTCCGGCCTAAGGCAACAGTGATATCGGTACGTGAACGGGGGTCCGTTCATTCGGGACGTAAAAGGCGATTTCAGTGCCTGGCTCAAGGCGTCGAATATGTAACCCGTCCCCATACAGCAGTTTGACGCGATGATGTACATTCAGCAGGCCAATTTTATTTCCCGGCATTTCATTTGCTTCAACGCGTTCAATGACTTTCGGATCGATACCATGACCCGTATCACGTACCGAAATGCGCACGCGATTACCGCTTTCGGTCACACTGATGGTCACGACGCCTTTACCTTTGCAGGGCTGGATGCCGTGAACAATTGCATTTTCAACCAGCGGCTGAATGAGCAGGCTAGGGATCACACAGTTAACCTCTTCATCAATATCGTAAATGACTGTGAGTTTATCGCCAAAGCGAGCCTGCTCGATCGCGATATAGTCTTTAATCTGGTAGAGCTCTTTTTTAATATCAATTTGCTCGTCATCTTTCAGTTCAATGTTGTAGCGAAGATAGCGCGAGAGATTGAAAATCAGCTGGCGAGCGGTGTCCGGATTAAGGCGAATGGAGGAGGAGATGGCGTTCAGGGCGTTAAACAAGAAATGAGGATTGATTTTGCTTTGCAGCGCGCGGAGCTCTGCCTTATTTGCCATTTCACGTAACTGCTCTGCGCGCGAGACTTCCAGTTGGGTGGAAATAATCTGCGACAGGCCGATTGCCATCTCCTGTAATGAGGAGGTGATCTGATGTGCATGGCAGTAATAAATCTTCAATGTGCCCGTTACCACTCCCTTTTCCCAAAGTGGGATCACCAGCATGGAGTGAATTTCAGGCGTCCGGTATGCCTCATCATTGTTTTTAATAATGATTTTACCGTAGTTAATGGCCTGGCGGGTGGTGGGGCTGACGGTGTCATCATTGTCACGGTAGTTGTGTTCACCTACGCCGACATAGGCCAGCACATGATCGATGTTGGTAATGGCGACGGCATCGGCGTGAATATCGCGGCGGATAATCTCACACACCTGACGGAGTGATTCGGCGTTAACGTGGCGAAACAGCGGCAGCGTTTTGTTCGCGATATCCAGCGCCAGCTTGGCCTGGCGAGCTGCACTGGCTTCCTTTTCGCCCTCCACACTTTGTACCAACAACACGATAAACCCGATACAGACGCTGCCTAAAATCATGGGAATACCGATTTTAGACACGATATCCAGCCCTAGTGCAGTTGTTGGAGCCCAGACGACGACCAGGATCATCGTCAGCGTTTCGCACACCATGCCGGCGACAATCCCTGCCCGCCAGTGCTGCTTTTTCGGAATTTTGCGGTTAATCCACCCGGAAAGGATCCCGGCAATGATACTGGTGATAAAGCAGGGGATTGCCGTCACGCCGCCAATATCAATTAAGTAGCGATGTGTTCCGGCAATAATCCCGGTGATGATCCCCACCCATGGGCCAAATAAAATCCCTCCCGACATCACGGCGATAATACGCACGTTGACCAGCGAACCCTCGACGGGAACACCAGACCAGGTGCTGAACAGGGCAAACATCGAGAAGATTGCCGTAACGGCCAGCAGCTCTTTTGGCGAGTGGGCGGATTTATGCAAAAGCTCGCGAAACAGGCGGATGCGAATTAAGAAGAACAGGCAGATGAGCATTAACGCCGCGCGGTCGTAAACCGCCAGCAGCATATCGAATATTTCGTGCACGAGTAGACCTGGGATATCGGGAAAAAACCATGATAAAAAACCTGGCGCGTAATGACCAGCTATCCGTCTGCTTTATCAAATGAGGAAAAACCATAATTTACAAAGGGGATTATTTGTGTCTTGTTGAATAAACCTGATTTTCTATCACAGTGCTAATGATGAGTAACGTTTTTGATATCATTGTGTTAAGTAAATAGTATAAAAATAAGGTCTGCCTCAGAAGGCTTCCGCTTTTATACTCAGCACGATTCCGGTTTTAACGCGATGACTTTTTTTTCATTTCCCTCTCGACAGCAGGTTTTTTTTCAGGTTATTTTCTAAACACGCCACATACGTGGCAGCGTCGCTCGGACGGTCCGGGCGCTAACGTGAATCTGAGGAATCTATGGCTGAATTCAGTCCCGAACGCCGTTTTACGCGTATTGATCGTCTCCCTCCTTATGTTTTTAATATCACTGCTGAACTGAAAATGGCTGCGCGTCGGCGCGGCGAAGACATTATTGATTTCAGCATGGGTAACCCCGACGGTCCAACTCCCCCGCATATTGTTGAGAAATTATGCACTGTGGCTCAACGCCCTGATACGCATGGTTACTCTACATCGCGCGGTATTCCTCGTTTACGTCGGGCGATCTCTCGCTGGTATCAGGATCGTTACCAGGTGGATATCGATCCTGAAAGCGAAGCGATTGTGACTATCGGCTCGAAAGAAGGGTTGGCGCACCTGATGTTGGCAACGCTTGATCACGGTGATACGGTACTTGTGCCCAATCCTAGCTACCCGATTCATATCTATGGCGCGGTCATTGCCGGTGCTCAGGTTCGTTCTGTGCCGCTGGTGGAAGGGGTAGATTTTTTTGGTGAACTGGAACGTGCGATACGTGAAAGTTACCCAAAACCAAAGATGATGATTCTCGGTTTTCCGTCAAACCCAACCGCGCAGTGTGTTGAACTGGATTTCTTTGAAAAAGTCGTGGCACTGGCAAAACGTTACGATGTTCTGGTTGTCCATGATTTAGCCTATGCCGATATCGTTTATGACGGCTGGAAGGCTCCCTCAATCATGCAGGTTCCAGGTGCGCGTGATGTGGCTGTCGAGTTTTTCACACTTTCCAAAAGCTACAATATGGCGGGCTGGCGCATTGGTTTCATGGTCGGCAACAAGACGCTGGTGAATGCGCTGGCGCGCATCAAGAGTTATCACGACTACGGGACGTTTACACCGCTTCAGGTGGCCGCTATCGCGGCGCTGGAGGGCGATCAGCAATGTGTGCATGACATTGCCGCGCAGTATAAACGCCGTCGTGATGTGCTGGTTAAAGGCTTACACGAGGCTGGCTGGATGGTAGAAATGCCGAAAGCGTCGATGTATGTCTGGGCGAAGATCCCCGAGCCTTATGCGGCGATGGGGTCACTGGAGTTTGCGAAGAAGATGCTGCATGACGCGAAGGTGTGTGTCTCTCCAGGCATCGGTTTCGGTGATTATGGCGACACTCACGTGCGATTTGCCCTCATCGAAAACAGCGATCGTATCCGCCAGGCGGTCAGAGGTATTAAAAGTATGTTCCGTGCGGATGGGTTGCTCTCATCATCAGGTTCAAAAAGTACAACGGAATAACACGGGTCGAAGAATGATAAAAAGACAGGAGCCTTTGGCTCCTGTCTTTTTTAATGCATTTTCTTCGCTCAGATCATCAGGGCAAAGGTTCCGGCCCAGACTAATACAATCACCGAAATGCCCATAAAGAAATATTTCACGTTTCATCGCTCCGCGTACCGTGTGATACGCATTTAAAAACAGAGTCCACCTGAGTATAGAGTGCTGAAATCGGGCTTAAACGCCGCTGACTCCAGCTCAGAATTCTGTGCTTTCCTATTGCCAGACGGCGCTAATGTACGCCTAAATCAGAGGGGTGACAAGAGGCATTTTTTTAAATAATTTCCTACACTTACGAGTGTCGTGGAACGGCGACAGTTTGATTTCGATGCGCAATAAATTCGGATTGAGCGACGACGGAAAGAGAACGAAACGAGAGGGAATAGCAGGTGATTGAAAAGGTTAGTTTCTTAGCGAAACTAACCTTAGGCAAGGTGTCAGATATAGAGAGAAGATTCGCCAATAGGGCGAGTTTTAAAGCGGCGATGCACCCACAGATATTGTTCCGGCGCGCGCATGATTTCTTTCTCGATAACCTTATTGATAAATGCCGCAGCGTCGCACTCTTTATCTGGGTAGTTCATCATTTCAGGTGAAATATGCAGACGGTAGCCAGAGTTGTCTGCTTTTCTGACCATGGTGACGGTCAGCATTGCAGCCCCGGACAGGCGTGAAATCACGAATGTACCGTTTGTTGTTGCCACGTCTTTAACGGCGAAGAAAGGCGCAAAGCTACTGCCTTTCCGTCCATAATCCTGATCGGGCGCAAACCAGACGGCCTCGCCTTTTTTCAATGCACCAACCATGCCGCGTAAGTTATTACGGCTGATCATTGCTTTATTGGAACGCATACGACCACGTGTTTGCACCCACTCCATCAGAGGGTTGTTGTGCGGACGATAGGTTGCCATCATTGGCTGGCAAAGCCCCATTACGCGGCCACCTAACTCCAGCGACATAAAATGCACACCGACAACCATCACGCCGCGGTTTTGTGCTTGCGCACGCTTCAGATTGTCGAGACCTTCAACATCGAACCATTTGCGGACTCGTTCATCAGGCCAGAACCACGCCATGCCCGTTTCAAGCAAAGCCATGCCGATAGATTTGAAGTTTTCCGAGATGAGTTTTTCGCGCTGTTCAGCGTTGTATTGAGGGAAGCAAAGCTCGATATTTTTACGGGCGATCGATTCTCGACGTTTAAGGAAGTGACGTGAAGCGCTGCCCAGTTTAGAGCCCAGCAGACGAATTGCCGGGTAGGGTAGCTGAACCAGTAGCCACAATACGCCAAGACCAAACCAGGTAAACCAGTAACGCGGATGTAAATAGGTGCGTTTGAATTTGGATTGAGACAAAGTAGTGAAACCTATGTAAAGCCTGTGAAGGTAGCGCAAACATCGCGTTACACCGTGCTAATTATGACCACAATTTAAGGTGATGGTTTCAGGCTTTACCGATCTTTACGGCGTTACCTGTCCACTGCCGATGCAAGCTGGGCGGCGTAATGTAGCACCGTTGTACGGCATCTGCCACACATGGTTTTTGCCTAAAAAAGCGACAATGTTTAAGGTGCTTGATTCTCATCATTATGGTGGGGGTAATTTTATCAAAATAATTTTTTGCGACAGATGATCTCAATATGTACGAAATGTCTTTTTCTGTGGCAATACGTTGGTTTTTTAGAGAAACAGACACCAAACGGTATCTGTTTGTGTATCTAAAAAGCTGTCATTTACCGTTTAAAAAACGCATCACCGGGTTGTGCGTGCGCATACCATGCCATCAGTTCGGCTGTTCCGGCATCACCTTCAGCTGGTCCCCATGCAGCGAAATCCTGTTCTGCAACGGGTTGATAGCCGCCGTGTTTGACTTCAAAAATAACCCCGCCCTGATCCAGCGACAAAACGGCATGCCAGACACCGGCATCTGTTTCCAGCGCCATGCACTCTTCCCCTAACACAACGCGATGGGTAACGACGCCATTCTCATCAAAATTTAAGACAACAAAGCGGCCACTGAGGGGAAGCAACAGTTCGAATGTATGCGGATGGCGGTGTGGCCGAACGTAAGTGCCAGGCTCCATAGCAACCGCTAAACGTTGTACAGGATCGCTCAATTCGGGATGAAAATTACGATGGGCGCGCAAGCGGGGTGAATTTGCAGCAGCTTCGCTCTGTTGCCTGAGATCGCTAAATGTTATTTGCTTCATCTAAATCGCCTGAGAGGGAGCCAGCTGTCATCTGCTGGAACAGGTAAGTGATATGCCCGAGGAGAGGATTAAGAAATCTTCTTTCCTACCACATCAAATCATCAGGCACGATAAAGTCAGCATAAGGATCTTCTTCATCCTGAGCTTCTGGGGTAACCACACTGCTTAAAACGATATAACTCTCATCGCGCTGCATAATTTTATTAGCCACGATGGTGGGGATAATCGCGTATTCACTCTCTGGGCCATTATCCGCACTCAGACGAGCAATGGCGAGACGGCCACTCATCAATTGAGACTGAATAAGTTTATCCACATAGACTTTCTTGATGAGATTGTTATCGGTGAAGTTATATCCAATCTCACCTTTTGGGCAAACAATCCTGTTCATCTCAATGAGCTGTTTGATCTGCGCTTTGTACTCTTTTGATAATGCCGCCTGCTTTTGTTGTTCGCTCAGCTGTTTATCACGCTCAAGTTGCGCCTTTTTATTCATTTCAACAGCTTCTCTGGCTTCACGGGCCTGCACGCGCGATTTCTTAGCCGTTTTTTGCACTTTCGCGAGCTTTTTACTGCTGACTAATCCCGCTTTCAGCATCTGTTCCTGGAGAGTAAGTTTTGTCATGTTCGTTTCTAAAACCATTCAAATAGTACTTCGGATTATACCTGTAATCGTCGATGCAGTACCAGATGATGGCATCAGGGCGTGGAGGTATTGACCTGTGGCTGAAGGGGATTCAATAACCTGTATGCGCTTTGTGATCTGCCACACCTTTCAACACAAAAGTGACTGTTTTTGCTGTTAGCAACTTTGATTGATGAAGGTGAGCAGAATCAATGGATTAGAAAGGCGAGCACAGATGTGCCGTAAACGATCTATCGACACATCAAATGTGCAAGATAAAACGTCAGTTCTTGGCGTTCAAATAAGAGAAAATTGCTTTGAACTCCAGCATTGATGGGGTTATATCAGATCAGGACGACAATTTCGTGATTTGCACAAATGTGCAGGAGTGTAAAAATGGCGACGGAAAACAGCGATGACATTCGCCTGATCGTGAAAATAGCGCAGTTGTATTACGAGCAGGATATGACGCAAGCGCAGATAGCGCGTGAGTTGGGAATTTATCGCACGACCATTAGTCGCCTGCTGAAGCGGGGCCGCGAACAGGGAATTGTGACGATCGCCATTAATTACGATTACAACGAAAACCTTTGGCTTGAGCAGCAGTTAAAGCAGAAATTTGGTCTGAAAGAGGCAGTGGTGATCTCCTGTGACAGTGAACGGGAGGATGATCATCTCGCGATGATGGGTGAGCATGGCGCTCAATTGCTCGAACGCTTACTGGAACCCGGCGACATTATCGGTTTTTCCTGGGGACGAGCGGTGAGTGCGCTGGTGGAGGGGCTATCGCCAGCGGGCCAGTCACGTCAGCTCATCTGTGTACCCATTATCGGTGGCCCTTCAGGCAAGCTTGAAAGCCGTTTTCATGTCAATACGTTGACCTACAGCGCTGCTGCAAAGCTGAAAGGGGAATCTCATCTGGCGGATTTTCCAGCGCTTCTGGAAAATCCGCTGATTCGCAACGGCATTATGCAGTCCCGGCATTTTGAGACGATCGCCGCTTACTGGGATAATCTGGATATTGCACTGGTAGGGATTGGTTCTCCCGCCATTCGTGATGGCGCAAACTGGCACGCATTTTATGGCAGCGAAGAAAGTGATGATCTGCATGCCCGACAGGTTGCCGGAGATATCTGTTCACGTTTTTACGATATCAATGGTGTAACGGTAGACACCAATATGAGTGAAAAAACGCTCTCTATTGAAATCAATAAATTAAAAAAGGCGCGTTATTCTATTGGTATCGCGATGAGTGAAGAAAAATTGAGTGGTATTCTTGGCGCTTTACGCGGGAATTATATTAACTGTTTAGTGACGAATAAATCCACTGCCGAATTGTTATTGTAATCAAAAAATTAAATTGATCCTGACATAATTAAATTTATGAGGGATCCCCTTATCTGAAAGTGGGAGTTAATTATGCAAACGTGGTTAAATTTAAAAGATAAAGTCATTATTGTTACAGGCGGAGCCTCAGGTATTGGATTGGCTATCGTCGAAGAGTTATTGGCTCAGGGCGCAAATGTGCAGATGGCGGATATTCACGGTGGAGTAGGGAAAAATGAGGTGCGGGGGGGATATCAATTCTGGCCGACAGATATTTCCAGTGCGAAAGAGGTCACCCAGACTGTCGAAGAAATTATTCAGCGCTTTGGTCGGATTGACGGTCTGGTTAATAACGCTGGGGTGAATTTCCCACGTTTGCTGGTTGATGAAAAATCGCCAGCCGGAAAATATGAGCTCAATGAAGACGCGTTTGAAAAAATGGTCAATATCAACCAGAAAGGCGTGTTTTTGATGTCGCAAGCCGTGGCTCGTCAGATGGTCAGACAACATAACGGCGTAATTGTGAACGTCTCTTCGGAAAGTGGGCTGGAAGGCTCTGAAGGTCAGAGTTGCTATGCCGCGACTAAAGCCGCCCTGAATAGTTTCACCCGTTCATGGTCAAAAGAGCTGGGTAAACATGGTATTCGTGTGGTCGGCATTGCGCCCGGAATCCTGGAAAAAACAGGGTTGCGCACGCCTGAGTATGAGGAAGCGCTAGCCTGGACCCGAAACATTACCGTTGAGCAGTTGCGTGAAGGTTACAGCAAAAATGCAATTCCAATTGGCCGTTCAGGGCGTCTGACGGAAGTTGCTGATTTTGTCTGTTATCTACTGTCTGAACGTGCCAGTTACATTACTGGGGTGACCACGAACATTGCAGGCGGTAAAACGCGCGGCTAAGGAGGGCTTATGGTAAATGCAATCTTTTGCGCCCACGGCAAACTGGCTAGCGCCATGCTGGAGTCTGTGCAGATGGTCTACGGCGATGTCCATGTCCTGGCGGTGGAGTTTGTTCCCGGTGAGAACGCTGGAGATATCGTGGAAAAGCTGAGCACGTTAGTGAATACCCGCATCAGTGATGAATGGCTTATTGCCGTTGATCTGCAGTGTGGTAGCCCCTGGAACGCCGCCGTGACCCTGGCGATGCGTCATCCGGCAATCAGGGTTATCAGCGGGCTCTCTCTGCCACTTGCGCTGGAACTGGTGGACAACCAACGCACGATGAATGTGGATGAACTTTGTCAACACCTGACGACGATAGCTCAACAAACCTGCGTCGTCTGGCAGCATCTGGAAACGACCGAAGAGGATTTCTGATGAATATTACCCTGGCTCGTATTGATGACCGCCTGATCCACGGTCAGGTCACGACTGTCTGGTCGAAAGTGGCGAATGCGCAACGGATTATTATCTGTAATGACGAGGTTTATAACGATGAGGTGCGCCGGACATTATTACGGCAGGCCGCACCACCAGGAATGAAAGTCAATGTGGTGAATATTGAAAAGGCAGTGGCGGTCTATCATAACCCTCAATATAAAAATGATACTGTCTTTTATTTATTTACCAACCCACAGGATGCGTTATCTATGGTGAGGCTGGGCGTAGAAATTACGACGCTAAATATAGGTGGTATGGCCTGGCGGCCTGGGAAAAAACAATTAACGAAGGCTGTTTCTTTGGATGGTAACGATGTTAATGCATTTCGTGAACTGGATAGGCTTGGTGTGAAGCTGGATTTACGCGTTGTTGCCTCTGACCCTTCGGTTGATATTCTCGAAAAAATAAAAGAACAGTCATTCGCTGAATAAATAAAAGTGCCTGTATTTATGATATGTCGCCATTCTGGATATGTCGCGAGGGAACATTAACGAATCCCGGAAGCATAGCAATGTCGGGATGAGGAAATTAAACCTGCCGGGATGCAGCCTCAAAGACAACATGTCAATGCCGTAACAGGCAGGGATGAACACACTTAAAAGGTTCTATATTATGGAAATCAGTACCCTACAAATTATCGCTATTTTTATATTTTCCTGTATTGCCGGAATGGGCAGTGTGCTGGATGAGTTTCAGACTCATCGCCCACTTATCGCCTGTACTGTTATTGGCTTGATTCTCGGAGATTTAAAAACCGGGATTATGTTGGGCGGTACGCTGGAACTGATCGCACTCGGCTGGATGAATGTCGGCGCTGCACAGTCACCGGATTCAGCGCTGGCCAGTATTATCTCCGCTATTCTGGTTATCGTCGGACAGCAGAGTATTGCGACTGGTATTGCTATTGCCCTTCCGGTTGCGGCGGCAGGCCAGGTGCTGACCGTTTTCGCGCGAACCATCACTGTGGTATTCCAGCATGCGGCGGATAAAGCCGCTGAAGAGGCGCGCTTTAACACCATTGATATCCTTCACGTTTCTGCTCTGGGTGTTCAGGCACTACGCGTCGCCATACCCGCCTTGATTGTCTCGTTATTTGTCAGTGCCGACATGGTCAGCAATATGCTGAACGCCATCCCGGAATTCGTTACGCGCGGTTTACAGATTTCCGGTGGTTTTATTGTCGTTGTGGGCTACGCCATGGTACTGCGCATGATGGGCGTGAAATACCTGATGCCCTTCTTCTTCCTCGGTTTTATCGCGGGGGGATATCTCGACTTCAGTCTGCTGGCCTTCGGCGGTATCGGCGTGATTATTGCGCTGGTCTACATACAGTTGAATCCCCAGTGGCGTAAAGCCGGGCCGCACGTACAGGCCACTTCAGCCACCGCCCTTGACCAGCTTGACGATTAACGGAGTCCATCATGGAACAGAAAAAACTGACCAAATCTGACCTGTTTAGCATGTTTGTCCGCTCCAATCTGCAGCAGGCGTCGTTCAATTTTGAGCGCATTCACGGGCTGGGCTTTTGCTACGACATGATCCCTGCCATCAAGCGACTGTACCCCCTGAAAGAGGATCAGGTGGCAGCCCTCAAACGCCATCTCGTTTTCTTCAATACCACACCAGCCGTTTGCGGGCCGGTGATTGGTGTCACGGCTGCGATGGAAGAGGCGCGCGCGAACGGTGCGGAGATTGATGATGGTGCGATCAACGGTATCAAGGTGGGCCTGATGGGGCCGCTGGCAGGCGTTGGTGATCCGCTTGTCTGGGGTACATTGCGGCCAATAACTGCCGCGCTTGGTGCGTCGTTAGCGCTGTCTGGAAATATTCTCGGCCCGCTGTTGTTTTTCTTTATTTTCAATGCAGTGCGTCTGGCAATGAAGTGGTATGGCCTGCAAATAGGCTTCAGCAAAGGGGTCAATATTGTCAGCGATATGGGCGGCAATCTGCTGCAAAAACTGACTGAAGGCGCATCGATTCTCGGTCTGTTTGTGATGGGGGTGCTGGTGACCAAATGGACCCGCATCAATGTACCGCTTGTGGTGTCACAAACGCCCGGCGCGGGTGATACCACCGTCACCATGACGGTGCAGAACATTCTCGATCAGCTCTGCCCTGGGCTGCTGGCTTTGGGGCTGACGCTGTTGATGGTGCGCCTGCTTAACAAAAAAATTAACCCGGTATGGCTGATTTTTGCCCTGTTTGGTCTGGGGATTATCGGTAATGCGCTGGGCTTCTTGTCCTGATTATCTGCCCCGGTGTTAAGCCGGGGCTCCTGTAAAACTGAGGCGGTACAATGCAAACAACAGCTTTACGCCTTTATGGCAAACGCGATCTTCGTCTGGAAACGTTCGAACTTCCTGAAATGCAGGACGATGAGATTTTGGCTACGGTGGTTACAGACAGCCTGTGCCTCTCGTCCTGGAAAGAGGCGAATCAGGGCGAGAATCATAAAAAAGTGCCGGATGATATCGCCACGAACCCGATCATCATCGGCCATGAATTCTGCGGCGACATTATAGCGGTTGGGAAAAAGTGGCAGCATAAGTTCCAGCCGGGTCAACGCTATGTCATTCAGGCGAATCTTCAACTGCCGGATCGCCCTGATTGCCCCGGCTACTCTTTCCCGTGGGTGGGAGGAGAGGCGACCCATGTGTTGATTCCCGATGACGTGATGGAGCAGGATTGCTTGCTGGCGTACGAAGGGGAAACCTACTTCGAAGGGTCGCTGGTTGAGCCGCTCTCCTGTGTGATTGGCGCATTCAACGCCAACTATCATCTGGAGGAGGGATCTTACAATCACAAAATGGGCATTCGTCCTCAGGGGCGGACTCTCATCCTGGGAGGCACAGGACCTATGGGGCTGCTGGCTATCGACTACGCGCTGCATGGCCCGGTTAATCCATCGTTACTGATTGTGACCGATACCAATAACGCTAAGCTAAGCTATGCCAGAAAACATTACCCTTCTGAACCGCAGACGCTGATCCACTACCTTCATGCGCAGGATGCTGCACATGACACGCTGATGGCCCTCAGTGGTGGGCATGGCTTTGACGATATTTTTGTGTTCGTGCCTAACGAACAACTGGTCACGCTGGCCTCTTCCCTCCTTGCTGCTGATGGTTGCCTGAACTTTTTTGCGGGTCCGCAGGATAAAAACTTCAGCGCGGCAATTAACTTTTACGACGTCCATTATGCCTTTACCCACTATGTCGGTACTTCTGGCGGCAACACCGATGATATGCGCGCAGCGGTTAAGCTGATAGAAGAGAAGAAAGTGCAGGCTGCAAAAGTGGTTACCCATATTCTGGGGCTGAATGCCGCAGGAGAAACCACGCTGGTGCTGCCTGAAGTCGGTGGTGGGAAAAAATTAGTCTATACCGGTAAATCATTACCGCTCACCGCATTAACCCAGATTGAGGATCCTGAACTGAGTGCCATTCTGGCGCGCCATCAAGGGGTCTGGTCTAAGGAAGCTGAACAGTATTTATTGTCCTCTGCCAGGGAGATTTAAGATGATTAACCGTGATACTCAGTTGTGTATGTCGCTTGCTGGCCTGCCCGGTAATTTTGGCACGCGCTTTCATAACTATTTGTACCAAAAGCTGGGGCTGAACTTTATCTATAAGGCCTTTACTACCCAGGACATCGAGGCGGCAGTAAAAGGTGTGCGTGCGCTGGGGATCCGGGGTTGTGCCGTCTCCATGCCATTCAAAGAGAGTTGCATGCCGTTTCTTGATGCTATCGATCCGTCGGCGAACGTTATTGATTCCGTGAACACTATCGTAAATGACAACGGCAGGTTGACTGGATTCAATACCGACTATATTGCCGTAAAAAGCCTGATTGAGGACCACCAGCTTGATACCTCCGCACGTGTCATGATTCGCGGCAGCGGCGGGATGGGGAAGGCCGTGATTGCCGCATTTCGCGATGCGGGCTTTCGTGATGTCATCATTGCCGCCCGTAACCGGGAAAGTGGCCTGGCGTTGGCTAAGCAGTATGGTTTTCAGTGGCAGCCGTTACCAGAAGGCATTGCCTGCGATATTTTGGTCAATGTCACCCCTGTCGGCATGGCTGGCAGCAAGCAGAGCAATGATTTAGCCTACAGTGAGTCGATGGTTGAAACGGCCAGCGTGATCTTTGATGTTGTCGCCCTGCCGCCAGAAACACCCGTGATTATGCTGGCCCAGCGGATGGGTAAAAAGACCATTAGCGGGGCGGAGGTCATTGCGTTGCAGGCCGTTGAACAGTTCGAAATGTATACCGGTGTTCGTCCGGATGATGCATTAATTACGGAAGCTGCCGCCTTTGCGCGGGCAGGATAAGTCAACGTTGAAAGAGCGCCAAGACAGGCGCTCTTTACTGTTGAATTCGGTATTGATTACGGTCATATACTCACCTGAACATCTGGTGATGATAACGAACGTTACATGGACATATTTAGAGGGAAGCCAGGGATCATTCGTTGGTGAGGTTTGTTGGCCCAACACCCGTATGGTGTGTATTAGAGGGGGGGGGGGAGAAGATTAAAGTGTCCCTGCAGGAATCGAATAACTTTCTAATTTTATGATATTGATGGTTTTATTTTTAGAGTGGATGTCTGGTACCAGCAAAAATACCATCAAGGGCCGTCAGAATGATGATTTTGGGCAAAGCAGGAATGTAATCCGGGAATGGCAAGGCATCATATGGCCGACATTATGCTGTATGAGGCATTGAGCTGTTAATATAGCCGTCCCGAGCATGAAAGCTGCGTGTGATGGAGTGATATGACTGGTAATCATTGGCTGAACCAAATGACAGAGTGGCTCAACGAAGCCCGACGGACGCACCAAAATCTCAACAAAAAAGATGCTGTTGAGTTTAATGTCTTTCGGTATATCACTGCTGACGAAAATGGCCTTTCACGCATCCTGGCTGATTTGCTTGACGTGCGCGGTGTTCATGGTCAGCAAGCTCACTTTCTCAGCACCTTTCTCGATTTGATTGGGAAAAGCTTATGGGATGCAACATCTTGTCGGTTTGTTGAGTGCGAACAGCAGACTGATGCCCTGGGCACTAAACGTCGAATTGATATCGTCGTACAAGGGGAGCGATGGACACTTGGTATAGAGAACAAACCCAGTGCCGCCGATCAACCCAATCAGGTTTTGGACTATCTCCACGAGCTAAGAAAGCGCCGCAGCGTACTAAACGAAACGCTGCTGATTTACCTGACTCCTGAAGGGAGCAAGCCAACTCCGTTTAGTATTGATGAGCATCAATGTGACGCCGCGCTTCAGTCTGGTGAGCTTGTCCTCCTGTCATATCAAAGGCTCGTCGTTTGGCTTGAGGGGCTGTGCAAAAATGATGATATACCTTACCGCTTGCGAGTCTTTCTATTCGATTTGCAGCGTTTTATTTCGGTGAATGTGCTGAATTGCAGGGAGGGGAAGGTTGTGGATGTTTTGTTAGACAAGATCTTTACTGACGAATCAACGCTGGATACCACGTTAAGTCTACTAAGCCTGCAAAATAGCATTTATCAAACGCTGACTAAAAAAGCGACTTCGGCTTTGATAGCACCAGCAGGCTGGGAGGTATGCCGAAAATTATATCCAGATTACGGGATTGGGTTGCGCCCACCAGAGGCCATTGGCTGGCACTACTGTATCGAACCTGCCAAAGGGAGTTATCAGGATTGGAGTTACGGTATCAAGCTGGATAATGCTTCGAATGCTACCGAATCAGCTTTGCTGGCTGCGCAACAGCTCAAAATAGATTTCCCTACAGGGGCGAAAGCGAGTGCATGGTGGCCATGGTGGCGCAGCTTTAATGGATATTTGTCGCATGACCTTGATCCCATTGAATACAGGGATTGGCTTTCGAGTAATCGTGCATGGCTTGAAATGAACAATGGTGAGTTCTCAAGGCGCTGTGTCGATTTGTTTATTCGATTACATGAGTCGGTTAGCAGTAGAAGTTGTTCTAACGAATAATGGTTTTCCAGACGTTGCCTAAAACCTCGTTTCAGGTCATTACGTAACGCACTAATCTGTGTAAAATCAGAGCTAACCCAATATCGTGGAGTGCTCTGCTATGGCTGGCGTAAACAAGGCTCATTTAACTGAAACGGACATCATTACCAAATTCATCCTGCCAGTGGTTAAAGATGCTGGCTGGGACATGATGTCGCAGGTCCGTCAGGAAGTGAAACTCCGCGATGGTAAGATTGTGGTTCGTGGCAAACTGGCCTCGCGTATCAAAGTTAAATCCGCCGACATTGTGCTTTACCACAAGCCGAATTTGCCGCTGGCGGTGATAGAAGCCAAGGCCAATCAGCACGCCATCAGTAAAGGAATGCAACAGGGTCTGGATTACGCCAGCCTGCTCGATGTTCCCTTTGTGTTTGCGACCAATGGTGATGGTTTTGTTTTTCACGATAAAACCAACCCGCAGCAGCTTGAGTCAGAAATTACTCTCAGTGATTTTCCAACCCCTGAACAACTCTGGCAGAAATATTGTGTCTGGAAAGGGTTTACTCAGGAACAGCTGCCCGTCATCAGCCAGGACTACTACGATGACGCCAGCGGGAAATCCCCTCGTTATTATCAGATGCAGGCGATCAACCGAACGGTAGATGCTGTATCAGCAGGGAAGAACCGCATTCTGCTGGTAATGGCAACCGGGACGGGGAAAACCTACACCGCATTCCAGATAATCTGGCGGTTGTGGAAAGCGAAAAACAAAAAACGCATTCTGTTTCTCGCTGACCGAAATATTCTGGTCGATCAGACCAAGCGCAATGACTTCAAGCCATTTGGTTCAGCGATGACCAAAGTTACCGGGCGCACCGTTGACCCCGCTTATGAAGTACACCTGGCGCTGTACCAGGCGATCACCGGGCCGGAGGAACATCAAAAAGCCTATAAGCAGGTTGCTCCCGATTTCTTTGATCTCATAGTCATCGACGAATGCCACCGTGGCAGCGCCTCTGAAGATTCTGCCTGGCGGGAGATCCTGGAATATTTTGGCAGCGCCACCCAGATAGGCCTGACGGCAACGCCGAAAGAAACCGAAGAAGTCTCCAGCACCGATTACTTTGGTGAGCCGGTTTATACCTATTCCCTGAAAGAAGGCATTGAAGATGGCTTCTTAGCCCCGTACAAAGTGGTGCGCGTCGATATCGACGTTGATGTACAGGGCTGGCGACCGGTTAAGGGTCAGTTAGATAAATACGGCGAAGAGATTGAAGACCGAATCTACAACCTGAAAGATTTTGACCGCACGATGGTGATTGATGAACGTACCATGCTGGTAGCGCAGACCATTACCGACTATTTGAAACGTACCAACCCGATGGATAAAACCATCGTCTTCTGCAACGATATTGACCACGCCGCTCGGATGCGCCAGGCGCTGGTGGTACTCAACCCAGAACAGGTGCTGAAGAACGAAAAATACGTGATGAAAATCACAGGCGATGACGATATTGGCAAGGCGCAGCTGGATAACTTCATTGACCCCAAAAAAGCTTACCCGGTTATCGCGACAACCTCTGAGCTGATGAGTACCGGCGTCGATGCGCAAACCTGTAAATTGGTGGTGTTAGACCAGAACATTCAGTCGATGACCAAGTTCAAACAAATCATCGGGCGCGGCACGCGTATCAACGAAAAGCACGGCAAGCTGTGGTTCACGATTCTCGACTTCAAAAAAGCGACAGAGCTATTTGCCGACCCACGTTTTGACGGCTTGCCAGAAAAAGTGCTGGTGGTAAAACCTGACGACATTTCGGACCCGGCGTCTGATTTTAATGACCAACTCGATGCGGAAGATAACGCTGAGGACGATGATAGTTTCGCCAATGAAGCGCGGGAAGAGAGAGCCGAATACAAGGTAAACCGCGAAAAATTCGCCGGAAATGGCGAATTCCACGACGATGACGAAAACAAAGTCCGCAAATTCTATGTGAATGGTGTGGACGTTAAAGTGCTGGCGAAGCGCGTTCAGTATTATGATGCCGACGGCAAACTGGTGACGGAATCCTTCCAGGATTACACCCGCAAAACGATGCTCAAAGACAGTGATTATGCGTCTCTGGATAGCTTCGTGCGCAAATGGCAGGAAGCTCCCCGCAAGCAGGTCATCATTGAAGAGTTGGAGCAACTCGGAATTCTGTGGGACGTGCTGGCCGAAGAAGTCGGAAAAGATCTCGATCCGTTTGATCTGCTCTGCCACGTAGTGTACGGTCAGCCGCCGTTAACGCGCCATGAGCGTGCCGCCAACGTGCGTAAACGTAATTACTTCACAAAATATGCGGAACCCGCGCAGCAGGTGCTTAACACGCTGCTGGATAAATACGCTGATGAAGGCGTGCGGGAAATCGAAGACGTTCAGGTATTGAAACTGAAACCCTTTGACTCACTGGGGCGTCCAATAGAGATCATCAAAACCCGCTTTGGTGACAAGCAGGCCTACGAGCAGGCAGTGAATGAACTGGAAAACGAATCTACCAGCTACCTCCACGCTTCGCCTGATACTGCATAAATTTATTGCCACTGGCCGCCCTTGCTGCCAGTGGCATCCTTTTTTAAGAATGGAATAACAACATGTCGATTAGCTCAGTTATTAAATCCCTTCAGGACATCATGCGCAAAGATGCAGGTGTGGACGGCGATGCCCAGCGTCTGGGGCAGCTTTCGTGGCTTCTGTTTTTGAAGATTTTTGATACTCAGGAAGAAGAGCTGGAACTGGAACAGGATAACTACAGCCTGCCTATCCCGGAACGCTATCTTTGGCGTACCTGGGCGGCGAACAGCGAAGGGATTACCGGCGATGCGCTGCTGGAATTCGTTAACGACGACCTGTTCCCAAAACTGAAGAACATGACCGCACCAATCGACACTAACCCTCGTGGTTATGTGGTCAAGCAGGCGTTCAGCGATGCCTACAACTACATGAAAAACGGCACGTTGCTGCGTCAGGTCATCAACAAGCTTAACGAAATCGATTTCAGCAGCAGCCAGGAACGCCATCTGTTTGGCGATATCTACGAGCAGATCCTGCGCGACCTCCAAAGCGCTGGTAACGCTGGTGAGTTCTATACCCCGCGTGCGGTAACACGCTTTATGGTTAATCGTATTGATCCGAAACTGGGCGAGTCGATTATGGATCCAGCCTGCGGAACCGGCGGTTTCCTCGCCTGTGCATTCGATCATGTGAAAGAGCATTACGTCAACACCACCGAAGACCATAAAACTCTGCAGCAACAGATATATGGCGTTGAGAAAAAACAGCTTCCGCACCTGCTGTGCACCACCAATATGCTGTTGCACGGCATCGAAGTGCCGGTACAAATCCGCCATGACAACACGCTGAATAAGCCGCTCTCCTCCTGGGACGAACAGCTGGATGTGATCATCACCAACCCACCGTTTGGCGGCACCGAAGAAGACGGCATTGAGAAAAACTTCCCGGCAGAGATGCAGACTCGTGAAACCGCCGACCTGTTCCTGCAACTGATTATTGAAGTGCTGGCAGACAAAGGTCGCGCGGCAGTGGTATTGCCAGACGGCACACTGTTTGGTGAAGGCGTCAAAACCAAAATCAAAAAACTGCTGACCGAAGAGTGCAACCTGCACACCATCGTGCGTCTGCCAAACGGCGTGTTTAACCCGTACACCGGCATCAAAACCAATATTCTGTTCTTCACCAAAGGCCAGCCGACCAAAGACATCTGGTTCTACGAACACCCTTACCCGGATGGCGTAAAGAACTACAGCAAAACCAAACCGATGAAGTTTGAAGAGTTCCAGACCGAGATCGACTGGTGGGGCAGTGAAGCAGACGGTTTTGCCAGCCGCGAAGAGAACAATCAGGCGTGGAAAATCAGTATCAAGGACATCATCGACCGCAACTTCAACCTCGATATCAAAAACCCGTACCAGGGCGAAACCATCAGCCATGACCCGGACGAACTGCTGGCGCAGTACCAGACGCAGCAGGCGGAAATCAGCGAACTACGTAATCAGCTACGTGACATCCTCGGTGCCGCGCTGGCGGGCAGCAAGGAGGCGAACTGATGACCGTTGAAAAACTGATCACCCAACATATCGATACCTGGACTTCCGCCCTGCAAACCCGCTCAACCGCCGGGCGCGGCAGCAATGGCAAAATCGATCTCTACGGTATCAAGAAACTGCGCGAGCTGATTCTGGAGCTGGCAGTGCGCGGCAAACTGGTGCCGCAGAACCCGAATGATGAACCGGCGTCTGAATTGTTAAAGCGAATTGCCGCTGAGAAAGAAGAACTGGTAAAACAGGGGAAGATTAAAAAGCAGAAGCCTTTGCCGGAAATTAGTGAGGAAGAGATGCCTTTTGAATTGCCGAGCGGGTGGGATGTAATTCGCTTAGGCGATTTAACTACAAAAATTGGTTCAGGAAGTACTCCTAGAGGCGGACAAAACTCTTATGTTTCTTCTGGGATTCCATTTTTACGTTCTCAGAATATTTGGAATGATGAGTTAAAGTTAGATGATGTAGTATTTATTTCTTCAGAGGTCCATTCTCAAATGGAAGGGACTCAGGTGAAAGGAAACGATATATTATTGAATATCACTGGAGCATCTCTAGGTCGCTGTACAATTTTCCCAGAGAGAATAGGTGAGGCAAATGTTAATCAGCATGTGACAATTATCAGGCTGATTGAACAGGGAATGGTAAGTTTTCTTCATTTGGCAATTATATCCCCAGTAATACAAAAAATCATTTGGGGGCGCCAAGTTGGTATGGCAATTGAAGGTCTTAGCAAGAAAACTCTTGAATTATTCGAAATACCAGTTCCACCTTTACCAGAACAATTACGTATTGTTTACAAAATAAATGAGTTAATGTCCCTCTGTGACAAACTGGAACAGCAATCCCTGACCAGTCTGGATGCGCATTCTCAGCTTGTTGAAACGCTGCTGGCAACGCTTACCGACAGTCAAAACGCAGAAGAATTAGCCGAAAACTGGGCGCGCATTAGCCAGCATTTCAACACGCTATTTACCACCGAAGCGAGTATTGACGCGCTTAAGCAAACCATTCTGCAACTGGCGGTAATGGGTAAACTGGTGCCGCAAGATCCTAACGACGAACCGGCTTCCGAACTGCTAAATCGTATTGAGCAGGAAAAATCGCAACTGGTGAAAGACGGTAAAATTAAAAAACAAAAACCTTTGCCGCCAGTGAGTGATGAGGAGAAGCCTTTTGAATTGCCGGAGGGATGGGAGTGGTGTAAGTTACAAAACATCACGTCAAAAATAACTGATGGTGATCATAAAACCCCACCGAGAATTACTAACGGTTATAAATTACTGTCGGCTAAAAATGTTCGAGATGGGTATATTGATTATGATAACTGCGACTATATTTCTGAAGAGGATTATCTTAAATCAAGAGAGCGGTGCCTTCCTGAGATCGGTGATCTTTTAATTGTATCTGTTGGCGGAACAATTGGTCGTAGTTCTTTAATAAAAGAGAGTGCTAACTTTGCATTAGTTAGAAGTGTAGCAATTATAAAACCATTGTTGTTTAATTCTAACTATCTTAAGTTTTCAATGGACTCATTTTTATTGCAGAAAATCATCAATGAAACTAAACGGGGGGGAGCACAACCTTGTTTGTATCTTTCTGAAATATCGAATTTTCTTTTCCCTATGCCTCCAGAGAAAGAACAGAAGCGAATAGTTTCAAAAATAGAACACCTTTCGTCAATTTGCGATCGCCTTAAATCCCGCCTGCAATCCGTCCAGCAAACCCAGCTCAACCTGGCGGATGCCCTCACCGACGCAGCATTAAACTAAGGAACAGACGATGCCGGTTCATCATGCAATCTGGCGAGTGGGGGAGAACCCTCAGCCGCTGACCATCAGCAAACTTGCCAGTGAGCAACTGCTGGAGAGGATGATTTTAAACGACCCCACTATCCTCTCCGATCAGTGGATGATTATCGGGCATCAGGAAAATACGCTCGACAAAGGGCGTATCGATCTATTGGCTATCGCGCCGGATGCCTCGCTGATCCTGATTGAGCTAAAACGCGACCGCACACCGCGTGAAGTGGTCGCGCAGGCGCTGGATTACGCCTCCTGGGTGGATGATTTATCCGCCGATCGTTTGTCGCAGATTTACGAGAAATTCTCCGGTGGGGGCAATTTGGGTGATGCGTTCAGGCAACGTTTCAATACTGAACTGGAAGAAGAGTCCATCAACCAGTCGCATCAGATTATTATTGTTGCAGCGGAACTGGACCCGTCCACCGAGCGCATTGTCGATTACCTCAGCAAGAACGGCATCTCGATTAACGTACTGTTCTTCAAGGTGTTCCAGCACGGTGACGAGCAGTTCTTAAGCCGAGCCTGGCTTCTCGACCCAAGCGAGACACAAACTAATGCCGCACAGGCTACTGCCACAAATGCCAATGCGAAGGAACCCTGGAACGGTGAGTTCTACGTTTCGTTTGGCGACTCGCAAAGTCGAGTTTGGGAAGAAGCGCGTCGCTACGGGTTTATCAGTGCGGGTGGCGGAAGCTGGTACAGTCAGACCTTAAAACAACTCCAGCCTGGCAATCGAGTCTGGGTAAAAATCCCGGCAACGGGTTACGTCGGTGTTGGCATAGTGCAGAGTGCTGTTGAGCCTGCCAGTAGCTTCACCATCAACACTGACGACGGTGAAAAGCTGGCGATGGATGTGCTGAAATTTGGTGCCGGATATCGCAACAACGCCGACGATCCCGACAAATCAGAATATTTTGTCCCTGTGAAATGGCTGGAAACGCGCAGCGAGCAGGAGGCGGTCAATGAGATTGGTTTCTTTGGTAATCAGAATACGGTCTGCAAACCGACCACACCAAAATGGCGGCACACAGTCGATAAGCTAAAGCGTATTTTTTTACGCTGGGATACTGAACGGGCAGAGTAAGAGAGGCTGGAATGATGTCTGTTAGCGATAAAGTATTGAAACTCGCCTTCCAGGGCGAATGGAATACGCTTTTACCTATTCTTCGTGATTATCCTGATCTGGTAAATCACCCCAGTGAACCTAAAGGTTATACCCCGCTGCATCAGGCTGCATGGCATGGGGCGAATTTGTCGGTTATTGGAGAACTGTTATCTCTTGGCGCTGACCGAAGTGCGACAACAAATGCTAAGCGGCAGACTGCTTATGACATCGTGGTTGAAAAGCACAAACGGCCTGATCTGCAATATCTTCTATTTCCGCAAAAATTGACCATCGCACAAATTTTCAGAAAAGTGGTTTCCACTGAGCGGCAATTGTTCACGGATTATGATGGCAACCAAATTTTGGTCGATAAAATGATTGCGGCTTCAGGTGTTGAGCAATGCCCTGATGACCTTAACGAACTGGATACCAGACTAAGTCACCTCTTTTTTGCGTTGACGGGGAAAGCAATATCCACTGTCGATTCTGTTCGTTTTTCCGTTTCTAGTAGTTTTACGTTTGAGATTGAACCGGATTTTTTCAGGCTAATATTTTTCCCGCTGGTACATAAAGTTGCGGCAAAAAAGATTAGCTATCTGGAAAGTGATTGGGCCGTTGTATCCGACTTATTTGATCCTGCTCCGACGCAATGGGGATCGAGAGGTGACTTGTTCTTGTGGCTGGAGATGCGACAGGCTTTATGTCAGGTCAGTATCCCTGAAGATAAAGATGAATTAGCGAATATTATTTCGGCAGCATTTCAGTCACTGACGGGGAAGTCGTTAATCAATCGGGTGGGCGGCATCGACTTTTACGTTGAGCGATTCAGTCGTGGTGGCGGATCTTCGGGTTATGTTGCTTCCCTGTTTTGGCTTAATGAGTTCATCCCACAATTGCAACAGCGGTTAACTTGGCTGCAAACTGTTTGGTCGATTTCTCCACGTTCCTTATGAAGCTTTTTTTAGTAATCATTGGGCGTTGTTTTGCTATTTTTCACGGGATTATTTCATCGCTTCAAATTTGATGTGTTCGCTTAAATTGTTTTAAACAGATCAGGGGGAAATATGACTACAGCAGAATTAGGGCAGTTAATGGTATTGCAGAAACTAACGAGCCTTGGTGCCAGTAATGCCATCGTCCAGAAAGAGGGCAACAGGTCATCCATCACATTTGATGCCCCAAACGGTAAAACGTATAAAGTTACCGCCAGAGCGAAAACGTCAGGGACCTGGCAAACCTCAACAAACTATGCTGCCCAGTGTACCCTTGATAAAAATGACAATGAGTTTTGGGTATTTATCGATCTTGGTCGAGAACCGAATACTTTCTATGTCACGCCGCTATCCTGGATCAGGAATGATATTTATACGGCATATATGGGTTATCTGGAGAAACACGGTGGACACCGTGCGCAAAATGATGAGTCGACTCATCATGCTATTTCAGTAAAACGTATTGCTGGCTGGGAAGATGCGTGGAGAGAAATGGGCTTGAGTGAGTCTGTAAATGATTCAGCATAACCAGCCTCACCTGAAAGATTACGGGGGCAGTCATCAGCCACTCGTATGCTGAAATCTGTGTGGTCATTTTTCATATCCACCATATCGACTCTGATTTTTACTGATAACAAGCAGGTTGTGTTGGTTACGTTGGTTTAGTTGGTTCACTGTCCGCCAGACATTGCCAACACTGGATTTTTCTGAACCAACATTGGTGATGTTGTGATGGTTCAGAGAGACTTTCTGTTGGTTCACTGCCTATCAGGGTGAATGTTAATATTACCAATTGTTGGTTTAATACGGGTATTTGTTGGTTCAGCGCTGGTTCAACATGCGAATTAAAATTCTTATAAAACAATGAGCATTGCATATTGAACAGACTGAGCTAACTGAACCAACACCCTTTTTACGTATGTGAAAAATGCTATTCCTCAGATGCGGCGTAGTCTTCTGTCTGGAAGGTCAGGACGTAAACGTTAATCTGCCTTCCGTCGATACGAGGCGATTTGCGCTGGTAACCTCGCCCGCTCGTAGGAGGGGTCAACATCCCGGAATTTTTCAGAACTTCAGCGAATTGCTTCGGGTTAAAGTTCCGGGCGATTTCATTTTCAAATGTGCCCCGGAAGGTGTAGTAGATTGTCGGATCGTTTTCGTGCTTCCCTTTCTGACGATACCCCGCCAGATCCTTAATCGGCATATCGGCTGAGCTATAGGGGAACGGTGCAAATCGGCTGAATCCATAGGAATTTAAAAACGCCTCGCACTGTTCAATTATTTGCTGGTGTTCTTTGTTGCCGGTGCCAAACTCGCGTAGCCACGCGTTGTAACTGTGCTGTATTGCATCACGGCAGGCCTGTGCATCCCATCCTGTGACCGCTTCACTCAGCTGTAACGCTGCCTCCAGAATGGCAAATCGTGCGGCCACACGATGCACCTGCTCGCCATAGTCGGCAGGAATAAGATTGCGCCAGTGTGCTTCACACTTACGCACGGTATCAATCGCCTGTTGCGAGTGGTCCGTCAGCCATTTTATCCACGTCCTTCCAGCGGAGCCGTGATGGTGCTGGTATGCTTCTTTGAGTGCGTCAGCATGTTGCTTGCCGTTCGTGTATTCGTGAAAGCGCTCAGCTTTACTGAGCGGTATATTCAGTAGGCGAACGAGTTGTCCCGCTTTGGTTTTACGCCCCGCACTGGCTATGAATGTTTCTAAATCCATTTCACCTGTACTGATAGCCACGGTTCGCCAGCGTTTTAAATCGCGGTTGCCGCCTTCCTTCGCACCCTGCAATTTCCCTACACCGTTAAATAGCGCATAGGCAGACTGCGATACGCTCACCGGGTCAGCTCCCTGTCCCACTTCATCCAGAGGCATTAATCCGTCATTGTGGGCGGCAGCTTCGTTTGCCAGCCCTAGCGCCGTGCCGTACCACGTCAGGCGTAATAAATCCGGATCGCCGTATAAGCTGCTCGCCACATTCGCGGTGGTGGTTTTGCCTGCGCTCGACTGCTCATAAAAGTGAATGCCGAACCCATCCGCGCCCGTCAGGCCGATTAATGGCGCGGCTAGGGCGGCAGCGACGCCGGTCATCATTGCATAGTTGCCGTATGCCAGACGCGCCACACTGCCACGCCAACTCTCAGTTGTGCCCTGTACGGCATAACCTGCACTTGCGGAGCTGCGACCGCTGAATAAAACAGGCCTGGCAGGTGTGCCGATGATTTCTCCGTCGGGCATGATATATGCCCCGCACTGCCAGCCAGTGGCATAGGTAACACGCCATAGCTCATGTGAGCTGTTGCGCTGTAACCAGTCGGCCAGAATTGCCCTCATATTGCTTTTAGCAGTGACTTTAACCCCGCCTGCTTTCAAAGCGCGCCAGCCTTCTCGCTCTCCAATATCCGCCAGGGGAATGGCAGCGGTCGTCGGTACGTCTAAGCCAAAGGCCAGCCAGCGTAATATCAGATACTGGTCTTTATCGTCGCGTCCGGAGCCGATCACGTCCATTGCTGACGCCAGCCAGTTTTCGTTATTGATAATATTGCCGCTTTCTTTGTCCACTTTTGGCACAATCCAGTACACACCATCCTCCCGGCTCTCGATACGCGGTTTTAACGGGTCTATTTCTGGAGGGCTAGATTTACCTCCCTCAATGGCCTGCGACTTTGGTTTCACGCTTTCCCCCTGTATCTGGTATATCGAATAGGTAAACATGCTGGTGGCCTCAGTTAACCCGTATTGCTGGTGGTGATCATTCCAATCGGCTTTATGCTCGCCCGGAGGAAGAGCCACCCATCCCGCTACCACGTGCGCCGCTTTATCTGCGGCTTCTTTCCCGGTGTTAGATTGGTTGTCGAGGTAGTCGTTATCAGCGGCAATAATTATTTGTGCCTGTGGGTACTGCTGACGCATATGGATGGCGACGTGTAACAGGTTCCCAGCATCGACTGCACACACAGTCAGCGCATCCGGTCGCATCAAGTTAACGGATAAAGCAGTTGCCAGCCCTTCGGCAAGGATCACTTCCTGCGGTTGCTCTGGTGCGTTAATGGCGTGGAATGCTCCGCGTTTGACTGAATCCACTACAAGGCGCTTTTCCCCGCTCGAGGTAATGGTTTGTGCGGCAGTGACCGCTCCGGTGTTGTCCACCAGCGGTAGTAAGATCGCGCCATTAGTGAGAAGTGGATAGGTGAGGCCGTTCAGCCCCTTTGATTTCAGATAGTCAGATTCGCCCTGTGTGACGTTCTCGCTCATCGCTGCATAGCGGCGAGCAAAGGCTAGGCGACGATGCTCTGTGTCCTGTGCGGCCTGCTCTTGTCGTGTCTGCTGCACTGTCTCAAGTAATGCCCGGCGCTCGATAGCAACGCTTGGATTCGTTTGCGTTGTCCGGTAATCAATACCCAGCACTTCCGCCACGAGTTGTGCGGCCTCTGTCGTGCCACAGTCATCCACCTTCTTAATCAGGTCAAGGCCATCGCCAGCGCCACATTGATTGCAGATATGCGCCCCGCGCTCGTTGTCGTCGAACCGGAAGCGATCTGTTCCCCCGCACGCGGGGCAGGCGGTATGCTTGAGCGGTGAACTAGGCACGTCTATATTCAGGCCAGCCAGAACGGATTGCCATTGCCCGGCAGCGGTATGAGTCACTTCGCGGATAAAGTCGATATTACGCATCGGATTCACCGCTCAAATGTTTGCTAATGATAATTAGCGGGTCACTTTTTTTAGCGTGAGTTTGGCCGCTGGCGGTTAAGCCAGAATTTTTTAATTTCATGGTTTTACTCCATGGGATTAGTTGTGTTTCTTAGCTTCCAGCCAGGCGCGGATCTCTGCTGCATCGTAAACAGTGACGCGTTCAGAGAGACGAATTGATTTTGGGAAATCTGAATCGCCACGGGTTTAACAGACACCTCAGAGTCATTTAAGATGACTTAAAGAGAGGTGCCCATGAGCGGTAAGCGTTATCCCGAAGAGTTTAAAATTGAAGCGGTAAAACAGGTTGTTGATCGCGGCCATTCTGTTTCCAGCGTGGCAACACGTCTCGGTATCACCACCCACAGTCTTTATGCCTGGATAAAGGCATATGGCCCGGATTCCTCAACCAATAAAGTCCAGTCAGACGCTCAGGCTGAGATCCGACGCCTCCAGAAAGAGCTGAAGCGGGTTACCGACGAACGGGACATATTAAAAAAAGCCGCGGCGTACTTCGCAAAGCTGTCCGACTGAGGTACGCCTTTATCCGTGACAACACCTATTGCTGGCCTGTCCGACTGCTTTGTCGGGTGCTGGATGTGCATCCGAGTGGTTTTTACGCCTGGCTTCAGCAGCCGGATTCACGGCGGCATCATGCTGACCTGAGGCTGACGGGGCTGATAAAGCAGTTCTGGCTGGAGTCGGGTTGCGTTTATGGTTATCGCAAGATCCACCTCGACCTGCGGGATACCGGACAACAGTGCGGAGTTAACCGTGTCTGGCGACTGATGAAGCGTGCCGGGATAAGGGCTCAGGTCGGGTACCGTAGCCCACGGGCACGTAAGGGTGAAACCAGCATCGTGACGCCCAACAGGCTCCAGCGGCAGTTCAACCCGGAAGCACCGGATGAGCGTTGGGTAACGGACATC
>NZ_WLVC01000003.1:0-288163 GCF_016859735.1 Lelliottia sp. RWM.1 | reverse complement strand
ATGGCTCATGATGTCCCTCTGGGATGCGCTCCGGATGAATATGATGATCTCATATCAGGAACTTGTTCGCACCTTCCCTAAAGGAAATAATACTGCAGACATGATGATAGATTTCATGAATGATTTGTGGTGAATCATATTAAATAAAAATTGTTAATGTGAGACTGGAAAAGGTAATCTTTGCCCCGTTATATGCCTTTAAGATTCTTTATCCATTATCTGCGTGAATGCTATTTATATAAATAAACTGTTATTCGAAGATAAATCAGGATTGGCCCGATGTGTATACATCGGGTTTTTTTATGGGCAAAAAATGCCCGGCAGAGCCGGGCAGGTGAGATTATTCACTGGTAGATTTTTCAGCTTTTCCTGCCATTTGCGCCAGGAAATCGTAGCGTTTTTGCAGGTCTGCCGCAGCATCCTTCCACAACTGCTCGGCGACTTCAGGCTGTTGCGCGTTAAGCCGACGGAATCTCTGCTCCTGCATTAATGTCTCTGCAAGTGCGTCGGATGGTGGACGGGAGTCGAGTGCCAGCGGCAATTTGCCTTCATCGGCCCGGCGTGGATCAAAACGATACAGCGGCCAGAACCCGGTAGCGGTAAGCTGGCGCATCTGATCATGGCTGAGAGCCAGATCATAGCCATGCTCTTCACACGGACTGTAGGCGATAATCAGCGATGGGCCCGGATAGGCCTCGGCCTCCTGAATGGCTTTTACCGTCTGGTTGAGCTGCGCACCAAGCGAAATTTGCGCAACATAAACATGACCGTACATCATCATGCTGACACCCAGATCTTTACGCGCTTTGCGTTTACCGTGTTCGCCAAATTTGGTCACGGCGCCCAGCGGCGTCGCTTTTGACGCCTGACCACCGGTGTTGGAATAACACTGGGTATCCAGCACCAGAATATTGACGTTTTCGGTCAGGCTCAGGACATGATCCAATCCGCCAAAACCAATGTCGTAAGCCCACCCATCCCCACCAATCAGCCAGATAGATTTTTCCACCAGCGCGTCGGCATCGGTCAGAAGTTGTTCTGCACCTTCAACCCCGCTGAGTTGTTTGCGCAGTTCCGCCACTTGCTCACGACGAACGTCGGGTGAGGCATCGCTGTGCAGGGCGTCATTCAGTTCCGCCGGGATCTTATCGGCGAACTGCTCCAGCAGGCGCATAACGCGGATACGGTGCTGATCAACCGTCAGGCGGAAGCCCAGGCCAAATTCAGCGTTATCCTCAAACAGCGAGTTTGCCCACGCCGGACCCCGGCCATTTGCATCCGTGGTATACGGCGTGGAAGGCAAGTTCCCACCATAAATAGAAGAGCAGCCAGTTGCATTGGCAATCAACATGCGATCGCCATACAACTGCGTCAGCAGCTTGATGTACGGCGTCTCACCACAACCGGAGCACGCGCCTGAATACTCGAACAGCGGCGTAATCAACTGGGAGGTTCGAATATCAATGCGTTCGAGTTTGGTGCGATCAATTTCCGGCAGGTCGAGGAAGAAGTCGTAGTTCACTTTCTCTTCTTCAACATGCTCCAGGCGCGACATCATATTGATGGCTTTAATCTCTGGGTTCTGACGATCTTTCGCCGGGCAGACCTCTACGCAGAGATTACAGCCGGTACAATCTTCCGGTGCGACCTGCAGGACGTATTTCTGCCCACGCATATCGCGGGATTTCACGTCCAGTGAGTGCAGGCTGGCTGGGGCATTATCCATGTCTTCCGGAGAGACCACTTTGGCGCGAATGGCGGAGTGTGGGCACGCCGCTACGCAGTGGTTACACTGCGTACACAGTTCTTCCTTCCAGATTGGGATCTCTTCGGCAATGTTGCGTTTTTCCCAGCGAGTTGTCCCCATCGGCCAGGTGCCGTCAGGCGGCAGCGCCGAGACGGGAAGGGCGTCGCCCAGGCCCGCCAGCATGGCGGCAGTCACCGTTTTAACAAAATCGGGTGCGGCATCGGACACCACGGGAGGACGATTCGGGCTGGCTGCATTGACCTGCTGTAAAGGAACCTCAGACAGGGATTCGCGAGCCAGCGCCAGGGCCTGCCAGTTACGCTCAACCAGTTCCTGTCCTTTACTGCTATAGCTTTTAGCAATCGCCCCCTGCAACTCCATCAGTGCGCTGTCGCCAGGCAGAATGTTCGTCAGGTGGAAGAAGGCCATCTGCATTACGGTGTTGATACGCGCGGCAAGGCCACATTCGCGGGCGATTTTTGCCGCGTTGACGACGAAGAAGCGGGCTTTTTTCTGATTCAGGACCGCCTGTACTTCCTGTGGCAGACGATCCCAGACTTCCTCTGCGCGGTATGGCGTGTTGAGCAAGAAAATCCCGCCAGGCTTCAGGCGCTCTGCCATTTGATACTTATCGATGAACTGTAGCTGGTGACAACCCACGAAATCGGCCTGGGAGATCAGATAGGCGGAGCGGATAGGCTGCTCGCTGACGCGCAGGTGAGAAACGGTCAATCCGCCTGCTTTTTTGGAGTCATAAACGAAATACCCCTGGGCATACCAGGGCGTTGAGTTACCGATAATTTTGATGTTGTTTTTAGTCGCCGAGACACTGCCATCGCTGCCTAACCCATAAAACAGCGCTTCGAGTTTGGCGCTCGCTGGCAGGGTATTTTCCGGTAAGGGCAGTGAGAGGTTGGTGACATCGTCGTAAATACCCACCGTAAAGCGCGGCTTCGGTTTGGTTTGACTCAACTCGTTGAATACAGCCAGTACACAATCCGGGCCAAACTCTTTCGAAGACAGACCGTAGCGTCCGCCGATCACGCGCGGCAAGGTTTCGCGCTCGCCGCTGTTAAAGGCTTCCGCCAGAGCGGTCATCACATCCAGATAAAGGGGTTCAGCCTGCGCACCCGGTTCTTTGGTACGATCGAGCACTGCAACGGTACGCGCGGTTTCAGGTAACGCGAAAAGCAGATGTTTTGCGGAGAACGGGCGATAGAGGCGCACTTTCAGCACGCCGACTTTTTCGCCGCGCGTCAGCAGTTCATCCACGACCTCTTCGCAGGTTCCGATCGCCGAACCCATCAGCACGATTACGCGCTCAGCCTGTGGATGACCGTAATACTCAAACGGTTTGTACTCGCGCCCGGTTGCGGCTGCAAAGTCATCCATCGCTTGCTGGACGTGGTCATAAACGGCGTTGTACCACGGGTTAGTCGCTTCGCGGGACTGGAAATAGGTATCCGGGTTTGCCGATGTGCCACGGATCACCGGATGTTCAGGATTAAGCGCACGGGCGCGATGGGCGTCAATTTCCGCCAGCGGTAGCAGATTCAGGATCGTGTCATCGGCCAATGGCACGATTTTATTGATCTCGTGTGAGGTGCGGAAACCATCAAAGAAGTGAATGAAGGGAACACGGCTTTTCAGGGTGGCGATATGTGAAATTAGGGCGAAGTCCTGAGCTTCCTGAACGCTGCTGGCGCATAACATGGCACACCCTGTCTGCCGAACGGCCATAACATCAGAATGGTCGCCAAAAATCGACAGCGCGTGGGTCGCGACGGTACGAGCGGCCACGTGTAATACGAATGGCGTAAGTTGGCCTGCCAGTTTGTACAGCGTCGGGATCATCAGCAGCAACCCCTGAGAAGAGGTAAATGAGGTTGAAAGCGCTCCCGTCTGGAGCGCGCCATGCACTGTGGCAATTGCGCCCGCTTCCGACTGCATTTCAACCACTCTGGGTGTATCACCCCAGACGTTTTTCAACCCATTACCTGCCCAGGCATCAGCCTGTTCCGCCATTGTGGAGCTTGGCGTAATGGGATAAATGGCGATAACTTCACTGGTGCGAAACGCGACTGACGCGACTGCACCATTACCGTCAATAGTTTGCATAGGACGACACCCTTACATTGCGCAAAAAAGGGGCCCGTAAAACGGCAACAGGCCCTGAATATTATTTCTTTATTTTAGCAAAAGTCCGGTTTTACGATTTTCGCTTTTGTGTCCTCGATATTCGCGCCATCAATGAGTAGATCAATATTTTGGTGGAAAAAGTGCGAAAATTTGTTTCTGTATCGCATAAATACGCAGTTGCGCTCTCGACGTAGCGACGACCGATGCCTATTATGCTTAGGTTTCGCAACATCTATGGGTATGGGGGAAAAAGAATGCGTTCAGCGTTTTGGGTAGGATGTGCCGCGTTATTGTTGTCGGCATGCAGCAGTGAACCTGTCCAGCAGGCGACGGCTGCTCATGTTGCGCCGGGTATGAGAGCGGCGATGTCCAGCTCGGGACAAGCTAATTGCGCGATGATTGGCGGAGCACTGTCTGTTGCCCGTCAGCTTGACGGTTCTGCTATTGGCATGTGCGCGCTACCCAATGGCAAACGTTGCAGTGAACAGTCGCTTGCCGTGGGGACATGCGGTAACTACTGATTATTCCGCGCGCTTAAACGTCAACGTTTTTTCTGCTGTTGCCAGTGTGAGCTGATCTTCCGTCAGATCGACCTGCGCGCCTGCGCGCAAAATATCGCTGATGGTGTGATCCAGTTCATTAAGCTGTGGATCAGTACATAATTTTCGGGTCATCGCCAGCGTTTTGACCTTGAGTTCTCCCTCGGCCAATTTCCCCTGGCCGCTAAAGCGATTACACATCACGCCAGACACCGTTATATTTTTAATCAGGCTGAGATCCTGCAACTCCCCAAAACTGATTTCAGGTTGCGTCGCGCTGGTTTTCACCGCTTTGCCATTCACACTTTCCAGAACAAACCGATGACTCTGAAGTTGTTCTGGCTGAACAGAGGCTTTACCGGGATTCACGCAGCCCGTGAGCACCAGACTGAATAAACTTAACGCAACGAATTTTTTCATATTTCTTCTCAAACTATAAATACCGTGAATCTACTTTCAGAGTGTCACGATACTCCGTTGCGCGTTAATGGGGTTTATCTGAAAGTGCGAGGGGGAGCGGGCAGCGTACGGACTGCCCGATAAGGTAGATTAGTGTGTTTTAAATCCTGCGGCTGCCATCAGCACACGAAAGAGCATACTGACCGATGCCAGTGCCAGGACACTTCCGCCCCAGATGATAGCCAGCCACATCAGACGTTTCCAGACAGGTTGTTGCATCAGTGGTAACCCTCCCCATGCTGAACTTTTCCACGAAATACGTAATAGGTCCAGAAGGTGTAGACCAAAATAATGGGAATAATCAGCAGCGCACCTACCAGCATAAAGCCCTGGCTTTGTGCTGGCGCAGCAGCCTGCCATAGCGTGATGGACGGCGGGATAATATGCGGCCAGATGCTGATCCCAAGCCCGCTGAAGCCAAGGAAAACAAGCCCTAACGTCAGAGCAAACGGCAGATTATGGCTGTCATTATTATTCAGGCAACGCCACTGGATCAGGCTGAGAAGAACAACCAGGACCGGCACAGGCAATAAGAAATAGAGATTAGGTAATGTAAACCAACGCGCGGCAATGACCGGATGCGCCAGCGGTGTCCAGATACTGATTACCGCAATAACAGCGAGTAAGGCGAGAAGCAGGCGTTTCGATACCTGGCGCATACGGTGCTGAAGTGGATTTTCGCTTTTCATCACCAGCCAGGTTGCCCCGAGCAGGGCATAGGCGACAACCAGCCCTACACCGCAAAACAGGTTAAACAGGGTAAACCAGTCAAATGGCCCGCCGCTGTAGGTGCGACCGGTTACGGCAAAACCGTTAATGACCGCGCCAACCACAACGCCCTGGGTAAATGTGGCCAGAATGGACCCTCCCACAAAGGCTTTATCCCAGAAAGGACGGTGTGCGGGCGTTGCTTTAAAACGGAACTCAAAGGCAACACCGCGAAATATCAGCCCGATCAGCATTAAGGTCAATGGAATGGTGAGGGCATCAATGATTACGGCATAAGCCAGGGGAAATGCGCCGAACAGTGCAGCGCCTCCCAGGACCAGCCAGGTTTCATTCCCGTCCCAGACAGGGGCGACGCTGTTGACCATCACGTCGCGGTCATCGGCATTTTGCGTCGCCGGGAACAGGATACCTATCCCCAAATCAAAGCCATCCATCACGATATACATCAGCGTGGCGAAGACGATAATGACGAACCAGATAATGGAAAGATCGATACCCATTATGGTTTCTCCTTAGTAGCAAATTCAGTGCTGGCGGCAGAAAGTGGGCGCGCCGGACGTCCATCGGACTCTGTCGGGAAGGTTTCGTGTTCCTGCGGTCCTTTTTTGATGAGCCGCACCATATAGCTATATCCCACACCAAACACCGAGGTGTAGACCACAAAAAAGGCCAGCAAACTGAGGCTCATATGCAGGTCGCCATGCGCAGATACGGCATCCTTCGTGCGTTGTAACCCGTAAACCACCCACGGTTGTCGACCCACTTCTGTGGTAACCCAGCCCGCCAGAATAGCGATCAGGCCGGTAGGTCCCATCAACAGAGCAAACCAAAGGAAGGGACGGGAGGTATACACTTTTTGCTTGTAACGTAACCAGACGGCGACAACGCCCAGCAGCAGCATCAACATGCCTAAGCCTGCCATAATGCGGAACGACCAGAAGACAATGGTGGCATTAGGACGATCTTCCTTCGGAAAATCCTTCAGAGCGGGAACTTGTTTGTCCAGACTGTGGGTCAGAATTAAGCTGCCAAGCGCCGGGATCTCCAGCCCATAGCGTGTTCGCTCTTGTTCCATATCCGGCCAGCCAAAAAGCAGCAGTGGAGTCGGTTCTCCGGGCGGATTTTCCCAATGACCTTCAATGGCGGCAATTTTAGCAGGCTGATGTTTTAGCGTATTCAGCCCGTGCATATCACCAATCATGGCCTGAATGGGCGCCACAATCAGGGTCATCCACAGCGCCATTGAGAACATCGCCCGAATGGCAGGCGTATTGTTTCCCCGCAGTAAATGCCATGCCGCAGAAGCACCGACAAACAGCGCGCTGCTCAGGAAGGCGGCAATTGACATATGCAGCAGACGGTAGGGGAAGGAGGGGTTGAACACCACGGCAAACCAGTCGACGGGGACGACCTGACCGTTAACGATTTCATAGCCTTGTGGGGTTTGCATCCAGCTGTTAGACGCCAGGATCCAGAAGGTGGAGATGATTGTACCCAGCGCAACCATGCAGGTTGCGAAGAAGTGCAGCCCTGGTCCAACCTTATTCCAGCCAAACAGCATTACCCCGAGGAATCCTGCCTCGAGGAAGAACGCTGTCAGCACTTCATAGGTGAGAAGTGGGCCAGTAATACTTCCCGCAAACTGGGAAAAACCGCTCCAGTTCGTACCAAACTGATACGCCATGACCAGACCTGAAACGACGCCCATACCAAAGTTAACGGCGAAGATCTTCGACCAAAAATGGTACAACGAACGCCAGGTTGGGTTTTTCGTTTTTAGCCACAGACCTTCCAGCACCGCGAGATAACTCGCAAGGCCGATGGTTATTGCCGGGAAAATAATGTGAAAGGATACGGTAAACGCGAATTGTATCCTCGCAAGATGAAAAGCATCTAAACCAAACATGCACAGCCTCAATGTCAAACGGTGTGCGGTTATGGTATAGGGTCTGTCAGATGACTATCAGAGGCAGAAAAGTGAAATTTATGTATAACAGTTCCATAAAATGGTGATTTTTTACAATCTGATATACAGCGTTACGCTAAGATGTGTACACGACTATCGGCATAGCTAAAAGTTCAGAATATAAAAATTTTTTTCTTATCACTTTTATGCATTAAAAGCCTTGCATCCTTTTCTCGGACATGCGTTAATGATTCTTCGGTTTGACATCCAAAAAAATATCTGACGTCGTTTCTTAAAGCATTCCTCATCACGTTGTGCCTCTCCGCAGCCTCTCTTGGGTCTTTTCTTTACACTCTGATTAGTTTTGTCTCAGACCACTGTTGCCATAAAGGCCCATTAGTGATTTACGTTTTAACGTTTACAGGAGAATCTTATGATTTCTTATATCCATTTTCGATGCCCATGCTGTCATGGCTCGCAATACCGCACATCCGCTTTTGATGTGTCAGAAAAAAATCCACATGGCGCGAAATGCATTTTCTGCAAATCGTCCATGGTGACTCTCGATCATCTGGCGGCGGCCGTGCATGCAGAAAAAGCGCCACTTGATTATCGTAAGTAACAACACGCTAGCCGCTTAAGCTTCGTACCTGGTGGTAAAAAGCGCCACGAATAACCATAACAGTTCGCTAAAACTTCTCTTTTTCTCCTGCTGATATACACTGTCGCGAAGTGAGGAGAATCTGATGAAAAAATACCAGCGTCTGGCGCAGCAACTTATCTCGCAAATTGAGCTTGGGGTATGGTTACCCGGCGACAAATTGCCGTCACTGCGAGAGCAGGTTGCCAGCAGTGGCATGAGTTTTATGACCGTGGGTCATGCGTATCAGATGCTGGAAAGCCAGGGGCGAATCGTTGCTCGCCCGCAGTCGGGCTACTACGTTGCCTCCCGCCCGACATCCCAGCAGCCTGCTCCGCCTGCCCAGGTGATGCGGAGTGAAGTGGTGGACATCAACACCTATATCTTTGATGTACTCCAGGCCAGCCGTGATCCCTCCGTTGTGCCTTTTGCGTCCGCGTTTCCTGACCCCAGACTTTTCCCGCTTCAGCAACTCAATCGCTCACTGGCTAACGTCAGTAAAACGGCCACGGCGATGAGCGTCATTGAAAATCTGCCGCCGGGCAATGTCGATCTCCGTCATGCCATTGCCCGGCGTTATGCGCAGCAAGGGATGAACATTTCACCCGACGAAATTGTGATCACCGCCGGGGCGCTGGAAGCGCTTAACCTCAGTCTCCAGGCCGTGACCGAGCCGGGCGACTGGGTGATTGTCGAGAATCCCTGTTTTTACGGTGCGCTTCAGGCGCTGGAGCGTTTGAAACTAAAAGCGCTTTCGATTGCGGCAGATGTCCGTGAGGGGATCGACCTGAACGCGCTTGAGCAGGCGCTAAACGATTACCCGGTGAAAGCCTGCTGGCTAATGACCAACAGCCAAAATCCGCTGGGATTTACGCTGAGTGCGGAGAAAAAAGCGCATTTAATTGCGTTATTGACCAAGCACAACGTCATGTTGATAGAAGATGATGTCTACAGTGAACTCTATTTTGGCCGTGAAAAACCGTTGCCCGCCAAAGCCTGGGACAGCCAGGATATGACGTTGCACTGCTCTTCATTCTCGAAATGCCTGGTGGCGGGTTTTCGCATCGGCTGGGTGGCTGCGGGGAAACATGCGCGGCGGATCCAGCATCTGCAGTTAATGAGCACCTTATCAACCAGTTCGCCTATGCAGCTGGCGCTGGTGGATTATCTGGCGACAAAACGCTATGACGCGCACCTTCGACGTCTGCGTCGCACCCTTGCTGAGCGCAAACAGCAGGCCTGGCAAGCCCTGTTACGCCATATGCCATCTGGTGTCAAAATCCACCATAATGACAGCGGATACTTTTTATGGCTGGAGCTGCCTGCACCGCTGGATGCCGGGCTTTTGAGCGAGAAAGCCTTAACCCACCATATCAGCATTGCGCCGGGGAAAATGTTTTCGACATCGGATGCCTGGACGCCTTTCTTTCGGTTCAATACGTCGTGGGCATGGGGAGAGCGAGAGGAACACGCTGTGCGCCAGTTGGGTCAATTAATTAGTGAAATGCTGGAATAAATACACTGCCTGTTTTAATCGACGTATTATATTGCTCTGGAAATAACCCTTCCTTATTTTTAAAAGGCGCTGCGAATATCTCGCGGCGCTTTTTCGTTTGCATCATAGGAAATCTGCATACTGCCTCTCATCGCTAACCCCTTGTCTATAATCCAGTTAACGGGGAATGCGCCCTCGGTCACAACCTGGTGAAATTTCCCCGACGCGTCGGGTGCGGCGCATTTACGCGGTCTACGTTTAGTTAGGGAGATATTTTTACGGCACGGCTGCCGCTAAATTTCATTGCGACAGGAGTAAATCTAATGAGCAAAAAATTTGCCCGCAGCAGCCTGTGTGCGCTCGGTATGACCATCATGACCGTGCAAGCCGCTGAGCCACCAAAGGCTATCGGCGATGGGGAAGGACGACTGGATATTATTGCCTGGCCGGGATACATCGAACGCGGTCAGACGGATAAAAATTATGACTGGGTGACCCCGTTTGAAAAAGAGACGGGTTGTGCGGTGAATGTTAAAACCGCCGCGACCTCCGATGAGATGGTCAGCCTGATGGCGAAAGGCGGATATGACCTGGTAACGGCATCCGGTGATGCCTCTCTTCGCCTTGTAATGGGTAAACGCGTCCAGCCGATTAATCCCGACCTCATTCCAAACTGGAAAACCATCGACCCGCGCATCGTCAAAGGTGAGTGGTTCAACGTGGGGGGCAAGGTGTACGGTACGCCGTATCAGTGGGGGCCAAACCTGCTGATGTATAACACCAAAACCTTCCCGACACCACCAGACAGCTGGAGCGTGGTATTCGTCAAACAGGATCTGCCGGACGGCAAAACCAACCAGGGCCGCGTCCAGGCCTATGATGGCCCGATTTACATCGCCGATGCCGCGTTGTTTGTGAAAGCCACACAGCCAGCGCTGGGGATCACCGATCCGTACCAGCTCACGGAAAAACAGTATGCCGCCGTTCTGAAAGTGCTTCGCGATCAGCATGCGTTGATTCACCGCTACTGGCATGACACCACGGTACAAATGAGTGACTTCAAAAATGAAGGTGTGGTGGCATCCAGCGCCTGGCCCTATCAGGCGAACGCCCTGAAAGGTGAAAACCAGCCTATAGCAACCGTGTTCCCGAAAGAGGGGGTCACCGGCTGGGCTGATACCACCATGCTGCATGCCGAAGCGAAACATCCGATGTGTGCCTATAAGTGGATGAACTGGTCGTTGACGCCAAAAGTGCAGGGCGATCTGGCGGCATGGTTTGGCTCGTTGCCGGTGGTGGCTGAAGGATGTAAAGCCAGCACGCTATTGGGCGACAAAGGGTGTGAAACCAACGGATATAACTACTTCGACAAAATTATGTTCTGGAAAACGCCGATTGCGGAAGGTGGGAAATTTGTCCCTTACAGCCGCTGGACGCAGGATTACATCGCCATCATGGGCGGCCGTTAATCGCCCGGGAGCAGAGCATGACGTACGCGGTAGAGTTTAATGATGTTTCCCGCCTGTACGGTGACGTACGGGCTGTGGATGGTGTCACCATTGCTATTCGTGACGGGGAGTTTTTCTCCATGCTGGGGCCTTCGGGCTCCGGCAAAACCACCTGCCTGCGTCTGATTGCGGGCTTTGAGCAGTTGAGTGGCGGTACGATCACGATTTTCGGTAAAGAAGCCAGCGCGCTCCCGCCCTGGGAGCGCGATGTGAACACTGTGTTTCAGGATTACGCGCTGTTCCCGCATATGTCGATCCTCGAGAATGTGGCTTACGGCCTGATGGTGAAAGGCATCGACAAGAAAAAACGGCAATCGCAGGCGCGCGATGCGCTGGAAAAGGTCGGTCTGGGTTTTGCCGATAAACGTAAACCGTCGCAGCTTTCCGGCGGGCAACGTCAGCGTGTTGCCATTGCGCGCGCCCTGGTCAATGAGCCTCGGGTGTTGCTGCTTGATGAGCCTTTAGGGGCACTCGATCTTAAGCTCCGGGAACAGATGCAGTTTGAACTGAAGAAACTTCAGCAGGAACTGGGTATTACCTTTATTTTCGTCACCCACGATCAGGGCGAAGCGCTCTCGATGTCTGACCGGGTGGCGGTGTTCAACAACGGGCGAATTGAGCAGGTCGATACTCCTCGCGAACTGTACATGCGCCCGCGAACGCCATTCGTAGCTGGTTTTGTTGGCACGTCTAACGTGTTCGATGCGGGCATTGCCCAGCGTGTGTGCGGCATGGACGGTATGTATGCATTGCGACCGGAGCATATTCGTCTGAATGAAGGCGGGGAGGTTCAGGTTCAGGGCGTGGTGCAGGCCGTACAATACCAGGGGGCGGCAACACGCTTTGAGTTGCGACTTGCCGATGGTGCAAAACTGCTTGTGAGCCAGGCCAACCTTAGTGGCCACCCCGTGCCTGCGAATACGGAACCGGGTCAGCAGGTGATGGCATCGTGGTCACGCGAGGCCATGGTTCTGCTGCACGAGGAGAGGTGAAATGGATATGAGCGTTTCGCATACTCCCACATCCCATGGGCGGTTAAGCCGAATGACCGCGTTGTTCTGGCGTAAACCGTCGCTGGGATTATTCCTGCTTCTGCTCGCCCCGTTGATGTGGTTCGGTATTGTCTACTTAGGATCGCTGCTGACCTTGCTGTGGCAAGGGTTCTATACCTTTGACGATTTCACCATGTCGGTCACGCCGGACCTGACTTTTGCAAACATCCGGGCACTCTTTAATCCGGCAAACTACGACATCATTGTGCGCACGCTGGTGATGGCGATTGCTGTCACAGTAGCCAGCGCCATCCTGGCTTTTCCGATGGCCTGGTACATGGCACGTTATACCCGTGGTAAGTGGAAGGCGTTTTTCTATATCGCGGTCATGTTGCCGATGTGGGCAAGCTATATTGTTAAGGCCTACGCCTGGACACTATTGCTGGCAAAAGACGGTGTCGCACAGTGGTTTCTCGGGCATATGGGGCTGGAGCCGGTTCTGACCTCGATTCTTACGATCCCGGCCATCGGCGGGAATACGTTGTCGACGTCAGGTCTGGGGCGATTCCTGGTCTTCGTCTACATCTGGCTGCCATTTATGATCCTGCCGGTTCAGGCTGCGCTAGAACGTCTTCCTCCGTCGCTCTTGCAGGCGTCAGCCGACCTGGGCGCGCGTCCTCGTCAGACGCTCCGCTACGTGGTGTTGCCGCTGGCGATCCCCGGTATCGCCGCAGGGTCCATTTTTACCTTCTCACTGACGCTGGGCGATTTTATTGTCCCGCAACTGGTTGGGCCGCCGGGCTATTTTATTGGCAACATGGTCTACTCCCAGCAGGGGGCCATCGGGAATATGCCAATGGCGGCCGCGTTCACGCTGGTTCCCATTATTCTTATCTCTCTCTATCTGGCGTTCGTGAAACGTCTGGGAGCATTCGATGCACTCTGAACGCGCACCGTTGTTCCTGAAAGTGGCAGCCTGGGGCGGGGTGATTTTCCTGCACTTTCCGCTGCTGATTATCGCCACCTATGCCTTTAATACGGAAGATGCCGCTTTCAGTTTTCCGCCACAGGGGCTGACGCTCAAGTGGTTCAGCGTGGCGGCATCGCGTGGGGACATTATTGATTCCGTGACGTTGTCACTTCAAATTGCCGCCTTATCGACGGCCATAGCGCTGGTGCTTGGCACGCTTGCTGCAGCAGCGCTCTGGCGTAGTGAGTTTTTTGGTAAAAATGCCATCTCACTATTGCTGTTATTACCTATCGCCCTTCCGGGGATCATCACCGGTCTGGCACTGTTGACGGCTTTCAAGGCCATCAATCTGGAACCGGGTTTTTTCACCATTGTGGTCGGGCACGCCACGTTCTGTGTGGTGGTGGTCTTTAACAACGTGATCGCCCGGTTCAGACGCACCTCCTGGAGCCTGGTCGAAGCGTCGATGGATTTAGGGGCCGATGGCTGGCAAACCTTCCGTTATGTCGTGATGCCTAATCTTGGGTCAGCACTACTGGCGGGCGGCATGCTGGCGTTTGCGCTGTCGTTTGATGAGATTATTGTCACCACATTTACGGCGGGACACGAGCGCACGTTACCGCTGTGGTTGCTTAATCAGTTGGGCCGTCCCCGCGATGTCCCGGTGACCAACGTGGTCGCTCTGCTGGTGATGCTGGTGACAACCTTTCCTATTCTGGGGGCCTGGTGGCTAACCCGTGAAGGCGACACTCTCGCCGGTAGCGGGAAATAACGTCGATTTAAACGGGACTATGCTATGCAAAATCAACTGCTGATTAATGGTGAACTGACGACCGGCGAAGGCGAAAAGCAGCCGGTATATAACCCCGCTACGGGAGAGGTACTGCTGGAGATCGCGGAGGCATCCGTTGGGCAAGTCGATGCCGCTGTTCTGGCCGCAGACCGCGCGTTTGGGGCATGGGGGCAGACCACTCCAAAAGTGCGTTCTGAGTGTCTGCTGAAACTGGCTGACGCGATTGAAGCGCATGCTGAAGCGTTCGCTCAACTGGAATCACTGAATTGCGGCAAGCCGCTGCATTGCGTGCTGGGGGATGAAATCCCGGCCGTCGTGGATGTATTCCGCTTCTTTGCCGGGGCGGCGCGAACCCTGAATGGTCTGGCTGCCGGGGAATATCTGGATGGTCATACCTCCATGATCCGCCGTGATCCGGTCGGGGTCGTCGCATCCATTGCACCCTGGAACTATCCACTGATGATGGCGGCCTGGAAGCTCGCACCGGCGCTGGCAGCCGGTAACTGTGTGGTGATTAAGCCTTCAGAGATCACACCGCTGACGGCGCTGAAGCTGGCTGAACTGGCGAAAGATATCTTCCCGGCAGGCGTTCTGAACGTCCTGTTCGGGCGAGGAAAAACGGTCGGCGACCCGTTGACCGGACATGAAAAAGTGCGCATGGTTTCGCTCACGGGGTCGATTGCGACCGGGGAACACATTATCGCTCACACGGCATCATCCATTAAGCGCACCCACATGGAGCTGGGGGGCAAAGCACCGGTGATTGTTTTTAATGATGCAGACCTGGATGCCGTTGTTGAGGGCGTGCGAACCTTTGGTTTTTACAACGCCGGACAAGACTGCACCGCAGCGTGTCGTATCTATGCCCAAAAGGGCATTTACGCCGCACTGGTGGAGAAACTTGGTGCAGCAGTTTCCACCCTGAAAATGGGCGCGCCAGAGGATGAATCAACCGAGCTGGGGCCGCTCAGTTCGGCTGCTCATCTGTCGCGCGTGTGCAAAGCGGTGGATGATGCAAAGGCACTCAGCCACATCCGCGTGGTGACGGGCGGCAGTAAAAGAGAGGGGGCGGGATACTATTTCCAGCCAACACTGCTGGCTGGTGCAAAACACGAAGACGCGATTGTTCAGCGTGAGGTCTTTGGCCCTGTGGTCAGCGTCACGGCCTTCGATGATGAAGCGCAAGTCCTCGCCTGGGCCAATGACTCGCAATATGGCCTGGCCTCGTCGGTCTGGACAAATGATGTGGGTCGCGCGCATCGCCTTAGCGCACGTTTGCAGTATGGTTGTACCTGGGTGAATACCCACTTTATGCTGGTCAGCGAAATGCCTCACGGTGGGATGAAGCTGTCAGGCTACGGCAAAGATATGTCGGTGTACGGGCTTGAGGATTATACGGTTGTTCGCCACGTAATGATCAAACATTAAGCACTTACGCCCGGCAGTCTGTACTGCCGGGCTCGCTTTTTACCAGCCGCAAACCTCGTGTTCATTTTCCGTATCGTAAGCGCGTACGGTGTTCACAAGCTCTTTTACCACTTCAGCGGCAACATCCGGAATCAATAGCTCCATCGGGGCTTGTGTCTCGTAGTCCACCGACACACCGTTGCTATTATTGGTGACAGTCACGGTGTACGTTGCTTTGCCCATGATGTTACTCCTTATGCGTGTTGACCACTCTACCGATGCCAGCACCGCTGAGTGTGACTGCCGGGTCGGCAAAAAAGTCGATGTTAAAATAGGTATCGTCGGTCAATAGCTCAATGCGATGCCATTTTTGCGGCGGTGAAATACCGAATGAGCCCGCTTCGATAACCTGTTCAAGATCGGGTTCGGTTGCGTCGCCATCGGCAAAGCCAAAGTAACGCACAGCCCCTTGCATCACGGATAATCGGCCATAAACGCCTGCTTTTGTATTGTGATGAGTGAAGAGGGCTTTTGGCGCGGTTTCTTTATTCCAGAATGGGGTCGCGCGGGTGTGAACAAAATTCTCAGGAATACGCAGCATACAATTTTCCTCTTTAATATCAGTCAGTCAAAGAGATCTCAGCACGTCCGGCTCAACAAAAAAATCGATATTGAACACCGTGTCTTTGGTCATTACTTCAATGTGATGCCATTTCTCCGGTGGGAACACACCGAAATGACCTGCTTTGATGATGAGCTCGTGTTCTGGCTCTGGCGTGGATTCATCGGCGTAACCTAAATAGCGAACTGCCCCCTGCGCCACGCTCAGACGAGGGTAAACGCCAGGGCGTGTTCCCTTGTCGAGATGGCGCTGGAAAATACCAGCAGGGGCGGTCTCTTTGTTCCAGAACGGTGTGGAACGGGTATGAATACAACTCTGCGGAATGCGTAGCATAATGCCTCCCTTAAAAACCCTGTCTTATTAAACTGCTTTCCAGGAGCGAGGATTTGTCAAAAAGTGCATTTATAATGCATGTTATAAGGAAAGATAATCTCGGCTTATCCGGAGTTGTAACAATAGATACCTACTTGTTATTATCCTTGTTATTTAAGTGGTTATTATGTAATGAAAAAACTTGATCTGTATCAACATATGTCGCATATTGCGCGCGGTTATTTTTTACAGATTGGGTGAGCAAGGTGACGCTGTATCAAAAAATGTTGGTTTTCTACGTAATCATGGCGTCAATCTGCGCGTTAATTACCTGGTTCCTGTCTAAAGATCGTAAACGTATTCGCCTCCTGAGCGCTTTCCTGGTAGGGTCCACCTGGCCCATGAGTTTCCCGGTCGCATTGTTGATATCGCTTTTCTGAAGCCCGATTCCGCTTTTACAAGAGAGTCGTAGCATTTCATTACTGATAACTGTATAAATAAACAGTGCATCACAAATGGAGTGCCTATGAACAGTTTTTACTCGCAACATGCGGACTGCGTGGTTCGCTGGCAAGATCTTCCCGGACATGGCGATCCCATCGTGTTTATTCACGGCCTTGGGTGTGCCTCTTCCTATGAATATCCTCGTGTTGTCTGCGACCCGAATTTTGGTACGCGCAGAGCCCTTCTCATTGATTTGCCTGGCAGCGGCTACAGCGACAAACCTGAGCATTACCGCTATCGCACAAGCGATCAGGCGCGGGTTGTTGTTGAATGGCTTAATCACCTGGGCATCGAGACTTTCTGGCTGTATGGACACAGTATGGGCGGCAGCATTGCGATAGAGACTGCGGTATTAATGCAGGATCGCATCAAGGGATTAATGGTTTCAGAGCCTAATTTCCACGCAGGCGGGGGAATGTTTAGTCGATCTATTGCCAAACAAACTGAACATCAGTTCGTTGAACACGGGTATCACGCTTTGCTCTCAGCGGAAAAAACACCCTGGGCAGGGTGTCTGCAAAACTCAGCCCCCTATGCGGTATGGCGAGGTTCGACCAGCCTGGTTGCGGGTGTCAGCCCCGACTGGTCAGCTCAATTTTTATCACTATCCTGCCCGGTGACGCTCATTTTTGGTGAACTTTCATTACCCGATGCGGATGTTGATGCCCTTCAGGCTCAGGGTGTTGACGTTAAGATCCTGCCCAATGCCGGACATTCCATGTCGTGGGAAACACCGTCGGCACTGGCGAAAGCCATAGCCACCAGTGTAAGTATGACGGAAGAATAACAGCCCGCACTCAGGCGGGCTGCTACGGTGTATTACCGCAATATTGCCTGTAAAGCTTGCCGGGCGGCAGGCTGTACATCGTGAGGGTGCTGGTAATCAATGTTCTCAATTGCCCGGCTGTAGAGGGCAACCAGCCAGTCGTAAACATAAGCCGTGGCGGCATGAACCGGTTGTTCGCCAAGGCGTACCAGGCGTGGCGTCGTGCTGTTTACTACCGGAGTGACGAAAATAGCCTGGCCTTTACGAACACGGCTTGCCGGACGTTGAGCAGCAGGCGTCTGTTCGTATCCCAGCCAACCAACGAAATTCCCCATCACGGCATGTAACTGTGCAGCACTGCTCTTGTCCGTCTCGACAATACCCTGGAGTTGCTGAGGCAGATTCAGGCGATAGCTGCTTATGACCAGAACGTCAGCTATCTGCTGCAATACCCCAGGCTCAAGACCTAAGCGGGCAGCTGCGGCCTCGTTGCGACTCCACTGCCGCAGGTGATTGATCCAGACTTTGTGCGCCAGTCGCGCTTTGTCCTTCGTCTGGAACTGACCGCTGTTGTCCTGAGTCTGTTCGGCGAAGAGGTCAATGACATCCGTGAACAGGCCATTAACCTGTTCTTCCCGGGGTTGCTGTACCGCTAACAGTGTTTCAAATGCGCTTAACGGTGGCAAAATCCCATCGAGCAACTCACCGTGACGTGCCGCACTGCTTTGCAGCATACGCACCATGCTTTCAGCCTGAGCACGGCGGATACCAGGTTCCAGCGTCACCGGCGCAAGATAACTGTGCATTAGTGCCGACAGTTCATGCTGCAACAGTGTTTTTAGGGTATGCAGCCGGGTCTGACGTTGGGAACTGAGCGTTGCCTGAGACAACCATTCCACCACACGCTGCATGCTGTGGCTATCCAGCGCCTGTAATGTGCCCCAGCGCTGGCCTGGTTTACCCAGCAGGTGCTGGACCGCCTCATCAAGGTTTTGTTTCGTGGTAAAACGTGCGTCATGCGGAGTAATAGCCCAGACCAGTCCCGGCAAGGCGGAGTCTGCCGTAGGCTGCGTTTCTTTAACCCAGTTCAGGAGAACTTTTGCCGTTTTTGCCGTGTGCTCGTGCTGTGCGGTTGCATTGCAAATAACCAGCACATCTGGCTGAAGCTGCTGGCGATAATGTTCGAGCAACCACTGGCACTTAGCCTGAGTCAGCAGAGGAGCGCTTTGATCAGAGAAGGCCGGAATATCAATAATATCAACGTTATCCAGTACACATCCCTCTACGGGCAGCACCAGTTCACGGGTCAGGAATGCGAGAGTATCGACGGGAATACTGATGGCATTCAACATCTCTCCGTTGCTCAGTGGGTGAAGCAACGCTTCCTGTGCTTCAGAAGAGGCGAATGCACCGTGCGTGAGGAAGCCTTCGCTCGGCAGACCAAAGTTATCAACGAGCAGGCTAAGTGGTGCGGCAAGCACCTGAGCATGACTGGTCTGGTTCAGAACATGGGCCAGTTTTAGCCACTGCTGAGTTAACTCTTGTTGTTCACCCCACAGAAGTGACCACACGCTGGCGCGCGTGCTTAAATCCAGCGAGGGGACCAGCAGGGCGAACTGATGCCAGAGAGCATCATCAATTTGCTGTTTCGCACCTGGGACTGTGCTTTGCCAGAAGCGCGCAATGGCGCCCACTTCCTTTGACGTCATTCCCGGAACACCTTGCGGTTGACGCAATGCGCGCCATTTCTCAAGACGGGTTTCAATGACCGATTTATCCACCGGACGGATCTGCGGGTGGAGGGCCGTTCGGGCGATAAACAACTGTACCAGTTCAGCTTCTGTAACCAGGCTCAGACGTAACGGAAATGCTTCATCGGCAACGTCGTGGTTTTCCCGGGTGAAACGGATCGCCATATTGGTCAGGGCATGCCCCGGATTGATATGCGAGAAATAGTCAAATGTGCGCTGGCCTGGGGCAACATTCAGGCGGGCATTGCCGCTGCCACAGAGGGATGTCAACAAATGCGCTTTTGCCGCCTGGGAATGGCCATACAGGCCAATACAGGCAGGTCGGGCAAGTGCCGCGTTTATGGCGTGCTCGCGCGCTTGAACCGCATTCAACCGGGCCAGAAGTGCATCCGCATCGTTGTCCAGAATCGGGGCGTTCAGGCGCGTCTCATTAATCCACCCGATTAAGGCCTGAGTGGTGGTGGTCGTCGCTGTCATTTCAGGTATACGCTCCCGCTGTCGATCCAGTAGTGGCTGCCGCTGTGTCGGCGATCGGCCAGGGTATTCAGTTTAAATGTCAATGCATCAGCCGAAACAGGCGTGCCATCCTGAAGCCATGCATCGCTCAATTCGAACGATTCAGGGCCTTCCTGTTTCGTCCCGCCGCGCAATTTAAGGCGAACGTTCAGCACTCCGTCACCGGCGATGGTTTTTGCCAGTTCAGCAGAGTTGATGCTCAGCGTATAGAGCGGCGTGGCAGGCCAGCGTGAATTTTCCAGTTGGCGGAAACCGAGCGTCACGTTGCCACGCAGAGGGAAGTGCAGGCGGGCATCCAGTTTTGCGCCGGGTTTATCGAGGTCGATATCCTGATACCAGACGTTCTCTTCACGCAAGGTATTTACCGTGTTATCCAGTACCCCCAGATAACGCACGGTGGAGTACGCCCCAATATCAGCAGCTTTAAAATTAAACCGTGGCAGACGCAAGTCGAGCGCCAGGCTGCACAGCATGGCCCCGACGGCTGCGGTGGATTTCGGGTTTCCGATGCGACCTTGCTGGCTGAACGGATACCATTCGTGAACCTGATATTTATCCAGCCAGACAATGCGGTTGACCGGAACCGGTTGCAGGTGGCGGATCAGTGCCTGTACGCCGGGTAAACATCCCGGACGGCCGGTGATCAGCAGAATATCGCAACTGTAGTGGGAGATAGCCTCGCACACTGCATGAAGCGGGGCTGCCAGCGTGAACTGACCTGCCAGCATGGCATCCTGCATTTCACGGAAGCTGATGTGCAGCGGCACGGCAAAGAGATCGAATGCGGCTGATCCCGCCGGCAGGGCGTGGTCGATTGCCTGCTGCAAATAGTTCATCACGTTGCGGGTGGGTTTCTGGCGCAGTAAATCACCAAAGGTGGCATGCAACCCGGCAACAGGATCGTCAATATCGCTGGATTCCCAGGCCGCCAGAATCGCGTGACCGATCGGCATAAAGAGCTGAAGCGCCGTTTGCTGACGTAACACCGCCTGGGTATCAATACGCCCTGAATCCCCGAACAGCGAAGCCATCAGCAGAGAGGCATCAGCGATCCCGGATTTTTGTAACTGGGTTTGCAGGGCAGGCAGCACGTAACGCTGGATAACATCCAGCAGTGTGTCATCCCCAGCAACTTTAAAACCTTCACGGAAGAGAAGCTGTGGCGTAATTTTGACGTTATTGCCGGAACCGTCATCCAGTTGGTAGTGAGTGATCGCCATGTCCGTTGTCCCGCCGCCAATGTCGATAGACGCAACGCGCAGGCAACGACCCGGATTTACCCCCGGTTCAGGCTCGCGATCCGGTCGGGCGAGTGAGGTAAAGAACGCCTCCGTCTGACCACCAAAATGGGAGATCGCCTCGTTGTACAGCCACACCAGTTGACCGCAACTGGCTTCGTCCCACTCCATCTGAATTTCAGGGACCGGAATCACGCTTTTTTCTTGCTGCTTCCGGCTGGCAAAATCCTCGTCCTGAGGATGCCATCCCATTGCTTTCCAGACGATAGCGATCGCTTCGAACATACGGCGGCGGAAGATTTCGCGCTCTTGTTTTGGCATTGCCGAGGGCAGCGTCAGGATCAGGGTACGCAACTGGCGCGGAGAGGCCGGGAAGCCCAGACGTAAACGCGTTGCGACGCTGTTAATCTGCCCCAGTGCCTGTGCCAGTAGCTCGCAGAGCATATGGGTCATCAGCGTGCTACGGCTGTATTGCGGCGAAAAGACGGGCAGACGTTCATCCTGTGGCAACGTGAAGAGCGGTTCGCCGTCATCATTCATCAGGTTCATCAGCGGGAACGCGGTTGCAAGAGGCTCTCGCTGGGTTTTGCTGTTCATCTGGCTGAAGCGCCAGTCCTGTACAACAGGCGTTTCATCCCATAAATAACGACGAGGACTTGAGATCCCGCTGTTACCCTCTGTCCCCAGGCGCTGCATCGCCAGTTTGCGGGCTTCATCGCCAACACGAACGATTGACGGCCAGACAAAGGCATCCTCCCGGCCACTTTCAACCGAGAAGTGTTGCTTGCCGAAACGCGCTTCCGAGAACTCCAGGCGGCTGGTGAAGAGCGGTTCGTTGAGAAACTGAGGTTCGCTTAACGAACGAACCTGAAGCTCGGCGGTCTGGCGCAGACCGTCGTTTGCATCACCATGATCTTCAATAATCACGCCGCAGGTATGGGTGTTACCGACGTCGAGGATCAGGTCTACCGGAATCGCCGGCGTGCTAAGCGTATGGGTCACAAACTTGACTTCAGGCACGGTGATTTGTTCACCGAGCATGGTCAGCAGATTGAGCCAGTGGGCCTGGTACTCAAAGCTCCGCATTGCTTGCTGAAGGTCACGATCCGAACGATTTTCAACGTTGGTTGCAAACTGACTGAATGCTTCGCGCAGCCAGCCGTCTATCCAGGTTTGATCAAGGAAACTCTCTACCTCTTCATCACCCCAGGCAAGCGCAAAACGGGTTCCGTTCAGAATGTCGTTTTCAACAGGCGAGAGGGCTGATGTAGCATGCCCGGCAATCTGGCTGTCGAGCGCGAAGGTGACCCGGTGCGTATTTCCGGCACTGTCAGGGGTTTCCAGTTTACGTACCTGAACGCGCGCCCAGTTGTCTGGTCCATCAACGAAGGTTCTTGGCGGGTTAAAACGCAGGAAAGGAACGGGAAGCCAGACACCATCCAGCACAGTTAATGACTGAAGTAACGGGATAGTGCTTTCAGGTTTAACCACTTCCGGCTGACCGCCGCCAGAGACGGGCAGAGTATAGCGCCCATTCACCAGATCATAATCCAGGCGCAGCAGCGGACCGTTCGCCGTTTTACGCACGAAGCGTCCATTGCTGGCGGTGTCCTGTGGCGTCAGGCCAAAATCCAGAAATTGCACGCCGCTATTTGCAATGAGCGTAACACTTTGTTTGTAGTCGCAAAGATTTACCAGCATAGGGTCACGCACCTACTTTTTTGAACGTCAATGAAACGACGGTTTTGGCATCATAACGGGCGCTGCATTCCGCCACGTCACTGGTTCCGGCTTTGCAGGCAATCTCAGGCATAGGGTAGCGAGAACCGTCAGTGCAACGCGCATTACCGCGACTTTTGATCATCAGTTCGCCATTGCTGTGTAACCCGGAGAAAATCTCTGTGCGGCAAACGACGTTATCGCCATGAACGACACGAGCGATACCTTTGTTGTTCTGGATCTGGTAACGCAGTGACGGCGGTTTGCCTGTCACCGGGTCTTTCACATCCAGAATTGCGCGCCAGTTACCGTTCAGGAACCGGGTCGAACCGGCTTTCACCTGGCTGGCATCCATCACCATCACATCTTTCGGGATCGCCGCAATAACTACAGGCTCGGCGACAGGAGCGGGTGCTGGTTCTTTGGTTTTCGTGGCCAGAACTTCTGCCTGATGCAGCGGGAGATTCATCGCCAGCGGTTCAACAGGCTGAACAGGTTTTGGCGCAATAGCCACAGGTGCAAGAACGGGCGCTGGTTCAGGTTCGGATGACGGCGCAGGTTTTGGCCACAGCAGTGGCGCAGCAACCGCCGCGACGATCACAGCGGCTACCGGCAGGGACCACAGAGGAACGCGACGTTTTTTACGCACAGGTTCAGAAACAGGAACTGACACCGCTTCGACGACGGGCGGAATAATCACCGGTGTGGGTTCAGGTTCGTACAACTCGTCAGGTGTAATACGAACGACCGTCGCCGGGGCAATCAGCGGTTCATCAGCCTGTTCAAAGGTAATGACTGGCGTAGGTTCTGGCTCCGGATCTTCGATCTGAACGGGTTCTGGTTCCGGGATAAGTGATTCGCGCAGGCATTCGAGAACATCATCACGTGCATTCTCGTTGAGATTCACAAATCCCCAAAAGGTGATGACCGGTTTGCCATCAACCAGAAACAGGAAATTTTCACCGGGGAACTGAAAAGCTTTGGAGAGCAGGGAGCCAAAAAGCTGCTGTGCGGTTTTAGGCGACTGGAGGCACTTTTTACTCAGCGACTCTACGCTTGCAAGCGTATTTTCCAGATAGCGCAACGCACGAAAACGTTCATCTTCGTCGGCGGTTTTCCAGCTGGAGACCGCACCGTCTACAGGCGAATACCAGTCGACACGATCGCCACCATCGTTAACTTGAGGAATGGCCAGACAATCGACAATCGTCTGCTGTTTGCGTAAGCGGAGTGCTTCACGGATCTGCAATGCTGATTCAAAAGCGGCTTGTCCGCCGCCGCCAACGGCCTGAAAGTCATCCAGATTACCGCTGCGTAAAAGAGTTTTTGCCACGATTTGGTCCCATATACTTCTTCACCTCTCTACTTTACCGAAATAGAAAAGCAACCAAACGGGTGATGAGACGGCAAAAGCGGCGATTTCTTGCAGCATAGATCGTCGCAGTTATGCTTGACGAATAAGGGGACTTAAGGCAAATCAATTTTTCAGGCACTGATTGCAAAACCAGCGAAATACACTGCTTTAGAATAACCTGATAGTGTTTCGTTATTTGCCAGTCCATCGGGGCTGTGCTGTTATTACTGTTCTATATAATAAAACCGAAAGGGTTATAACCATGTCTACAGGGAAAACGCTGCTCGCTCTCGCGCTGAGCACTCTTTTACCGGCAAGTGCTGCGTGGGCGGCAAACAACGATACGATTATTTATTGCTCCGAAGCCTCACCGGAATCGTTCAATCCGCAAATTGCCAGTTCTGGCCCGTCATTTGTTGCCAGCTCTCAGGTTTTGTACAATCGCCTGATTAATTTTGATCCAGTGAAAAATACGCCAGTTCCATCCCTGGCAGAGTCGTGGACCATCTCCCCGGATGGCAAGACCTATACCTTTACCCTGCGAAAAGGGGTGAAATTCAATAGCAATAAATATTTCAAACCGACCCGTGATTTCAATGCGGATGACGTGATTTTCTCCGTCATGCGTCAGAAAGACCCTAAACACCCGTATCACAATGTGTCCCAGGGCAATTACGAATACTTTAATGACGTCGGTCTGGATAAGCTGATTCAGGATGTCAAAAAGATCGACGATTACCACGTTCAGTTTGTGCTGAGTGAACCGAATGCCGCGTTCCTGGCCGACTGGGGGATGGATTTTGCCTCTATTTTGTCTGCTGAATACGCGGATGTGATGCTGAAAAAAGGCACGCCAGAGAACGTTGATACCTGGCCAATCGGGACCGGACCTTACGTGCTTCAGCAGTACAAAGTTGACTCGCTGATCCGCTATGCAGCTAACCCGAATTACTGGGATGGCGAAGTGCCGACCAAACACCTGATCTTCTCCATCACCCCTAATGTTGAAACCCGCCTGGCGAAACTGCAGACCAATGAATGTCAGATCATTCCTGCGCCGTCACCGGTACAGTTCGATGTGATCAAAAACAACAAAGACCTGACATTGCATTCAGTGGATGCGCTCAACGTGGGGTATCTGGCCTTTAACACCGAGAAGAAACCGTTTGATAATGTGCTGGTACGCCAGGCGTTGAACTATGCCACGGATAAAAAAGCGATTGTGAATGCCGTGTTTATGGGGTCCGGTACGGTAGCAAAATCACCGATTCCACCGAATATGCTCGGCTATAACAAAGACCTCAAAGACTACAGCTACGATCCTGAAAAGGCGAAAGCGCTGCTGAAACAAGCTGGTCTTGAGCAGGGGGCTGAAGTCACGTTGTGGTCAATGCCGGTCCAGCGTCCGTATAACCCGAATTCACGCCGCATTGCGGAGATGATCCAAAGCGACTGGGCGAAAGTGGGCATTAAGGCCAAAATTGTCTCTTACGAGTGGGGGGAATATCTCTCCGGCATGCGTAAAGGCGAACACGATTCTGCGCTCTTTGGCTGGATGTCAGATAACGGCGACCCGGATAACTTTGCCGATGTACTGCTGGGCTGCAACAGTATCAAAACCGGATCCAATGCCGCGCGCTGGTGCGACAAAGGTTATGATGGCCTGGTGCAGAAAGCGAAACTGACCAGCAATCCGGCTGAGCGTGCGAAGTTGTACAGCCAGGCGCAGGACATTTTCTATCAGCAAGCACCGTGGATTGCGCTGGCGAACGGAAAAACCTTCTACGCGACCCGTAGTAATGTGACGGGCTACAGCGTAAGCCTGATGGGCAGTGATTTCTCGAAAGCAAAACTGAACTAAGTGAATGACGCGCCGGGTGAGTGACTGTGTCTGACCCGGCGCTAAACATCGCATCACCCGACATTTGAAAAGGAGTGACAATGTCACATTTAGATGAAATCATCGCGCGTGTCGATGCTGCGCTCGAAGAGAGCGTGATCACGCATATGAATGAACTGCTGATCGCCCTGAGCGATGATGCAGAGCTGAGCCGCGAAGAGCGTTTTACGCAGCAACAGCGTCTGCGTACCGCGATTGCGCATCACGGTAAGCAGCATAAAGAAGAGATGGAGGCGCGCCGCGAGCAGCTCACCAAAGGCGGCACGATCCTTTAAGCGTCAGAACTGGCGTCGGGCGACCAGCCAGGCGCCAACAACCAGCATGACTGCGCCACAAACCGGGCCGATCAGCGCCCGCAGTGGAATGCCATGACTTTTCAGTACATCCATCACCAGACCACCAATCAACTGGCTAGCCACCAGCACGGCAATTGTGGTTGCTGCGCCGACGTTTTGATACCCACTAATGCTGGCAAAAACAAAAAATGACCCTAACAGACCTGGGATCAGCGTCCACCATCGTACCGTCGAAGCCAGTTCAGTAAACCCGGCAACGCCTTGCTTAAACAGCAATATACTAACGAACAATACAATCCCGACCAGCGAGTTCAGCAGCATAGCGATAAGGATTGTGGACGAAGACTGGGTAATACGCACCATCAGCGTGTTTTGCACCACCAGACCAATCCCGGCGGCCACCAGAAAAGCGAGCGTCAGCGATTGATTCATGAGATCGCATCCGGGTCGCTGCGTTCATCTAGCTGTAGCTGCATAAAGGTCAAATCCAGCCAGCGCCCAAATTTTGTCCCTACCTGTGGCATTTGCCCGGTCGTGACAAAACCGAGTGTCTCATGCAAATGGAGCGACGCATGGTTTTGCGCCTCAATGCCAGCCACCATGACATGCTTGCCAATCGTGCGGGCTTCGATGATCAGAGCTTTCATCAGGACCCGGCCTACTCCTTTCCCCTGGTGGTCTGGGTGGACATACACCGAGTGCTCAACCGTATGGCGAAAACCGTCGAAAGCACGCCAGTCCCCGAATGAGGCATATCCCGTCACGACGCCATTTTCTTCACTGACCAGAACCGGATAACCCGCAAGAGTACGCGCTTCAAACCACGCAATGCGGTTGTCGGTATCGACGGTTTTGTCGTTCCAGATAGCTGCCGTATGCAATACCGCGTGGTTATATATTTCACCGATGGTGGCGCAATCTTCTTTACAGGCATGACGGATTATCATGATTGAACCTCTGAATGTATTGTTCACTATAGTAGTACAATTATGTCATAATATTACACGCAGGTATTAGTGCAACGCTACGGCATAAGCCATATTTTTTTGTTATGAAAACAGCATTGAAATGGTGTGCATACACTATAGTATGACGGCATGAACACTATTACAGACAATATGAATCAACGGATTAGCGCCCGAATTCGCATTGAACGCGAGTCGCGCGGATGGTCGCTGAGCGAGCTTGCCGATCGGGCTGGCGTGTCGCGCGCCATGATCCATAAGATTGAACGAGGGGATAGCAGCCCAACGGCGACGCTACTTGCGCGCTTGTCCGGTGCTTTTGGTATCAGCATGTCGATGCTGATCGCCAGAGCCGAAATGCAGGAGGGCAAACTGTTGCGTCAGGCCAATCAGCCTGTCTGGCGCGATCCCCAGACGCATTATCTTCGTCGCCATGTTTCTCCGCGTACCGATCTCCCTATTGATCTTGTCCAGGTCGAACTGCCTGCAGGCAGTGACGTGCCGATGCCTGCGTCTTCATATGCGCTGGCACGGCAACTTATCTGGCTGCAGTCCGGAGAACTGGTGTTCCAGGAGGGGGAGACCCGGCATGAGATGAAGGCTGGGGATTGCCTTGAACTGGGGCCGCCGAACGATTGCCGGTTTATCAATGAAACCGATGAAACCTGTGTTTATCTGGTCGTGCGGCTTAATCAATCTGGCTCGTAATGGTAATGCGGTCAGGAAGATAATGAGCCAGGCTCTTATGACATTTGCACGATAAGGAGCGATTTATGAGTCATTCTGCAACGCAAAACCGTCGCTGGGTTCTGGCTTCTCGCCCGCATGGCGCACCGGTGGCTGAAAATTTCCGACTGGAAGAACAACCGATCCCTGAGCTCACCGAGGGGCAGGTTCTGCTCCGAACCATCTGGTTATCGCTGGACCCGTATATGCGAGGCCGGATGAGCGATGCGCCGTCCTATTCGCCGCCAGTGGAAATTGGTGCAGTGATGGTGGGGGGAACGGTCAGTCGTGTCGAACATTCTCGCCATCCGGATTATAAACCTGGTGAATGGGTATTAGGCTATAGCGGCTGGCAAGAGTACGACGTGTCGGAGGGGAACGGGCTGGTTAAGCTTGGCGATAACCCTGAACATCCGTCATGGGCGCTGGGCATTTTAGGGATGCCGGGCTTTACCGCTTATATGGGGTTACTGGATATCGGGCAACCGAAAGCTGGTGAGACGCTGGTGGTCGCGGCCGCTACCGGCCCGGTTGGCGCAACGGTGGGGCAAATTGGCAAAATTAAAGGCTGCCGGGTAATCGGTGTGGCCGGTGGTGAAGAGAAATGTCGGTATGCCGTTGAGGTGTTGGGATTTGATCAGTGTCTGGATCACCACGCCGTTGATTTCGCGGCTCAACTGGCAAATGCCTGCCCGGACGGAATTGACGTCTATTATGAAAATGTGGGCGGCAAAGTGTTTGATGCTGTACTGCCGTTACTCAATACCTCGGCGCGAGTACCGCTCTGTGGCCTGGTCAGTGGTTATAACGCCACCGGGTTGCCGGAAGGTCCGGATCGTTTACCGTTGTTAATGGCGACGCTTCTGAAAAAACGCATTCGGATGCAGGGATTCATCATCGGGCAGGACTATGGTCATCGCATCGGCGAATTCCAGGCTGAAATGGGACGTTGGGTCACCGAGGGTAAAATCCACTATCGTGAACAGGTTACAGACGGACTTGAAAATGCACCGCAGGCATTGATTGGCCTTCTCGAAGGGAAAAACTTCGGCAAAGTGGCGATTCGCGTCGCACAGGATCACAAATAAAATCGATTATGGCGGGAATACCCGCCATATTTATTTGTGAAGATACGATATATTGTCTTTAATTAAATCAGCATAGCCTCAAGTGCCATCAGAATTGGTGAGCCAGGCATGTATAAAATTTATCATTTGTTGTATTTACTTTTTTGTGCAGTTCCCAATACCAGGCATGCAGATACAGGATATATCAAACCGACGTCGTTTTTTATACCGACGCCGAAAATAGCGTTTTGCTTTAGCTACGGGAATTGAACATGCTTGATTTGGATCATTTAGAAAAAGCGCAGCGAATCAGTCTTACTATGCAAGTTGAGGTCAGCCTGAAAGGGGCATTAATTACCGGCTCACTAAAACCAGGGGCAAGGCTGATTACCAAAGAGATTGCCGATAAATTAGGAACCAGTATCACCCCCGTCAGGGAGGCATTACTGCGTCTGGTATCGGCGGGGGCGTTGAACGCGACACCAGCCCAGGCCTTTCTTGTGCCTGAGGTGACACTGGATCGTTATAACGAAATTAATGCGATCAGAAAACAGCTTGAACCCATGGCGGTTGCTGCGGCATGTGTGCAAATGTCTGACAGCAAATTGAATGCACTGCGGGAACTCTCGGATGCTTTCCATGAGGCAATGCGTAACGGGAATGTGCAGCAGGCATTACACGCCAACCGGGTTTTCCGCTTTACGCTCTATCAATATGCGGAAATGCCGACGCTTAGCGCATTAATTGAACAGCTCTGGGTGCGTATTGGCCCATGCATTAACTATCTGCATGAAGAGCTGAACGATATCACCTCATCCCCTTATCATTATGCGGATTTGCTTTCTGCCCTCGAACGAAGGGATGTGGACGCGTGCCAAAAAGCGATTGATAAACTGATTGATGAAGCTAATGTACTTTTACAAAGGCAATATTTCAGTTAGGGGATTATTTAGTAAGGACGACATTTTTTAAATTTAAACTTTCATCTCATGAATAATTTCCTGGTGGCACTGTGTCACCGGGAACGTTATTTCATTTTCTGACTGATAAGACCAGCCCCGCTATGAAATAACGCTCCATCCTGCCGATAACGGGATAAGGCATAGTTGCCTTTTAAGGAGCCCAGGATGTTTAGTCTTAGCCAACGATTACGAAATATAAAAATGAGCAGAAAGCTTTCAGCAGGTTTTGGCGTGGTATTGCTGCTGGTAGCGATTTCGACCACCATGAGTGTGCTGCGCTTTAAAGAGATCCGCGACGTCTATCAACAAACCAATCTTATCTACAACATTAATATTGAAGTCTTTCAGGCCAAGATCAACCGCCTGAAGTACCTCTATACCGGTGATGAAAAATCGGGTCAGTTGCTGGCGAGCTATGTGAAACACGCGGCAGAGTTGGCGTCGGAAGCGAAAAAACTTGGCTGGACAACAAAAGAAGCGGCAATTGTCGATGCGATTGGCGGACATCTGGCTCGTTTCGACAGCAGTGTGGCAGAAATGCAAACTGCGATGAATGCGGTCAATGCCAATAAAGACGATTCAGCGGCAGCACAGGCACTGAAAGTCGCTGAGGATAAGGTCAAATCAGCCGGGGATGATAGCAGTGCTGCCATCAGAGAGATCATTGTGCTGGTGAAAGCCCATAATGACGCGCTGGCTTACAGCTCAAGTACGATCACAGCGATCGTGGGCATTGTGGCGATTCTGTTTGGGGTCCTGGTGTCATGGTGGGTGACCCGGCAGATCACTCGTCCGGTGAAACATAACCTGCTACTGGCGGAACGCATCGCCAGCGGCGATCTGAGTTCGGATATCCGCCCTCAGGGTGATGATGAGTTAGGGAAGCTAACCGGGGCCATGGGGCGGATGAACGACAAACTGCGCGCAATGATCGGTGAAGTGCGCAGTAGTGTGACTCAGGTATCTCAGGCTGCGAGCGATATCGCAGAAGGAAATACCGATCTCTCCTCACGAACCGAACAACAGGCGGCTGCCGTTGTGGAAACGGCTGCCAGCATGGAAGAGTTAACGGCGACAGTGAAAAATAACGCCGATAACGCTCGTCATGCCAGCAAACTGGCGGCAGAAGCATCGCAAACCGCCACCCACGGTGGACGCGTGATGCGCGACGTTGTCAGTACTATGAGTGATATCAATTCCAGCTCGCAGAAAATTGCCGACATCACCGCAGTCATTAACAGCATTGCTTTCCAGACTAATATTCTGGCGTTGAACGCGGCAGTCGAAGCGGCTCGTGCCGGTGAGCAGGGACGGGGTTTCGCCGTCGTGGCAAGTGAAGTGCGCAGCCTGTCGCAGCGCAGTTCGCAAGCGGCCAGGGATATCGAACAGCTGATCAGCGAATCGGTTTCCCGTATCACGACAGGCAGCGATCTGGTAGTGAAAGCGGGTCAGACGATGGAGCAGGTGGTGGAATCGGTGACGCGTGTGAATGACATCATGGGGGAGATCTCATCAGCCTCTGAGGAGCAGAGTCGCGGGATAGAACAGATTTCTCGTGCGGTCATGGAACTGGATACGACGACACAGCAGAATGCATCGTTGGTGGGGGCCTCCTCAACAGCGGCAGGGGCGCTGGAAGATCAGGCGCGTCTGTTGCAGGACCTTGTCGCGGCGTTCCGCCTGGAACATCACGCGCAAGTGGCATAAAAATATTCCCGGCAGCGCGCGGCTGCCGGGTTGTTTCTTACTCGAAACGATATGAAACGCTCATGCCCACGCCATAGTTGCGGCCTGGAGCCGGCTCGTAATAACGCCCGTTTGACTCATTTACGATAACCGATCCGACATATTCACGATCAAACAGGTTGTCGACTCGCCCGAAGACGTCCATTCCCCAGTTGCCGTAATTGAATTTATAACCGGTATTCAGCCCCACGGTCGTGTACGACGGCGCTTTTGCCGTGTTCTCGTCGTCGGCCATGATATCACTCATGTAGCGAACATCCGTTCCGGCATACCAGCCCTCTTCAGGCTGCCAGCCAAACGAAGCATATCCCATATTACGGGCGATGCCTGGCATACGGTTACCATTGCAGTCAGCGTCACTGCACACGTTGGTTCTGTAGGTGGCATCCAGGTAGGTCCATGCCATTTTCAGCTTCCAGTTGTCAGCAAACTGCTGATCGACTGAGACTTCAGCACCCTGGCGACGTGTTTCCCCGGCATTTTTATAGCTTGTACGGCCGCCGGAACTGGCGTCAACCACGATCTCGTCGTCCGTATCGGTACGGAACAGCGCCGCGGTCAGCAGACCATTTCCTATACGGGTTTTGCTGCCCACTTCATAGGTATTGTTGGTGGATGGCTTCAGGCCTATATTCAGCCCACCCTGGTTATCAGCGCGGTAAGAGAGTTCATTGATGGTAGGGGTTTCAAAACCGCGTCCCGCGGCGGCATACAGATTCCAGCTATCGGTCACCGCATACTTCACCGACCCCGCCGGAAGCCATTTGTGGTAACTCGCGTCACCGCTGTCATCACCATTGCCTGGGGTGACATAATGATCGTTGGAATCAAACCACACGGAGCTATAGCGAACGCCTGCATCCACCGACAGTTTTTGTGTCAACTGCCAGCTGGTTTGCAGATAGGGATCGACGTTCCACATCAGGTTACGTTCGCTACGGCGTTTTTCCCCTTTTACGCCATAATCGGGTACGCCGTTATCCATCACAAAGTTCTGATAACCGCGACGGTCTTCGCTCATATTTTCATAGTTAAGCCCGGTGGTGAACGTCACTGGAACCAGGAGCTCACCGCGATGCGTCCAGCGGGTATCAATCCCCTGATAGTGGCGCTGCATGTCAATCACGCCGCCGGAATGGCTGGCTTTAAGCTGTGGCTGATACGGAATCGACTGGTATTGCGTCATTTCACGCTCACCGGCGTACATCATTACGCTGAGATCGTCCTGGGCGCTCAACTGGCGCTCATAACGCAGACCGGCCTGCGTTTGTTTAATCGTTTTACGCGTGTTGTATTGTTCTCCGCGCGGAGACTGGCGCGGATTGTTCCGCCACTCCTGATAGTCCAGCCCGCCAGGATCATTGGCTTTCATGTCCACGCTGTTAAAAATCAGGCTCAGTTTGCTGGCATCATCGATACGCACGCCCAGTTTGGCGTTGGCGAGGTTTTTACGCGCACCGCTATGGTCACGATAACCTTTCGTCGTCAGGCGGGTCGTTGAAACGGTGTAATCCACGTCCCCTGGGTGCGTGCCATCTCCCAGTGCACCTGTCGCTTTCATCCCGTAGCGCCAGGTTCCGTAACTGCCGTAATAGCTGCTGGCCTCAAGGGTTGGCGGCTGTTTTCCGGTCTGAGTGTTGATATTAATGACACCGCCGGATGCGTTACCGTACAGGGAAGAGAAGGGGCCGCGTAAGACTTCAACGCTCTCGACGCTTGAGAGATCAATGTTAGAGGTCTGGCCTTGCCCATCAGGCATGGTGGCCGGAATACCATCCACATACATACGAATACCGCGCACACCAAAAGTTGAACGTGCACCGAATCCGCGCATTGAGAGTTGCAGATCCTGGGCATAGTTTTGGCGGTTCTGAATTTGCAGGCCTGGGACGCTTCCGAGTGATTCTGAGAGGTTAATGCGCGGCATTGCCTGGCGCATATCGTCGCCATTCACGACGCTGACCGCCGCAGGAGTGTCCAGCTCCGATACGGTCTGTGGTGCGGCGCTGACGATCATGGTTTGTTCTTCTGCTGCCGTCACCGTCAGAGGGGAGAGAATGGCAGGAACCAACAACAAGGGAAGCGTTGCCTTACTGGCAGAAATGATTTTCATGAAATAAACCGGTTAAGGATAAGAAACGAACCAAATGGAACATGTGCATACATGTTAAATCTTTTGTAAATGTTTTGAAAACTATAACCGCACATTGCGTTAATGTAAGTCTCGGCGGGAAAGAAATACTCCACATTTAACAGATTAATGATTACTATTCTCATTAATACAACGGTAAAGCCATGACTTTACCTGCAGGAAGCGATGTCAGCAGTACACCCCTCTTATAAAAAGGAATTGTTATGTCTTTACGTCATCTGTGCTCGCCGCGTCTGCGGAGTTCTCTGCTGTTAGGATCATTACTGTTCGCCGGAACCTTCCAGGTTCAGGCCGCAGAAGACATGCTGCGTAAAGCGGTAGGCAAAGGCGCTTATGAAATGGCCCTCAGCCAACAGGAGAATGCGCTGTGGGTTGCGACGTCGCAAAGCCGTAAAACCGATAAAGGCGGTATTGTTTATCGCCTGGATCCGGTCACGCTGGATGTCACACAAGTGATTCATAACGATCTGAAGCCGTTTGGCGCAACCATTAACAATGCCACGCAGACACTGTGGTTCGGGAATACCACCAGCAGCGCCGTGACGGCTATTGATGCGAAGACGGGTGACGTGAAAGGACGTCTGGTGTTGGACGATCGTCAACGTAGCGAAACGGTCAAACCGCTGCAGCCGCGTCAACTGGTGGCGGATGACACCACCAATACCGTCTATATCTCCGGGATCGGCAAAGAGAGCGTGATTTGGGTTATTGATGGCGCAACGCTGAAGCTGAAAGACACCATTGCCAATACCGGGACGTTCAGCACCGGGCTGGCCCTGGATGCGCAGGCTAAACGTCTGTATACCACCAATGCGGATGGTGAACTGCTGACCATTGATACAGCAACGAACAAGATACTGAGCCGCAAAAAAGTTCAGGACGACGGAAAAGAGCATTTCTATCTGAACCTGAGCCTCGACACGGACGGACAGCGGGCATTCCTGACCGATTCAAAACAGCCGGAAGTGCTGGTTGTGAGCCTGAAAGATGGCAAGGTACTTGAGAAGATCGCCGCGCCAGAATCGCTGGCGGTGCTGTTTAACCCAACCCGCAATGAAGTCTATGTGACGCACCGTGAAGCCGGTAAGGTGAGCGTCATTGACGCGAAAAGCTATAAAGTGACCAAAACCTTTGATACGCCGGTGCACCCGAACAGCCTTGCGCTTTCGGCCGATGGCAAGACGCTGTATGTGACGGTGAAACAGAAATCCAGCCGTCAGCAGGAAGCGACTCTGCCGGATGATGTGATTCGTATTACGCTGTAAAAACGCGATAAGCGATAAAAGAAAAGGGAAGGCATTTGCCTTCCCTTTTTTAATGATTAACGTGAGGTCTCTTCAATCAGTGACGCGTCGCGTTTTTCATCGTCCGGGTGAACCGGCGCGGTGCTCTGAATTTCCTGAACGCGCTTACGCACGCCAAACCAGCCAGCTACCAACAGTACGGCCAACAGTGGGATGGTCGCAATGGTGTAAGTCCCGTTCGGGTAGTCAAACGCCATCAGGACCAGCACGCTGAACAGGAACAGCAGCGTTAACCACGAGGTGAACGGTGCGCCAGGTAATTTAAAGCGCACATCCTCTGCTTTACCTTCTTTGATCGCCTGACGCAGACGCATCTGGCAGACCACGATGAAGGCCCAGGAGGCGATAATGCCCAACGCCGCCACGTTCAGTACAATCTCAAAGACCTGAGACGGAACCAGATAGTTCAGGAACACACCGAACACATAGATGACGAGTGTCGCGAGGATGCCAGCGTAAGGGACCTGTTGCTTGCTCATCTTCGACATGAACTTAGGCGCAGAACCGCCCATCGACATGGAGCGCAGAATACGGCCCGTTGAGTAGAGACCGGAGTTAAGGCTGGACAGCGCAGCTGTCAGAACCACGATGTTCATCACACTGCCCACGTACGGTACGCCCAGTTTGGAGAAGAAGGTCACGAACGGACTTTGACCTGCCTGATAGGCATTCCATGGCAGCAACAGAACCAGCAACACAACGGAGCCAACATAGAACAGGCCGATACGCCAGATCACACTGTTGATGGCTTTCGGAACCATGGTCTGCGGATCTTTGCATTCGCCCGCCGCTGTACCGACCAGTTCAATAGAGGCAAAGGCAAAGACCACACCCTGAACCAGCACCAGGGCAGGCATCAGGCCATGCGGGAAGAATCCGCCGTTGTCGGTTATCAGGTGGAAGCCGGTGGCATTTCCATCGAGCGGCTTACCGCTGCCAAGGAATATCGTGCCGACCACCAGGAACACAACAATCGCCAGCACTTTAACCAAGGCAAACCAGAACTCCATCTCGGCGAACCATTTCACGCCGATCATGTTCATGGTCCCGACAATGGCCAGTGCGCCCAGGGCGAATACCCACTGTGGCACATCGCCAAATGCACCCCAATAGTGCATATACAGAGCGACCGCGGTGATATCAACGATTCCGGTCATGGCCCAGTTGACGAAGTACATCCAGCCGGCAACGTAGGCTGCTTTTTCGCCGAGGAACTCACGGGCATAGGAGACAAAACTGCCGCTGGAAGGGCGATGCAAAACCAGTTCGCCAAGCGCCCGAAGAATGAAGAAGGAGAAGATCCCGCACACCAGATAAACCAGGGCGAGAGCAGGGCCTGCCATTTGCAGACGTGCGCCTGCACCTAAAAACAGACCTGTACCAATTGCGCCACCGATGGCGATCATCTGTACCTGACGGTTACCCATCGCTTTGTGATAGCCCTCTTCATGAGAGTTCAACCAGCGACGTTTCGCAGCATGATGTTCTGCTGCGCTTTTATTGCTTGTTTTCATTGAGTTACCTGTTTGCCTGTCTGAACCATTTTTGTGATAGTCGTCTCTGGCAGAAGGCGAAACAAACGATTGCCTCTGCACAGACACATGTTGCCTTTCCAGTCATTCTGCGTATGGATAAGGCAAAACATGGCGAAGCATCCTACCCGCAATTGATAAGCGACGCAAAATATAACCGGGACGAAAGTGATGCGTGTCGAAGGAAATTGTGTGGTCAGAGCTGATGGGGATCACAACGCGCTGAATCGTGGCCAGTTTTTAGACAAACTCGCCATGCAGTTGCTGCTTTAATCATCAGTGTGGCTTGATAATTACACAATGTTATTGATGAGTTGTATTCATAAGGACAAACACATAAATACTGTAGTGGTCATAAAAAAATGCGCCTAGAGTAAAAAATCAGAAAAAGACGCAGGAGGTGAAGGATGCAGCAACGACAATTAGGGCAAAACGGATTAACGGTTTCGGCTCTGGGTTTGGGGTGCATGGGACTGAGTTTTGGCTATGGCCCAGCCACGGAGAAACAGCAGGCTATTTCGCTTATTCGCGCCGCTGTCGATCGCGGTGTCACCTTGTTCGATACCGCTGAAATCTACGGCCCGTTTACCAACGAAGAGGTGGTCGGGGAAGCGCTGGCTTCGGTGCGTGACAAGGTGGTCATTGCCACAAAATTCGGTTTTGACTGCGATCAACCCGGCCAGGTGCTCAACAGCCGCCCGGCACATATTCGTGCAGCGGTGGAAGGGTCATTAAAACGGCTGAAAACGGACTATATCGATCTCTATTATCAACACCGTGTTGATCCTGACGTCCCTGTGGAAGAGGTTGCAGGAACCATTGCCGATCTGATCGCCGAAGGCAAAGTGAAACATTTTGGTCTGTCCGAAGCCGGTGTCGACACCATTCGTCGTGCTCATGCGGTTTGCCCGGTGGCTGCGTTACAGAGTGAGTATTCGTTGTGGTGGCGTCAGCCTGAAGAGGCGATCCTGCCGCTGCTGGCGGAGCTGAATATTGGCTTTGTGCCGTTTAGTCCGTTAGGCAAAGGTTTCCTGACCGGTGCGATTAATGCGCAAACGACCTTCGACAGCAGTGATTTTCGTAATGTCGTGCCGCGTTTTAGCGAAGCGTCACGCCAGGCGAATCAGCAACTGGTGGAGGTGGTAAAACGCCTGGCGGCAGAACAGGGGGTTACGCCAGCACAAATTGCGCTGGCGTGGCTTTTGGCTAAAGCACCGTGGATTGTGCCCATTCCGGGAACAACCAGGCTTCACCGGCTGGAGGAGAACCTGGGCGCGGCTGATGTGACGCTGTCACAAAAGGCGCTGGACAATATTAATCGTGCGCTGGCGGAAATTGATGTGGTGGGCGAGCGTTATCCTAAACATCTGCAGGCGCGCGTGGGGAAATAACCTGGCGATTACGTAAAGCATCGACCAGAAGCGCAAAGGCAGTGGTGTGCTGCCGACGACTTGGGTAATAGAGATGATACCCATCGAACGGCTGACACCACGCCTTTAACACCTGGATCAAACGTCCTTCTGCAATAGCCTCCTGAACCGCATCTTCCGGCACATAGGCAAGCCCTAATCCCGATTCAGCGGCATCGATCCGCTGAGGCAGATTATTCAGTGTGAGTTGCCCATCGACCCGTACGCGTATTTCACGGCCATCGCGTTCAAATTCCCAGGCGTACAAACCGCCGCGCGTCGGCAAACGCATATTAATGCAACGGTGCTGCTCAAGCTGTTCCGGCGATTCCGGCACGCCGAAACGTTCAAGATAATCGGCAGAACCCACTACGGCCATCCGCATATCCGGGGCGATGCGAACGGCAATCATATCTTTTGCCACCTGTTCACCCAGACGCACGCCCGCGTCAAATCGCCCGTCAACAATGTCCGTCAGACCATTATCCACCGTGACCTCAATATGAATATCGGGGTATTGCACCATAAATGGCTTCAATACTGGCCACAATACGTAGGTCATCGCGTGTTCCCCGGCGGTGATGCGAATATTCCCGGCAGGCTTGTCACGCATATCTCGCAGTGCGGTAAGTTCTTGTTCGATCTCCAGCAGATGCGGGCTTAAACGCATGAACAGTTGTTCACCGGCTTCAGTGGGGGCAACGCTGCGGGTGGTTCGGGTCAGTAGACGCACATCCAGGCGCGCTTCCAGATTACGCATGGCATGGCTCAATGCCGACTGTGAAACCCCCAGTTGTGCCGCGGCGCGCGTAAAACTGCGTTCACGGGCGACGACCATAAACGAGAGAAGATCGTTGAAATTATCTTTTAGCATCGTGAGTGACCCGACTTATGAATTACGTTCATGGTTCCTTTCTGATTATGCAGTCTAATGCTCTCTGCCTCTTTGCGCTACTGTTAGCGCAACAGCAAAAGAGGAGTCAGCATGAAAATTATCCGTAGTGGTTCATTACCTTCCGTACGCGGTCCTGAGGCCTGGTTTACAGGTACTGTACGTATTGATGCGCCGTTCCAGGCAACAGAACCGGCCACGGTAGGCGGCGCGACCGTCACCTTCGAACCGGGGGCACGCACGGCCTGGCATACGCATCCTCTGGGACAAACCCTGATCGTTACGCAGGGAAGAGGCTGGTTACAGGCGTGGGGTGAAGAGGCTCAAGAGTTAAATCAAGGTGATATCGCGTGGATCCCGCCAGGCGTTAAACACTGGCACGGGGCAAGTGCTGCGACGGCGATGACGCATATTGCCATCGCCGAAGCAGTCAACGGCAGCCCGGTAGAGTGGCTGGAAAAAGTGACCGACGAGCAGTATCAGCAGCGTTAACCACCAAAGACCGCAATCGCCTGCTGCAGTCGGGTTGTTCGCTGCGTCAGGTGATTGGCGGCGCTTGTCACGTTATCTACCATGCCGGTATTGTTATGTGTCATCACGCCAATACGAGAGATGGACTCGTTGATCAGACTTAACGCCTGCGTCTGTTCCTGTGTGGCATGACCGATCTCTTTAATCAACGACGACATCTGCAATACGTTGCTGATCATCACGGACAACTGTGTTTCGGTTTGTTCCACCATTTCCACACCAGTGTTAACGCTTGCGACGTTTTTCTCGATCAGGTTTTTGATCTCTTTTGCGGCTGTCGCTGAGTGTTGTGCGAGGTTACGTACCTCGGCTGCCACCACCGCAAAACCCCGTCCGGCTTCACCTGCACGCGCGGCTTCCACGGCGGCGTTAAGGGCCAGAATATTGGTCTGGAAGGCAATCCGGTCAATCACACCTATAATATCGACGATCTGGCTGTTATCCTGGGAAACGGACTGCATCATGCTGATGGTCTGTTTCATCATGGCTTCACCACTGTGCGCACTGTCACTGGTGCGATCTGCCATCTGTATGGCTTCTTTAGCGGTTTCAGCCGTTTGCTGTACCGCACTGGCAATTTCCTCTACCGCGGCAGCTGTTTGCTGCAAATCATCGGCGGTCTCTTCTGAGCGAGCCTGTAGTGCTGCACCTTCTTTCGCGACCTGCTGGCTAATCGTACCAATGCCGGTGATTTGCGTCCCCACATCATCAACGAGAGAATTCAGGTTTAAGCCCGACTGATTGACAAGACGCATCATCAGACCAATTTCATCAACACGGTCAAAATGAAAATATGTTGTTTTACGCCCGGAAACGACGTGCTGCATCTGGCGGACAATGGTTTTAATCGGCCGCGATATTTGCGCATTCAGGTACAGTGACTGGGCGATAAACAGAATGACTAATCCGCACGCCAGCGTAATCCCTTTGGGTAATAAAAATAAAAGCAAACAGGAGAGCAATGCTGTGGTGATTATTCCGGTATTGACTCTTTTGGTGGTACTCAGTCGTTTGAAAAGGGAGAGAAAAGAGAGTAATCCCCGGCGAACCAACACACCTTTATAAAAACGGTGATGTTTTAATTCGTTATTTCTCACCTTTTCATAAAGTTTTTCACTGGTTTCGATCTCTTCGCGTGCCGGAATATTACGGACTGAGATGTATCCGGTTAGCATTTCATTCTGATACACCGGAGTGACGTTGGCGCGAACCCAGTAGTGATCGCCGTTGTGGCGGCGGTTCTTGACCAGGCCTGTCCAGCTCTCGCCTTGCTGTAGGGTAAACCACATGTCACCAAATGCTTCGGGGGGCATATCGGGGTGACGAATGACATTATGAGGTTCACCCAGAAGATTTTCTTCTTTATATCCGCTGGCTTCAATAAAGGTTGAGTTCGCATAGGTAATATGGCTATGCGTATCCGTTGTCGACATTAACGTCGACCCTTCGTTAAGTAAATACTCGTTCTGTGTAACTGGCGTGTTACGCTTCATGAGTAACTCCATGGTGATGTGCAAGTAAAGGAGAAACCGCCCGATAAAAACTCAGGCAAGATATAAACATTATTCTGTTGTTTTGCTGCTGGCGTATTCTCCACGAAACTGATGATATTCGGAACCACCTAAATTAAATATTTTTTATCTTTTAAAGCCCTTTATGTAATAAAAATGAAAATATCTTTATCTTTATGTTTATACGCCGAACTAAATAAATGACTTAAGGCAAATAAACGGTGCGACGTGTATTCATCACAGAAACTTTGCTTTCGAAATAGCGTTTCATTAACAGAATTAACACGCTATGATTTAACGGCTTTTGGCCACAGGACGACGGGTAGGAACATGAAAATCAATTTAATCGGCACGAGCGGCAGCGGGAAAAGCACCCTGGCTCAACACATTGCGAGCGAGATTGCCATCCCCTATATCGAAATGGACCGGTTGTACTGGCTTCCTGACTGGGAGGGGACACCAGACGAACAGTTTTTACTCAATCTGGAAAACGCGCTTTCGGCATCACAGGACTGGGTTCTGGACGGAAATTACAATCGCACACGTCCGGTGAAGTGGCGCGATGTCGATCTGGTGATATGGGTGGACTATAGTTTTACCCGCACGCTCTGGCAGGCGGTGAGCAGAGCGGCAAAACGGGCATGGCACAAACAGGAGTTATGGCCGGGAACGGGAAACCGGGAAAGTTTTCGTCGTTCGTTCTTTAGCCGGGAATCGATCATCATCTGGACGATTAAAACATGGCGCAGTAACCGCATTCGTTATACTGCCGATATGCAAAACCCGGACTATGCCCATATCCGTTTCATCCGCATAACCTGTCGTAAAGAGGCGGAATTGTTGATGTCTGAATTAAAGGCTTATTCTTAGTCTGGTTTTATATATCTGATTTCCGGCAAACCAAATGTAAATTAATTGTTTCTCACTGGTGAAATACGCCTTTAATAATGACGACATGTTAAGTCAAACGAGATTACAACATGTCCTGGCGAATCAGCATTCTGGATAAAAGCCCCATCGCAGCAAACGAAACGGCCGCCGATGCGCTGGCGCGTACTTTAAGCCTGGCGCAACACGCGGAAAACCTGGGGTATCACCGCTTCTGGATTGCCGAACACCACAACACCACTCAACTGGCCAGCCCCTCTCCGGAGCTGCTTATCGCCTGGATCCTGGGGCAAACAAAGCGCATTCGCGTGGGATCAGGCGGCGTGATGCTTCAGCATTACAGCCCGTACAAAGTCGCTGAAAACTTTAACCTGCTGGCGGCAATTGCGCCGGGACGGGTGGATCTGGGCGTCGGTAAAGCGCCTGGTGGTCTGCCGCTGTCAACCCGCGCGTTGCAGCAGGGGCTGAATCAACGGGAAAAGGGCAGCTTTGCTGAACAGCTAACACAACTGGATGGCTGGCTACGCCCTGAAGCTCAGTCGGAAGAGGAGGCTGTCCGGGCCACGCCATTGCCTCAGGTTCCAGCCCAGGGATTCCTGTTGGGTGCAAGCCCTGAGAGCGCATTACTGGCGGCAAAACTCGACTGGCACTTTGTCTTTGCTGCCCATCTGAATGGTGATCCCGATTTGCTGCGTGACGTTATCGCCACCTGGCGCAAAAACAGTGTCCGTGAGGTAATTGTTGCAGTTCAGGCGATTGTGGCAGAAACGCAGGATCAAGCCGAAACGCTGGCGCGCAATGTGGAAGTGTGGGGCGTTGAACTGGCAAATGGCCAGCGCGTTACGGTGGCAAGTGAGGAGCAAGCCTACGCTTTTGCACGTCAGGCCGGGAGCGAGCCGGTTCGTATTGCCCGTCGGGCGCAGTCTTTGCTGGCGGGGACCGCAGAGTCCGTTCTGCAACAGCTACAAACGCTGCATCAGCAATGGGGTATTGATGAATTTATTATCGATACGCCGGTGGCCGATGGCGAAACCCGCGTTCAGTCACTGCGTCTGCTTGCTCAGGCTCATGCTAACAGGGAGGTGATTGCATGAGCTTCGGTCAACAGCTTATCGCCTGGCGTCGCGAGTTGCACCAGAACCCCGAACTGTCTGGTCAGGAAGTGGAAACCACGGCTCGCCTGCGTCAGTGGCTAACCAACGCCGGGATCGCGCCGTTACCCTATGAACTGGCTACCGGGCTGGTGGCGGAAATTGGTTCAGGGGAGAAACTGATCGCTCTGCGGGCCGATATTGATGCGCTGCCGATAGAAGAGCGCAGCGGCGTGTCATTCAGCTCACAGCGTCCAGGGGTGATGCACGCCTGTGGTCACGACATCCACACCAGCGTGATCCTCGGTGCGGCATTACAGCTCAAGGCGCGTGAAACTTCGCTCAATGGACGTGTGCGGATCCTGTTTCAGCCCGCTGAAGAAAACTTTGGCGGCGCGAAAAGTATGGTGCGCGCCGGAGCATTACGCGATGTCAGCGCGATTTTTGGTATGCATAACGAACCGGGTTTACCGGTCGGGGAATTTGCCACCCGGGGTGGTCCGTTTTATGCCAACGTCGATCGGTTTGTGATCCGCATAACTGGCAAAGGCGCGCATGCCGCTCGTCCTCATGAAGGAAACGACGCGATTGTGCTGGCGAGCCAACTGGTTACCGCACTGCAAAGTGTGGCCAGCCGCAACGTCAACACGCTGGATTCCGTGGTGCTGAGCGTCACGCGTATCGCCGGAGGTAACACCTGGAACGTCTTACCCGAGAGTGTTGAGCTGGAAGGGACGTTACGTACCCACCGCACAGAAGTGCAGCAGAATGTGAAAGCCCGTGTCGGTGAAATTGCCGCCGGGTTTGCCAGTGCCTTTAGCGCGCAGATTGATATCACCTGGTATGCGGGGCCTACCGCCCTGATTAACGATGAACGCTGGGCCGACTTTGCCACTTCGGTGGCGAGAGATGTGGGGTACGAAACTCAGCGGGCTGAGTTGCATATGGGCGGTGAAGATTTTGCGGTCTATTTACAGAATATCCCTGGCGCGTTTGTCAGCATTGGCAGCGCCAGCCCGTATGGTTTGCATCACCCGGCGTTTAATCCGGATGAAGCATTAATTGAGCCCGCCGCACGCTATTTTGCTCAGCTCGCGGAAAAAGCATTGCAACACGTTTAATGAATAAGAGGTGAATATGTCTGCAACCCGACAATTGCGGCTGGGAACCATATTACATGGTGCATCCGGAAATATGTCTGCCTGGCGTCATTCTGCGGCGATCGCAGATGCCAGTATTAATTTTCAATTTGTCAAAGAGACAGCCTTAAAAGCGGAGGAGGGTAAGCTTGATTTTTTATTTGTGGCTGACGGCCTCTATATTAATGAAAAATCTATCCCGCATTTTTTAAATCGTTTCGAACCGCTTACAGTATTATCCGCGCTGGCAAGTATTACCACTCGTCTGGGGCTGGTCGGAACGTTGTCCACGTCGTATAGCGAACCGTTCACCGTTGCGCGTCAGTTTGCAAGCCTGGATCACCTGAGCAATGGGCGTGCCGGCTGGAACGTGGTAACGTCGCCGCTGGAAGGCTCGGCAAAGAACTTTTCCCGTGAAAAGCACCCGGAACATGCGCTGCGTTACCGCATTGCGGATGAATACCTGGATGTGGTCAAAGGCTTATGGGACTCCTGGGAAGAGGATGCTTTTGTCCGGAATAAAGAGAGTGGGCAATTCTTTGATCCTGAAAAACTGCATACGCTGGATCACCATGGTGATTTTTTCCAGGTGGCAGGCCCGCTGAATATTGGTCGTACCCCGCAGGGTCGCCCGATTGTATTTCAGGCGGGCGCATCCGATGACGGGAAAAAACTGGCAGCGAAACATGCTGACGCCATATTTACTCATCACGATACCCTGGACGAAGCCAAAGCTTTTTATCAGGACGTGAAGCATCAGCTGGAATTACACGGTCGTCGTCCCGATGAATTACATATATTCCAGGGTGTCAGCGTTATTGTCGGAAATGATGCTGATGATGTAGAACAGCAATACCAGGCAACGGCCGCGCTGGTATCCATTCATGATGCGCTGAATTATCTGGGACGCTATTTCGAGCATCACGACTTCAGTCAATATTCTCTGGACGAGCCGTTCCCGGATATCGGTGATTTGGGGAAAAACAGCTTTCGCAGCACGACGGACGAGATCAAGCGCAATGCGCGGGAGCGCCACTTAACCCTGCGTCAGGTTGCACTCGAGGCGGCATCTCCGCATCCCCGTTTTTCGGGGACACCTGAACAGGTGGCAGACGGTTTGCAGCAGTGGTTTGACCAACTCGGCGCTGACGGTTTCATCATTCAGGGCGGTACGCCGGACACCTTCTCGCGTTTTGTGGACCAGGTTGTTCCCGTTTTGCAGGCCCGTGGTCTGTTTCGGACGGAATATCCAGGAACCACACTGCGCGAAAGCCTGGGCTTAGACGAACCTAAAAATCAGTTCACAACACAATAAAAGAGAACCCCGCTATGCAGAAAACATCGCTTATTCTGGCGCTTGCGCTGGCCTTTACCCCTGCCGTCTGGGCAGAGAATGTGAACATTAACGGAACCGGCGTGAGCATTGAGGCCAATAAAACGCCTGTTAATACCGCCAAAAATAGCGACGCGGTGGCGCAGTTGCCAAAAGATTACCGTTTTGCTGTGCCGGGGAAATTCACCGTTGCGGTGGCGGGTCTGAATCAGCCGCCGCTGACGGTATTTTCCGATGACAACAAAACGCTGCTCGGGAGTGAAGTCGATGTTGCCCGGCTGGTCGCCGACAGCCTGGGTCTGGAGCTGAACGTCGTGCCAACTTCCAGGGAGGACTGGCCGTTAGGAGTGGCATCCGGGAAATATGATGCAGCCATCAGCAACATCACTGTGACCAAAGATCGCAAGGAGAAGTTTGACTTTGCAACTTACCGCAAAGACTCCCTGGGCTTCTATGTGAAATCGACCAGCCCACTTAAGTCGATCGAGAAGGCGGAAGATATCGCCGGGTTGCGCATTATCGTCGGATCGGGAACCAATCAGGAAGCCATCCTGCTGGCATGGAACGAGGAAAACCTCAGGAAAGGCCTGAAGCCTTTTACCCCGGTCTACACCAAAGATGATGCCGCGCAAACCCTGGCGCTCCAGTCCGGGCGTGCTGATGCGTACTTTGGCCCGAACGTGATTGGTGCGTGGAAAGCGGCGTTAACCGGTAAAACCAAACTGGTTGGCAGTGTCGATGGCGGCTGGCCGAAGGCGGCGCACATTGCGGTGACGCTGAAAAAAGGCAGCGGTCTTGTGGAGCCGGTACAAACGGCGCTTAACGGCGTAATTAAAAACGGCGATTACGACAAAGTGCTGAACCGCTGGGGTGAAGGTGTCGAACGCATTCCACATTCAGAGGTAAACCCGGCCGGACTGGGTGATTAAGGAGGCGCTATGAGCGAACAATTTCGTGACGTTTCGCCGGAAGATGCCGATCTTCAGCCCATCATTGATGGGTTGTTCGGTGAATACGCTACCCGTTACGGTGACTATTTTTCCAAAGACGCGGAAGTGGAACTCACCGAGTGGTATTTAGCGCCGCAGGGGCTGTTTATTGTGCTGGAGCGCGATGGAGAGATCATCGCTACCGGAGCGTACAAACCTTTCGACGAGCACACGGCTGAGATCAAACGCATCTGGACGCACAAAGCATTACGCCAGCAGGGGCTGGCTGCCCGAGTGGTGCAAGAGCTGGAACGTCGTGCGGTGCTGGCGGGTTATAGCCAGATTTACCTCACGACAGGGTTTCGCCAGCCGGAAGCCGTCAGACTCTATACCGGTCAGGGCTACCAGCCGCAGTTCGATCTTGACCGTGATCCAGAAGAGTACAGCCAGCCGCCGTTTGACGGACGGCTGCGTTTCACCAAAACACTGGTACGCGAAGCGTTTACCAAAACCGCATGAGGAACGACGATGAACAACGTTGAAACCATCAAGGTGGTCCCGGCGCGCTATCCACTGCGCGCGGTTGGCGCAGTTGCTGCCCTGTTTGTACTGGCGGTGGTCATACAGTCTGTGGCCTTCAACCCACGCTGGGAGTGGGCGGTATTCGCGCGCTGGTTCTTTGACCCGGTGATTCTGGAGGGATTAGGGCAAACGCTGTTGCTAACGCTTATTGGTACGGCATTAAGCGTGGTGATTGGCGGGCTGCTGGCGCTGGCCCGGTTGTCATCCTCCTGGCTGTTGAGCAGCCTGGCATGGGGATACATCTGGCTGTTTCGGTCGCTGCCACTGATTGTGGTCCTGATCATCCTGTACAACTTTTCGTATCTCTACGATACGCTCTCTCTCGGCGTCCCCTTTACCCGCATCACCTGGGGCAGTTTTGAAACCATCAATGTGCTGGGGCAGTTTTCCACTGCCGTGGTAGGGCTGACGCTGGTGCAGAGCGCCTATACCGCTGAGATTATCCGTGGCGGGTTCCTGGGTGTCGACCACGGTCAGTATGAAGCTGCGGCGGCACTCGGTTTACCGGCCTGGCGTCGTACGGTACGTATCATTCTGCCGCAGGCGCTACGCACCATTCTGCCCGCCGGATTTAACGAGATCATCAGCCTCGCGAAAGGGACGGCAATGGTCTACGTGCTGGCGATGCCGGAACTCTTCTACACCATTCAGATGATCTACAACCGCACGCAGGAAGTGATCCCGCTGCTGATGGTCGGCGCGGTGTGGTATCTGGTGATCACCACCGTGTTGTCCGTTATTCAGCATGTCGTGGAGCGCGGTCTTGCCCGGAGCGAGCGGCGTTCCGCCGTGAACCAGAACCGCACGGCCAGCCGTACACGTTCTGTTACCACCACACAGACACAGGAGCCCGTTCATGCAAGCCTCTCCTGAAGGACACATTTCAATTACTGGCGTCAGTAAGTTCTTTGGTCGCCACAAAGCGCTGGATAATGTCTCTCTGGAGATCCCACCAGGTTCCGTCACGGTGATCCTGGGGCCATCCGGATCAGGTAAATCGACGCTGTTACGCACGATTAACCATCTGGAACGAGTTGATGAAGGCTTTATTCAGATTGACGGCGACTACATCGGTTATCGCCGTCAGGGGGACAAACTCTACGAGCTGAAAGAGAAAGCGATCCTCAAACAACGTATTAACGTGGGTTACGTCTTCCAGAATTTCAACCTGTTTCCACATCTCACGGTGCTGGAAAACCTGATTGAAGCGCCTGTTGCGCACAAGCAACTGAGCCGAAAAGAGGCGATTGATCGGGCCTATGATCTGCTGGATGTGGTAGGGCTGCGCGATAAAGCGGATGCCTGGTCGCGCCATCTTTCCGGTGGTCAGCAGCAGCGTATCGCGATTGCCCGCGCGCTGGCATTGCGCCCACGTGTCATGCTGTTTGATGAACCCACTTCAGCGCTTGACCCGGAACTGGTGGGCGAAGTGCTGGATGTGATCAAAAAGCTGGCGCGGTCCGGCACAACGCTGGTGGTCGTGACACATGAGATTGGTTTTGCCCGCGAAGTGGCGGACCAGGTGGTGTTTATGGTCGATGGAAAAATTGTGGAACAGGGCAGCAGTGATGAGGTGCTGAACCGTCCGTCGCATGCGCGAACGCGCCAGTTCTTGTCGAAAGTACTATAAGGAGCGCACATGAAATATGGACTTCTGGTATGCCTGGCCTTTGCGAGCGCAAGCCAGGCCAGCATCGATTTGAAAGCCAATGAGCAGCCACTGCCTGTGACGGTCGATCCGCAGGCCGTGGAGAAGATCCCGAAGGATTACAAATTTGTCGCGCCGGGCACGTTAACAGTCGCCATCTCGGCACTCAATTCACCTCCGCTGGCATTGTTAGCCAGCGACAACCGTACCCGTATTGGCAGCGATCCGGATATCGCACGTTTGCTGGCGGGGCGGCTGGGGTTAAAGCTGAAGCTGGTTCCAACCGCATGGGAAGACTGGCCTCTGGGGATCTCCTCCGGGCGTTATGATGTGGCACTGGTGAATATTGCGGTGACCGAGCAGCGAAAAGAGAAGTTTGATTTTGCAACCTATCGCGTTGATTCCCTGGCATTCTCCGTGAAGTCCACCAGTGAGATTCAGTCGATTAAGAGTGCGGAAGATCTCGCCGGTAAAAAGGTGATTGTCGGTTCCGGCACGAATCAGGAACGTATTTTACTCGGCTGGAACGACGAAAATAAACGCGCCGGACGCGAACCTGCGTTGCCTGTCTATTTGACCGATGATGCTTCCGGGAATTTATATATTCAGTCAGGTCGGGCTGATGTGTTCTTTGGACCTCAGTCGGTATCGGCCTACAAAGCGGCGCTGACCGGCAAAACGCGGGTGGTCGGCTTAGGGCCGAAAAAAGCGTTTGTGGCGACCACCACCAAAAAAGGCAACGGACTGGTATACGCCTTGCAGGCTGCACTGGACGGCGCTATTCAGCAAGGTGAGTACCAGAGCGTGCTGGCGCGGTGGGGTGAACAGGGCGAAGCGGTGGCGCAATCCGACGTGAATCCGCCGGGGATAACCTACTGATAACTGCACAAGGTGTTAAGAGCAGGTCCGATAATCTGCTAGTGTGGATTTCTCTCGAACACAAGGAGCCCTGCACATGCCGCACGTTGATATCAAATGTTTCCCCCGCGACCTGAATGATGAGCAAAAAGCTGCGCTGGCAGCGGATATTGCTGATGTGATTATTCGTCATCTCGACAGCAAAGACCGCTCGGTATCTGTTGCTCTGAACCAGGTTCAGCCAGATGACTGGAAAGCGCAGGTCTGGGACACGGAAATTGGCCCGAAAATGGATGAGCTGATTAAAAAACCGGGCTATTCGATGTAGTGACCAATTTCCGTTTAGCACGTCAACGGCATCCGGTGGATGCCGTTGAACTTACCCATTAACGCGTGATGTGGACTCCGGTGATCTGAACGTGCTGTGATTTACCGTTATAAATACGATCCATCGGCAGGAAAATCCGCAAATCGTTGAGCCATGCTTTTACCGTTTTCTCCGGCCCCTCCTTACTGAATTCATCACATTCAACACGCCAGTAAGTACCGGTAAAGGCGCTATTAATTTTGCTCGCCTCATCCGAACCGGTGACGCGGCAGCGACGTTCAATACGGGAGACGTTGCCTTCGTCCTGGCCGGCCGATTCCGTTAACTCATGGTATTGCTGACCTTGCGATAGGGGGAAGCGCAGTGTGGTATCAAGCTTTTGTGTGATCGATGGCGAATAGCTGATGCTCATGGCGCCCTTAAGCTGAATGTCATTCGCGACCAGAATTCGCTGAGCGGTAAACATGTTGTAATCTTCCAAACGGCGGACCAGACCGTTGCTTTGCACGTCAGCGACCATATTGACTGCTTTGTCTCCGGCCTGCGTTTCCGTCCATTTAAGCTGCTTAAAGCGTGGTTCGGCCCAGGTTTTTATTAATGCGATGCCTTTCTCTTCTACGCCTGCATTGAGCGGGAATCTGTTTATCCAGGTGGGATTGTTGTTACTGAAGTCAGGCATATTCGGTCCGCTGTATTTTGCAACGGATTTTCCCTGATGGGTCTGGTATTTGCCTTCACCGCGATACTGCTGAGGATCGGACATGCTGCACAGCGTCTTGAGTGCCGCGACAACTTTTTCGCTGTTGGTGAATCCTGAAGCGCGTTTTTTCATCGCTTCACCGATCAAGCTGTCGGTGACAAAGCCCTGAGAATCGACGTCTGTGGCGCCAATGACCGTATCCTTACCGGCTTTGCAGTCATAAATATGGTATTCGACCTTTAAATCAAAGGGGGCATCGTAGGGCGGATCGTAGCCAATCTCTTCATAACCGTAACCGAGCCTGACAACGAGTTTATCGTTGATTTTCACGATGTTTGCGATATCGACCAGGGAAGAGGCTTCCTTGATATCTTTGCCTTCGGTGTTTTTCTTTTCGCTGTAAACCCAGTCACTGTTCCGGATTTTGATATCACACATTTTCGCGATCATATCTGCACCTAACTCGGCCGTCTCCTGGGCTGGAGCATACCGTTCGAAACCCTTTGTGCCATAGTAACGGGCGCGGTGATCCCCCTCTTTACCCAGTAAATCCCAGTACAGTTTGTAGTATTTCTTATTCTCGCAATCCACCGTATTCCAGCGCTCGACGCTTGATCCGTTGTCAAATTTCACCATTGTTACGTAGGTCAGGCGATCATTTTGGCGGAAGAAATAGAGTGGGTTGACATACGCACTGGTAACGGTAGGTGCGCTGGGTTTCGTTTCGCTCGCCTGGGCTGGGCTGAAGGCGAGTCCTGATGCCAACGCGATAAAAATCGGCAGTACAGCTTTCATATTTATCCCTGTTTTTATTGGTTTTTACAGGATAAGAGTACGTCGATTTCTCTCTTCTGAGTAGCCCCCCAATCAAGCAGGGCACAGGGATAATCGCCAGGATTATGTTAACCCTGGCGATTATCCCTCGTCGTTTTACAGAGCAGAACGTCGGTATGGGGCGTAATCGGATTGCCAGTATGTTGCGTCAATCCTTTCCATTAGCGCCTCATCGCTGATAGCAGGGGCAACCCCTTTTTCGATAGCTGCCCGGGCAACGGCAAACGCGATATGGCGAGAGACGGTTTCAATCTGATCGACCGGTGGCAGTAAACCGCCTTTTTCCGTTGTGACCAGCGGAGAGTGCGCCGCCAGGGTGCGGCTGGCCACCATCAGCATCTCTTCCGTGACCCGCCGGGCGTGACTTGCCAGAATGCCTAATCCCAGTCCCGGGAAAATATATGCGTTGTTGCACTGGGCAATTTCATACTCCTCATTCTGGTAGAACACTGGGGCAAATGGACTCCCCGTTGCGATCAGGGCTGCCCCCTGTGTCCACGCGATCAGATCCTGCGGCTGGGCTTCCGCGCGCGAGGTCGGATTGGAGAGCGGCATAATGATGGGGCGCGGACAGTGGCGGTGCATCTCTTTAACGATCTCTTCACTGAACAAACCTGGCTGCCCGGAAACGCCAATCATGACGGTTGGGTGTGCATTCTGTACCACTTCCATCAGTGAAATATTGGTCGATTCCACCTGCCAGTGGCGAATATCGTCCCGCCGGGTTAACAGGTTCTTTTGGAAGTTGAGAAGATTGGTCATGTCATCCGTCAGCAATCCAAAGCGGTCCACCATAAAGATGTTACGGCGAGCCTCTGATTCACTCAGACCATCATCGACCATCAGCGCGACAATTTTTTCAGCAATACCACAACCTGCGGAGTCGCCGCCCAGGAAGACTACACGTTGATCGCGGATGCGGGTTCCGGCGGTATGTGCGGCGGCGATCAGCGTACCGGTCGTCACGGCGGCGGTTCCCTGAATATCGTCGTTGAAACAACAGAGTTGATCGCGGTAGCGCTGGAGCAGTTTAGTGGCGTTTTTCTGCGCAAAATCTTCGAATTGCAACAGTACGTTCGGCCAGCGATTTTTGACGGTGTTAATAAACATATCCATAAATTCGGCGTACTGATCGTCGTTGATGCGCGGATGGCGCCAGCCCATATACAGTGGATCGTCCAGGTGTTCTTTATTATTCGTTCCGACATCCAGCATAATCGGAAGGGTAGACGCCGGGTGAATACCGCCACATGCGGTATATAACGATAATTTCCCAATCGGAATTCCCATCCCGCCGATACCTTGATCTCCCAGCCCCAGAATTCGTTCACCATCGGTCACGACGATGACGCGAATATCATTGCGCGAGAAGCTTTGTAGCATTTCATCAATACGATGACGGTTGGGCCATGAGATAAAGAGACCACGTGCCCGACGGTAAATAGTGGAGAAATGTTCGCAGGCCTCACCCACTGTTGGTGTATAGATGATCGGCAGAGTCTCTTTCAGATGTGAACGCAACAGATTGTAAAACAACGTCTCGTTAGTGTCCTGAATATTTCGCAGGTAAACGTGACGGGAAATATCACTTTTAAAATGGCAAAACTGTTTCCAGGCGCGCTCCGTCTGTTCCTCAATGGTTTCCACATTATGGGGTAATAAACCGTGAAGGTTGAAATTGTCACGTTCTTCTTTAATAAACGCCAGTCCTTTGTTTAACAGCGGATTTTCCAGCAAAACAGCTCCGTTATACGGGGTGTAAAGAACTTCTTTGCGAGACATGTGTTACTCCTGGGAAATAGATGTATTTCAGTAAATAAATGAGTTGAGACAGAGTTAAGATATTAAATAAATCATCACGCCCTCTGTAAGCACGCCGACGGCTGTGCCAATTAAAATAGAGGACGAGGCGGTATCAATATAGGTGTCGCTGCGTAAGGCAAACATCCCTGCCGCAATGGCTGATGGTGTCGCGCCAATAATAACAACTTGCTGTAATAACGTGTGGCTTAAGCCAAATGCAAGGCCCGCAGCGGCCATCATGGCAGGTTGAATCAGATTTTTAATACTGATATTGGTAAACGTCTGTACGTTAAGTGTTGGCCGTTCGCCATAAAACAGCAGACCTAAAGCAAACAAAGAAAGTCCGCCAGACACTTTACCTACCATCTCAATAGGCATGCTGAGAATATGTGGGATCTGTACTCCGGCCAGACTGAGCAACACACCTGATACCGGTATCCAGACAATCGGGTTGCGTGCGGCTTTGATCAGATTCTGTGCAATCATGGCCCCAGGGTGAAGCGCATTCAGGGAAGCATCGTCGCTTTTGTCTCCCATACGAATCAGGACGATAGCCAGTGGAATCATAATGACACTGGTAATGATATTGCCGATCAGGACGCCAATAAAACCCTCAGGTCCGATTAATACGGCGAGGACCGGCGCACCAAAATAGGCCATGTCCGGGAAAGCACACACAAGTGACTGAATAGCACTGGTCTTGATGTCGTGGCGAAACACCACGCGTGAGATAAATAATGTCAGTAAATATGACCCCATCAGACCGACAACCAGAACGGCCATAAACGTCAGATTTTTTATCTTATTAGGGTCAGTATTCAGTGCTCCAATAAAAAGATGAAAGGGAAGTGCAAATCGAATGACGACCGTCGCCAGGACGTTTGCATCTTCGCGGCGGGTATAACCTAATTTTCCGCTTAACCACCCTAGTAACATAATAAAAACGAGTGGAAACAGTGATTGTAATAATAATGAGGGCATAGGGTTTCCTGTAGAGTATATTTTTTATGGGTTTCGTTGATGGGCTAATCTAGCGGTTAGAAAACAGGGCAGGAGTGATAACGGTCACAGTCTTTCTGGTTTAATTAATTTCAAAATGATTGTTTTAGTTTGATAAGGTAGGGTGTTGATGTTGTGTCGCCATATTTTGATAAATAACAATAAAACCACAAATAAAAATAAAATTTCAACGCCGTCAATAACTTTAATTACAAAATGATGAATTAAGTTATTTAAAATAAAATCACTGCATTGTTCACATTTCGCTCATTCATTGTTAGGTAGTCACTTTCACACTAAAAATCACCGTGCTATTTTCAAACTGAGCCTGTTTTTATAAATGGCCATTTTAACTTTTATTTTCTTTTTAAGAACATGTTTACTCTCAGGAATGAACGTCTGTTTATTCCTGCAACTCTGTTTATCCGAACTCACAAATCAGGTGATAAAATGAAAGATAATCCTGTACTTCCTTCTTCAACGCCACCTTCGCGTTTTGCCCTGGGGTTGAGCAATGCCGAAGTGGGTGCTGTACCTTTGATGCTGTTTGTCGGGATCGCAACCATTGTTGCGGTGTCAGCCTGGGCCGGATTGCTGCCTAAAAATATGATCGGTGGTTTGGCTGTCATCATGACGCTGGGGTTTGCCTTTGCCAAAATTGGTCGCCAGATCCCGATACTGAAAGACATTGGCGGACCGGCAATCTTGTGCCTCATGTTGCCTTCGGTACTGGTCTATTTCGGGGTGTTCCAGAAACATACGCTGGATACCGTACATCTGCTGATGAAAGAAGCCAATCTCCTCTATTTCGTCATCGCGTGTCTGGTGGTGGGAAGTATTTTGGGGATGAACCGAATACTGCTGATCCAGGGGATGATCCGTATGTTTGTCCCCCTGGTGGCGGGGACGGTGATGGCCGTACTGAGTGGATTGTTGGTCGGCTCTTTATTCGGCTATACCCCGTATCACACATTTTTCTTCATTATCGTTCCGATTATCGGTGGCGGTATTGGTGAGGGGATTTTGCCCCTGTCGTTAGCCTACTCGGCGATATTGGGACAAACGCCTGATGTCTATGTTGCACAACTGGCTCCGGCCGCTGTGGTGGGGAATATCTTTGCGATCATCTGTGCAGGCACACTGGCTCGCCTGGGGACAAAACGACCTGCACTTTCCGGCAATGGCATGCTAACGCGTAGCAAAGAAGACAATAGTCTGTTTGCCAGTGCCCAGAGCGTGCAGCAAACCGACTTTCAACTGATGGGCGGTGGCCTGTTGATGGTCTGTGCCTTTTTCATTGTTGGGGGATTATTCGAAAAACTGGTACACATTCCTGGCCCGGTCCTGATGATTTTGATTGCCGTACTGTGCAAGTACTTTAGCGTGATCCCGGCATCAATGGAGCAGGGCGCGCACAGTTGCTACAAATTCGTCTCAGCAGCCCTGGTGTGGCCGTTGATGATCGGCCTTGGCATGCTGTATGTGCCGCTGGAAAGCGTCGTTTCCGTCTTCTCTGTCGGCTATGTTGTGGTATGTGGATCAATTGTGATTGCTATGGCATTAAGCGGGTATTTTATTGCGTCACGGCTGAATATGTACCCTGTTGAAGCGGCGATTGTCACCTGCTGCCATAGCGGTCTGGGTGGGACAGGCGATGTGGCCATTTTATCGGCGTCGAATCGTATGTCGCTGATGCCCTTCGCGCAGATCGCGACCCGCATTGGTGGTGCATCTACCGTGATTATCGCGACGCTGCTGTTAGGCTGGATCATGTAACCGCGATTCCGGTAAGCCACGAGATATGTGGCTTACCGGACCTCACCTTTTTCCCCTGGCATACTGATTGCACACGTAAGCTAAATAATCCGTTTCGCATGCCGATATTCTAAAGTCAGTGCTGTTGATTGAGCCGTCTGCGAATCTTTCGGCTTAATGGCGATTATTACTATTACAGAAGGGATGCAGTTGTGTTGAAAACGCTGGTAACGGGGCAGCTAAGTTTGTCGATGACGTTCTGGGTGTGGGGTGTCTGCGGTGGCTTATTGATCGGCCTCATCGGTTTGGCAGGTGTTTATACAGGCTATGTCGTATTTTTACCGTTGACGTTCCTGATGAAAACCGTTCTGTTTGGGGGCGTTCTCTCCGGTATTACCTTCATTCTTCGACGAAAAATCACCGTTCTCGGTACGCTTGCGTTTTTTATCATTTTAATCCAGTTGATTATGAGCGTCGTTATGGTTATCGGGTTGTCTTCCGCGCTGTTTAAATAATCGGGGACAACACCTTTTGTCTCCCGGTTTCGAGGCGAAAGTCGTGCGCAAAGATGCCCCACGGCATCCAACCTGACATGATTCATAGTATATTGAGTATATTCTTTGTCATCGGGTGTCCTTCATGTCTTACTCCATCGGCGAATTTTCCCGGCTTTGCGGCATAAATGCGACCACACTTCGCGCCTGGCAGCGTCGTTACGGCCTGCTAAAACCGCTGCGCACCGATGGTGGGCATCGCCTGTACAGTGATGACGACATCCAGCAGGCGCTTAAAATTCTCGACTGGGTGAAAAAAGGGGTTCCTGTCAGCCAGGTAAAGCCTCTGCTGGCTCGCCCTGGTGCACGACGGACTAACAACTGGCTCTCCTTGCAAGAGAGCATGTTACAGCGGTTGAAAGAGGGGAAAATCGAATCCCTGCGGCAGCTCATTTATGACTCTGGTCGTGAATATCCGCGTCCTGAACTGGTGACGGAGGTGTTGCGCCCTCTGCGCAGTCTTGTCTCAGCTAATGTTCCGGCAATGATGACCCTGCGTGAAATTCTTGATGGGATCATCATCTCCTACACCTCGTTTTGTCTCGAAGGCGACAAAAGAGCGCCTGGCGATAATTGCCTGATTACCGGCTGGCATTTGACCGATCCGTGTGAAATCTGGCTTGAAGCCCTTAAGCGTACTGGTCAGGGCCACCGTATCGATGTATTGCCCGTACCACCGGCCACCTTGGCCCCGGAGATCTTCCCGGAACGGAAATGGTTGCTGGTCACAACGGGCAAACTGACGGCAGCCCGTAAAAAGCAGATAGATCTCTGGCAACAGCAGGTTATTTCCCTCGACGTTATCTCCCTGTAATTTCGTTTCTTTCCATCAGACTCGCCGTAGACACATCGCCGCCAGCGTATGCAGGCCAGCGATGTGCTGTCTAATTTTCAAAAATTATCGCGCCAAAAATAAATACATAACAAATTGAAAAATAATAACTATAAAAAATAGTTCGCCATAAACTTGGACAAATTTATGTAATTGTGTAAGTTTTAATTATGCAATTACGCCACGTTGTTCACAGCCAGGTGAGACTCATGAGCACAATGTCATCCGTCATTGATCGGTTTGTTGATTACTACGCCGGGCTGGATAACCAGCCTCCGTCGGCATTAGTCGCGCTCTATGATGCGGACGCGTCGCTTATTGATCCTTTTGGCGAACACAAAGGTCTTTTTGCGATCCAGCGCTACTTCACCCACCTGCTGACCAACGTGGAACAGTGTCGTTTTTCCATCGATTCTCCCCTGAGTGAGGGACACCGTTTTGCCGTGAACTGGACCATGCACTGGTCGCACCCACGCATTGCCGCAGGTGAGATGCTCACGCTACCGGGGTGTTCCATGGTGGAGGTTGAAAATAACCTGATTGTTCGCCAGCGCGATTACTACGATGCCGGGGAGATGATCTACGAACACCTTCCGCTGTTGGGGTGGGCGGTTCGCGGTGTGAAACGGAGGGTGCGCGCATGATGACTGTCCTCATCACTGGCGCAAGCTCCGGCATTGGGGCCGGGCTCGCGAAATCCTGGGCCGATGACGGTTGTCACGTCATCGCCTGCGGGCGAGACCCGGCCCGGCTGGAGGCACTCCACCAGTACAGCCCAAACATCACGGTTCGCCTGTTCGATATGACTGACAGGGACGTCTGTCGCCAGGCGCTGGAGGATTGCTGCGCCGATCTCGTGATCCTGTGCGCGGGAACCTGTGAATATCTGGATCACGGCAGGGTGGACGCGTCACTGGTGGAGAGGGTGATGACCACCAATTTCCTCGGGCCGGTGAACTGCCTGGCTGCACTTCAGCCACAGCTGGTATCAGGTAATCGTGTGGTGCTGATCAGCTCGATGGCGCACTGGCTGCATTTTCCGCGCGCTGAAGCTTATGGTGCGTCGAAGGCCGCGCTGACCTGGTTTGCCAACTGCCTGCGGCTGGACTGGGAGCCGAAAGGCATTGCTGTCACCGTTGTCTCGCCGGGCTTTGTGGATACCCCGTTGACCCGTAAAAACGATTTTGCCATGCCCGGTCAGGTCAGTGTGGAGGATGCGGTTAAGGCGATCCGCCGTGGTGTAGCGAAAGGGAAAAACCATATTGCGTTCCCGACCGGATTCAGTGTGGTTATGCGCCTGCTGGCGGGACTTCCGGCAAGTGTTCAACACATTTTACTGCGCAGGATGGTGCGCTCATGAATATCGCGATTATCGGGAGCGGCATTGCCGGCCTGACCTGTGCCTGGCGGCTTGCCGGACACCATCAGGTGACGCTTTTCGAGGCCGGCGCCACGGCAGGCGGACACACCGCGACGGTGGATGTTGCCACGCCAGATGGAACGTATGCCATTGATACTGGGTTTATCGTCTATAACGACCGCACCTATCCGCGCTTTATGGGCTTGTTAAGCGAACTGGGCATCAGCGGGCAAAAAACGCAGATGAGTTTCTCAGTGCATAACCCGCAAAGCGGTCTTGAGTACAACGGACATACCCTGGGCTCATTGTTTGCGCAGCGTCGTAATCTGGTGAACCCTAAATTCTGGTGTCTACTGAAAGAGATTGTCCGCTTTAATCGCGTGGCGAAGAGGGCGCTGCGGGGCGACATTGACCCAAGTGCCACGCTGCAATCCTTCCTTGAACAGCACCGCTTCGGCCCGTTCTTCGCACGCCATTACATTCTACCGATGGGCGCGGCTATCTGGTCATCGTCGCTACGGGAGATGCGCCGTTTTCCACTGCCGCTTTTTTTACGCTTTTTTGAGCATCATGGTCTGCTGGATGTTACCCATCGCCCGCAGTGGTACGTCGTGCCGGGCGGCTCGCGGGAGTATATCCGCGCCATACTGGCCCAGCTTGGCGATCGTCTGACCTTACACCTGAATACACCCGTTCAGCAGGTTATCCGCTATGACGGTGGCGTAAAGGTTCAGCTTGAAACATCCGGGCAGACTTTCGACCAGGTGATCTTCGCCTGTCACTCCGCGCAGGCTCTGGCTTTGCTTGACGAGCCAACCCAGGCCGAACGCGACGTGCTGGGGGATATCGGCTGGCAGCGTAATGAGGTGGTTTTACACGGCGACCGACGCTGGCTCCCGGTGCGTGAACGTGCCTGGGCAAGCTGGAACTATCGCCTGAGCGAGCAGGATCAGGCCAGCGCCTGTGTGACCTACAACATGAATATTTTACAAGGGTTACCCCACGATGCGCCCTTGTTCTGTGTAACCCTGAATCCGGAAACCGCCGTCGATGAACGCTATGTCTGGCAGCGCGTTGTCTATGAACATCCGCTGTTTAATCCTAAAAGCTGGCGGGCGCAGACGCGTCGTAGCGAGATCAACGGTTTTCATCGAAGCTGGTACTGCGGCGCTTACTGGTACAACGGCTTTCATGAGGATGGGGTGCGGAGCGCGCTGGATGTGGTGAAGGGGATCGCCGCCGGAGAGGGTCACGCAAATGAATAGCTGCCTTTACCATGGCGTGCTACGCCACCGCCGTCTGTTGCCGAAAACGCATACTTTCCGCTACAGCGTTTTTATGGCCTGGCTCGATCTGGATGAGCTGGAGGCATTACCTTCGGTGGGTATCCGGCGTAACCGCTTTGCTGCCGCTGCTTTCTATGATGCAGATTACCCGTTGGGCACACCGCTTAAAGACACCGTGCTCAATCAACTTATGTCGCTGACCGGTGAGCATCCTGATGGCCGTGTCATGCTCCTGACGCAGTTGCGCTACTTTGGGTTCCATTTTAATCCGGTCAATTTTTACTACTGCTATGACCGTACCCAGACTCTGCGTTGGGTGCTTGCGGAAGTGAGGAATACGCCGTGGAATGAACGTCATTACTATGCCGTAGACGGCCAGGCCGCGCATCCGCTGGAAAAAGCCTTCCATGTATCCCCCTTTAACCCGATGGACATGGTGTACCACTGGCGTTTTAACAACCCGGATAAAACGCTGCATATGCACATTGAAAACCACCGGACCACAAAAGTTTTCGATGCCACTCTGGCGTTGAAGCGAGAGCCGCTGACACGTAAATCACTGACGTCGCTGTTGTGTCGCCTTCCGTTTATGACACTGAAAACCCTGCTTGCCATTTACTGGCAGGCGCTGCGACTGTGGCTCAAGCGTGTTCCTGTTTACAACCACACCGTTAGCAGGAGTGAATGATCATGACCGATCCTGCCTTTGCGCTTGAACCCGATATTCCGCGTAACGTTCGTATTGCACGCTGGTTGCTTTTTCGTCTGCTGAGCGGCCTTCAGGAAGGCTCACTCACCATTCGTGATGGGGCGCAGGTGTTTCATTTTGGCGATACCTCAGCCGAGCTGCGTGCGGAGGTTCGCATTGTCTCGCCGGGGGTTTACTGGCGTCTGCTCACTGGCGGAAGCCTCGCTGCTGCCGAAGCCTGGATGGACGGCGAGTGGGAGACACATCAACTTACGTCGCTGTTGCAGATGGTGGCGTTAAACTCATCGGTACTGGGACGTCTGGAGTGTGGCTTTCGCTTGCTGGGGAATCCCGCTGAACGTTTACGTCACTGGATGCGGCGAAACCACCGAGTACAGGCGCGGGAAAATATCGCCGCACACTATGACCTGGGCAATGCGTTTTACTCGCACTTTCTGGATGAAGAGTTGCTCTATTCCAGCGCGTTGTTTTCCAACGGTGAACAGGATCTTGGTCTGGCTCAGCAGGCCAAAATGTCTCGCCTGTGCGAACAACTGGAACTGAAACCCAGCGATCATCTGCTGGAAATCGGTACGGGCTGGGGGGCGATGGCGGAGTACGCCGCCCGTCACTATGGCTGTCGTGTTACCACCACCACGTTGTCGCAGGAGCAGTACCAGTGGGCAACCGAGCGGATCGCCCGGTCGGGGTTGCAGGACAGGGTGCAGGTTCTGTTATGTGATTACCGTGATCTGACGGGCGAGTATGACAAGCTGGTTTCGGTTGAGATGATTGAAGCCGTTGGGAAACGTTACTTACCCGCTTTCTTCCGTACCTGTCAGGCTCGTCTTCGCTCAGGTGGAAAAATGACGATCCAGGCCATTACCATCCAGGATCAGCGCTACCGGGATTACAGCAAGAGCGTCGATTTTATCCAGCGCTACATTTTCCCCGGCGGTTTTTTGCCGAGTATTACAGCGATGAACAATCTGATGACCCGTCATACAGATTTTGTCGTTCGCAACGTGTTTGACATGGGACCTGATTATGCCCGCACACTGGCGCACTGGCGGCAGCGTTTTGTTCACGCCTGGCAGGATATTGAAAAACTGGGCTTTGATGACCGCTTCCGCAGAATGTGGCTCTACTACTTTGGTTACTGCGAGGCCGGATTTAACGCACGTACCATCAGCGTGGTACAGCTTACGGCGGAACGTGTATGAAGCGCTATGTACAGGTTTTTCTGATGGCGGTTGCGTTCGATCTCTACTGGACGCTGGTGGTGCTGTTTCGTGAACGTGGCCTGTTTTTATGGCTTGGCCTGGCTATCCTCGCCTGCATCATGCTGTCACCTGCACACCGTCTTTACGCAGTATTGCTGGCCGTTGCTGGCTGCACACTGGATGCATTCTGGGTGCTGACCGGGCTTATCGATTTCAACGGCGACGGGCTGTTGCCATTGTGGATGGTGGCCTTGTGGTTAATGTTTGCCACTGTCTGGGCAGGTCTGACCTGCACGGCGACGATCCCTGGGTGGATACTGGCTCTGCTGGCAACGGTTGGTGGACCGGTGGCGTATGTCATTGGTCACCATCTTGGCGCTATCACCTTTCTGGAACCGAGCGTCATTGTCGTCAGCGTGATGTCCCCTGGCTGGCTGGTTCTGATGCTGTTTTTCCATATGTTGATGAGGAAACGGCAATGAGAACCTCATTACTGCTGATGCTGTGGCTCACAGGCATCGCGACGGTACATGCCGACGATTGGCTAACCTGGCAAAAGGTGGGCGATGCAACGCTGACCTGGGGGCCGTTTACCCTCTACACCTCTGAGCTTTGTACGCCAGATGGCCGATATACCGGTCCCTCGCAGGATCAGGCACTGATCATTCGCTATCAACGCAATATCGACCGTGAGGCACTGGTCGATGCCACCCGTGAACAGTGGCAGGCGCAGGGCATTCTGGCGCGTGAGCCGCAGAGCGAGCAGTGGCTTCGCATGCTGCTGTCACTTTGGCCTGATGTGGCATCAGGCACGCAACTGGCCTTCGTGTTCGAAAATAAGCAAGGCCAGTTCTGGTATCGCGCATCTGCGGCGCAAAAAAACTTTATCCGCCTGGGACCTCGTCAGTCAGAAGCGTTCAGCACGCAATTTCTGGCGATCTGGCTTAGCCCACGCACTACATACCCTGATCTGCGTCAGCAGTTAATGGGAGGCAGGAAATGAAACGCACCCTGATACTCGGTCTGACGCTCATGATGTTGCTGGTGGGCTGTAGCGCGGAAATAAATGATTACCGACCCCAACAGCCCACACTCGATATCTTCCATTTTTTCCAGGGGAAAACGGAAGCGTGGGGCATGGTCCAGGGTCGCAGCGGCAAACAACTGCGTCGCTTCCATGTCGAGATTAATGGCGACGTCGTAGGCGATACGCTGACGTTGAACGAACGCTTCCTCTATGACGATGGCGAGAAACAACAGCGGACGTGGTACATCCGCCGTATCAGCGCCGATCGCTACGAAGGTACGGCGAGTGATATTGAGGGGGTAGCGACAGGTCAGGCCGCGGGCAATGCCTTCAACTGGCGCTACAGCATGAACATTAACACCAGCGGCAGCACCTTGCTTTTGCATTTTGATGACTGGATGTATCTGCAAGACGGCACGCATCTTTTTAATAAAACCGAGATGAAGAAATTTGGGGTTACCGTTGGAACGGTCACGCTTTTCTTCACCCGAAAAGAGCAGTAAAGAGGATAGCGCCATGAACACTCAACCTGTTATTGGGATCAGCGGATGTTTAACTGGTTCGGCTGTGCGGTTTGACGGTGGACATAAACGGATGAGCTTTGTGATGGACCGGCTGGCACAGTGGGTGATGTTCAAACCGGTTTGTCCGGAGATGTCCATTGGTCTGCCTGTTCCCCGGCCCGCACTGCGCCTTGTGCAAACCCCCGAAGGGGAGACCCGGATACGTTTTAGTAAAACGCCCAACGACGATATGACCGAAAAGATGGCTACTTTCATCGACACCTGTCTTCCTCAACTGGGCGGTCTGGCCGGTTTTATCGTCTGCGCCAAATCCCCTAGCTGTGGCATGGAGCGCGTGAGACTGTACGACGAGCAGGGCAATCGTGGGCCAAAAGAGGGCGTGGGTATTTTTACCGCGTCATTACTGGAGAAATACCCGTGGCTGCCTGTTGAAGAGGATGGACGCCTGAACGATCCGGCACTGCGGGAGAACTTTGTCGAACGCGTGTTCGCCCTGCATGAACTCAATTCGCTGCGGGCTAACGGCCTGACTCGTCGTGCGTTGCTGGATTTCCACAGCCGTTACAAGCTTCAGCTTCTGGCGCATCACCAGGCTGGCTACCGTGAAATTGGCCCCTTTGTCGCCTCGTTACATGAATGGGACGATCTGGACGCTTTCTTCGTGGCGTACCGCGAGAAGCTGATGACGATCCTGAAAAAAAATGCCTCACGGAAAAACCACACGAACGTGCTGATGCACATTCAGGGCTACTTTCGTGACCAGCTAAATACCCGTCAGCGCGGCGAACTGCGTGAGGTGATCCTCCACTATCGCGCCGGGGTGTTACCGATACTTGCCCCGTTGACACTGCTGAAACATTATCTGGCGGAATATCCTGATCGGTATTTGCAGACGCAGAACTATTTTTCCCCTTACCCGGAGGATTTAGCCCTGCGCCTGATGGCTTATTAAGTTTTTATAACGAGAAGTCCTGACTAACCCTCAAGGACCTGTGATGTTCAACTTTTAGACGACACCCTCACTGTCGTCTTTTTTTTGCGTTCATTGCAGCGTATTTAATTCGGTTTCACGATTTTATTGATAACAGGCAGCAGTGCGTTAATTAATTCCGAGGGTGAAACAGGGTCTGAATCGGGCGTCCATGCATTCTGGAACTCTGCGATTTCCAGACCAATGATGGTTGATTCCGCCAGCAGGGAACAAGCCTGTTCCAGATCATGAAGCGTCATTCCCTGCGGATGAACGTAGTCTGTGGGGACAATTCCCGGCTCCATGACATCGCAATCAAGATGAATATAGACAGGGCGTCCGTTTATGTTTTGACGTAATTGTTCAAGATAATTGTCACCTAATGGAATATACGCCACGCTGTTTTCAGCAATACATTTTTTCTCGAATGCATCCAGATCCCGTTGCCCCACGAGGATAACGGATGCAAGGGAGAAACCGCTACCGAGCCCTGAATCCCAAAGTCCTGTGGGACCTGAAAGCGCCAGCCCCCCTAAATAACCGCTCTCGGTTGATGACGGCGTATTGAGATCGGCATGCGAATCAAACCAGACAATACAGGCATCAGGACGGTATTTCGCAAGGGCGGGTAGTGTTGCCAGCGAAACAGCGCAGCGACTGGTGGCGGCAAGAGAACGCCCGCCATGCGTAAAAACGCTCTCCATATGCGCCTTCATCTTTTTTAAATCCGGCATCGCAGCGGTTAATTCACTTGACCAGCCTGTATTCAACGCGGGAGCCGGTTCCCCAACGGAAACAGGATTTAACCCGGTGATGTCTGACAGCCATTTTGCCAGCGCCAGGGCTCCGGGAATGGCGAGGTCATTATGATCGCCAGCCCGTCCCTGGAAATACGTGAGTGTTGTTGTCATGAATTTACCCTTTAGCCACGTTTATTGATTGAATACAGGTTGATGAAAATAATGGGTTAAGGCAAATTAATTAAAATTCAGATGCGTAAGAAAAACTTAAGATGAAACTCAATTACTCTTTTTTAGAGACGTTTATGGCGATTATCCGGAATGGGAGTTTTGAACTGGCCTCCCGAAAATTGCATATCACGCCTTCAGCGGTGAGTCAGAGGATCCGGGTGCTGGAAGAAGAGGTTGGGCAGGTATTAATTATCAGGGGCAGTCCCTGTCAACCCAGCCAGGCGGGCATGGAGCTGTATCAATATGCTGAAAAAATAGAATTACTGGAAAAAGATTTTTTCGCCGTTCAGGAGAAAAAATATCAGGGAAAAGCGGTAGTTGCGGTTAATGCGGACTCAGTCGATGGCTGGTTCTTGTCTGCAATAAATACGGCATTCAGGGAGCAAAACATTGTTGTTGATGTGCGAATCGAAGACCAGGATTACAGTGCAACCTTGCTGCAAAAAGGCGAAGTTATGGCTGCCGTAAGTGCCGATCCCACCCTTGTTCAGGGATGCAAAGTTGAGTACCTGGGGACCATGCGATATAAAGCCTACGCTTCTGTTGATTATTATGCGGAATATTTCCGCGACGGTATTTCTGAAAAAACGCTGAAAAATGCACCGGTAATTATGTTTAATCACAAGGATGATCTTCAGAATAAATTCATCCGGAAGGTTATATCGTGTGATATTGAGCCACCGTCACAATATATACCCTCAACATCGGCCTATCTTCACGCAGTTTTGCGCGGACTGGGGTGGGGGATGCTTCCCGAACACCTTTCTGAACCTTTTCGGGATAAGGGAATACTGGTCGAAATAGCAGAGGGTAATCCTGTCGATACCCGGTTATATTGGCATCGATGGAGTTTAAAATTGACCTTGTTAGAACGTCTTAGTGAATGTGTTCACGTTGCTGCACGTGAAGCGCTTCGCGAATGATCTCTCCAGCGGTCTTTGGCGCGGGTTGGGTACTTAACAGGAGAAACGCAGATGCCGTCGCATCCGATACGACACATTATTGAATCATGTGACCGGGCGATCTCAGCAAAAGATTATGATGCGCTGATGGATCACTATGCTGAAGATGCCGCGCTGGTGATTAAGCCCGGCATGATTGCGACCGGAAAAGAGAATATTCGCAACGCTTTTATGGCCATTTCTGATTATTTTCAGGGGCAGTTGGTTGTTGAGCAGGGCGAAATGCAGATTATCGAAGGTGGAGGGAATGCGCTGGTGATTATGGAAACGTTGCTGCGTTTTCCTGATGGTCAGGGTGGGATGGCAGAGACAACGCGCCGGGCAACCTACGTCTTTCGACAAGAACATGACAACCGCTGGCGCTGTACCGTCGACAATTCTTATGGAACGTCGCTTCTGGATCCTGAATCTGCCTGATTTATACCAACAGCATCGACGATTTCGGGTCGATGCTGTTTATCCATCAACCTGGCTTACATCACCTGCAGCAATGTGTCCATCAGGCCCGGAAAGCGGGCGTCAAGATCGTCTCTGCGCAGTGAAATCATATTTTCCCGCCCCTGAGGTCGTTGCCAGATCACGCCGCTGTCACGCAGCACCCGCCAGTGGTGTGTCATCGTGGATTTCACCACATCTTCCGGACGCAAGGCGTTGCAATTCAGTTCACTCCCGTCGGCAAGCTTACGGATAATCGCCAATCGGAGCGGGTTTCCAAGGGCGAAAAGCACGTTTTCAAGCTGTATTTGTTCGGGTTCTGGATGGTTTGGGATCATAGTTTTCCTGCGTCTGATATCAGATTGAGCTATATCAACAATAGGTCAATCAGTAAAAAATAGTTCGATTATACTCGTACAATAGGACTATTATAGCAAACGAACGAACATCAGGCCATCCTGGCCTTTCATTGCATGTCAAACTGACTAAGGATCTATCATGCCCCGACCCATCCCTCTCGAACGTTATCGCAACATCGGTATCTCCGCGCATATCGATGCCGGTAAAACGACCACCACTGAGCGCATCCTGTTTTACACCGGTATGAGCCACAAACTGGGTGAAGTCCACGATGGCGCGGCAACAACGGACTGGATGGCGCAGGAGCAGGAGCGCGGGATCACTATCACGTCTGCTGCCGTGAGCTGTTTCTGGCCGGGTATGGACAGAGGTTTTGAACCGCACCGGATCAATATCATCGACACCCCAGGGCACGTGGATTTCACCATTGAAGTGGAACGTTCCATGCGTGTGCTTGACGGCGCAGTGATGGTGTATGACTCGGTTGGTGGCGTACAGCCGCAATCGGAAACTGTGTGGCGGCAGGCCAACAAATACCATGTGCCACGTCTGGCTTTCGTCAACAAAATGGACCGCCCGGGGGCTGATTTCTTCCGTGTAGTGCAGATGATGCAGGACCGTCTGAAAGCGAACCCGGTTCCGATTGTGATCCCGGTCGGTGCAGAAGAACATTTCACCGGTGTGGTTGATCTCATTAAAATGCGCGCCATTTTGTGGGACGACGCAACCCAGGGGATGACCTTCAGTTACGGTCCCGTTCCGGATGACCTGCTGAGGACGGCGCAAACCTGGCGCGAGAAAATGGTGTCAGCCGCCGCTGAAGCCAGTGACGAGCTAATGGATAAGTATCTGGAAACGGGCGAACTTGATGAAGCTGAAATCATCAAGGGGTTACGTATCCGTACTATTGCGGGGGAGATCCAGCCGATGTTGTGCGGCAGTGCCTTTAAAAACAAAGGGGTACAGCGCATGCTCGATGCTGTTGTCGAGCTGATGCCGTCGCCACTGGACGTGCCTGCGATTGATGGCCTGGATGAAAAAGGTCAGCATGCAGAACGACATCCCTCTGATGACGAGCCGTTCTCCGCGCTGGCGTTCAAACTGATGACTGACCCGTATGTCGGCCAGTTGACCTTTATCCGCGTCTATTCCGGCGTGCTGAAAAAAGGCGATGCGGTTTATAACCCGGTGAAGGGCAAGAAAGAGCGCATTGGCCGTATTGTGCAAATGCACGCGAACGATCGTCATGAAGTGGACGAGTTGCGGGCGGGCGATATCGCGGCCTGTGTAGGATTAAAAGATGTCACCACGGGTGACACGCTCTGCGACCCGGATGCCGTGATTACGCTCGAAAGAATGGAATTCCCGGACCCGGTTATTTCACTGGCGATCGAGCCGAAAACCAAGGCCGATCAGGAAAAAATGGGCATCGCGTTGCAGCGCCTGGCGGCGGAAGATCCGTCATTCCGTCTGCATACTGACGAAGAGTCTGGCCAGACGATTATTTCCGGTATGGGCGAACTGCACCTGGAAATCATTGTTGACCGCATGAAACGTGAGTTTGGCGTTGAGGCGAATATCGGACGTCCGCAGGTGACTTACCGTGAAACCTTGCGCAAAGCCGTGAAAGACATTGAAGGGAAATTTGTTCGTCAGTCCGGCGGGAAAGGGCAATACGGACACGTTGTCCTCAGTCTTGAACCGCTTGCGGCGGGGAGTGGCTTTGTTTTCGAAGATGCCACCAAAGGCGGTGTGGTTCCGCGTGAGTACATTCCATCTGTGGAAAAAGGGCTACGCGAAGCGATGAACACAGGTGTGCTGGCGGGTTATCCGGTTGTTGATGTGAAAGCGACGCTGACATTTGGTTCGTATCATGATGTCGACTCGTCTGAAATGGCCTTCCGCATGGCGGCGATCTTTGGCTTTAAAGAGGGGGCGCGTAAAGCTGACCCGGCGATCCTCGAACCGATCATGCATGTGGAGGTGGAAACACCGGAAGAGTACGCCGGGAATATCATGGGCGATCTCTCTTCCCGTCGCGGTATGGTGCAGGGGATGGAAGAGCGGTATGGCAGCCAAATTATTCGCGCCGATGTCCCGCTGGCCGAGATGTTTGGCTATGCCACCACGCTGCGCTCCATGTCACAAGGGCGTGCGACTTACAGCATGGAGTTCCACCATTACGCGGAAGCACCACGCAATGTGGCGGATGAGATTATAGCGCGGCGAGTGAAGAGTTAATCAGTCTGACACGGTGGCCATAAGGCTGCCGTGTCATTTCTATTAAAGAGAAGTAGCGAATGCAGCTTCGAAAACATCCACCGATTCCTGTCATAACGATAAGCATGAGATGTTATGGAAAACCATTATATTTCAGCTGGATATGATTGACTTAATCAATCCGGTGCTTTCACCATTTTCCCACTGGTTACAAAGGTTCCGGCGCCCAGATGGTGCAGCGTGTTCAGTTTGTCATCATCAAATTGCCAACGACCTGCGACAAATGCACGCTCATCCGCTGCGGCAGACACCACTTCGCCAAACAGGGTGTCATATTTCTCTGCGGCTGAAGTGACTGGCAATAAACGGCACTCCATCCACGCCAGACATTTCTCTTCAATAACCGGCAGACCCAGTTCCGGGCCATTCACCACCGGGATCCCGTAGCAGTTGAATTTATCTTCGTCACGACCACTGACACTGCCCACTGCGTAGGTCCAGTTAGCGGCGGCAACGCCTGGGATCACAATGCCAAACTTGCCACTGCGCTCAATCAGTTCGCGTGACCAGGCGCTTTTGTCGACCACGATTGCGATACGAGGCGGCTCAAATTCGACGGGCATCGACCAGGCTGCCGCCATCACGTTGCGACGGTTAATGGTTTCATCCCGGCTGGTGATCAGCACCGTCGGGCCATGATTAAGCAAGCGGCTGGCATGTTTTAAATCGACAGGGCGGAAGTGGCTCATCGTTATTCCTCTTATATGTGCTTGCTGGCATTAAACGACTGAAGTGCAGAGGAAATCAAGACGCAACATTAGCGTCATGTATTCGTCACACTGGCTGCCTACAGTGGCGGGCAGTAAATCCCAAAGAGGATAACAATATGCTCACGTCAATAACGCTTAAAGGCGTCTCGTACGCTTTTGGTGCGAACACTGTTTTGAATCAGATCGATCTGCACATTGAGGCGGGCAGCGTGGTTGCGCTGCTGGGTCCATCAGGCTGCGGGAAAAGTACGCTCTTACGGCTGCTGGCCGGGCTATCACACCCCGCACAGGGTGAAATCCATTTTGCTGAACGTCAGGTGGCGAAAGCAGGCTGGTCCCTGCCTCCAGAGGCTCGCGATATCGGTATGGTCTTCCAGGACTACGCTCTGTGGCCGCATATGACGGTCGGGCAGAACGTGGCCTTTCCCCTCAGGATGCGTAATATCCCTCGTCAGGAACGCGAAAGCCGCGTCATGCAGGCTTTAGCGCGTGTCGGGCTGGGAGAGTTTGCTGCACGAAAACCTGCTGGCTTATCGGGCGGACAACAACAGCGCGTGGCGCTGGCGAGGGCGATTGTCGCTGAACCCAGGGTGCTGCTGTTTGACGAACCGCTCTCCAACCTTGACAGCGAACTGCGTGAATCGCTGAGCCTGGAGATGTCGTCGTTGTTGCGCCAGCTCGGGACCACTGCCGTGTACGTTACCCATGATCGCCGGGAGGCTGAAATCCTGGCCGACCGCATCGTGCATTTATCTGCTGGCAGCATCGCTGCCGATCGTTTGATTTCAACCTCAGGGGAGTTCGCATGAAAACCACCATGTCCGTGAAAAAAGGAGTTTTGCTCGCAATGGCGTTATCGTCCGTCATGATGTCCAGCGCCCATGCGCTGACGGTATACACAGCAGGGCCAGGGTCACTGGCGAAGAATCTGGCGACCGGGTTTGAAAAGAAAACCGGCGTGAAGGTCGATATCTTCCAGGCGACCACCGGAAAAGTGATGGCCCGTCTTGAAGCCGAGCAGGCTAACCCGCAGGCCGATATTCTGATCTCTGCCTCCTGGGACACGGCGGAAGATTTACATACGCGCGGCTGGTTGTTGCCGTACCAAAGTGCGAATGCAGAGAAGGTTCCGGCTGAGCTTAAAACCGCTGACTATGTAGCTCAGGGGGTATCAGCACTGGGGATCGTCTGGAATACCAAAAGCGGTACGCCGGAGCCAAAAGAGTGGCAGGACCTCACCTCCGGGGCCTTTAAAGACAAAGTGACTACGCCAGATCCGGCGTTATCAGGCGCCTCACTTGATTTGCTGATCGGTCTGCAAAACGGCATGGGGGACAAAGCCTGGGCGCTATTTGATGAGCTGAAGAAAAATGGCATGGTCGTCAGCGGCCCAAATGCCCAGGCGGTCACACCGGTCATGCAGGGGGCGAAAGCCGCTGTATTTGGTGCGGTGGATTATGTCTCGTATGGCAACATTAGCCAGGGCGAATCCCTGAAAGTAATCTTCCCGGCCAGCGGGACAGTGATTGCGCCACGCCCGATGATGATCCTCAAATCCTCGCAACACGCAGATGATGCAAAAGCCTTTGTCGACTATGTTCTGTCGCCGGAAGGTCAGGCCATGGTGGCCGACGCCTGGCTGATGCCTGCGCGTGAAGACGTGAAGGCCAAACGCCCGCTGTTGAATGAGCTGAAAATCCTGCCGACCAGGAGCGATGGTTCAAGCGTGCGCAGCGAGATCCTCAAGCGTTTTAACACCCTTTTCGCCCTCTAAATTACCCGACGGGGGGCAACCCCCGTATTCAGGAACGTCTCGTGAATCAACGAATTTTGTCCATGATGACGCTGGCACTGCTGGTGATCCTGGTCGCGCTTCCGCTCTCATTTATCGTGTTTCAGGCCGTATTTCCCCAGTTCAGTGCAGGCTCACTTCAGGGGGCGTTTAGCGGTGTAACCGTGTTACTGGCGGAGCCGCAATTACCGGCCATGCTGGGCGGTACGTTGCAGATAGCGCTGGGCGTCGCGCTGGTGAGTGCCCTGATAGGTTTCCCGCTAGGTGTGGCTCGTGGATTGTTTGCGCTGCCACTGCCACGCATGTGGGATCTCCTGTTCCTTATTCCTTTTTTAACGCCGCCCTATATTTCTGCGTTGTCGTGGATGCTGGTTCTGCAAACCAACGGCTATCTCCAGCAGTTAACCGGCCTAAACCTGAATGATTTACTGTTCAGCAAAACCGGTATTGTTCTGGTGATGGCGCTGAATATTTTTCCGGTGATCTATTTTGCCGTCTCGCGCAGTTTGCTGGCGAGCGGCCAGCGACTGGCACTGGTCGCCCGCGTGCATGGTGCAAGTGCCGGAAGGGCATTCTGGCATATCACATTGCCGATGCTTTCTCCGTCACTGGCGGCGGGGATGTTACTGGCGTTTACGCTGGCGATTGAGGAGTTCGGCGTACCCGCAGCGTTGGGTACGCGAGCCGGAGTGGTGATGCTCACCACCGATATCGAGAAAAAACTGGCGGACTGGCCGGTTGATCTTTCCGGGGCCTCGATGTTGTCGGTGGTCCTCGTGGTCATTGCGCTTTGTGCATGGGGTGTACAGAAAAAACTGACAGGTCAGCATGATGTTACCAGCATCACCGGTAAGCCGACGGAAAACACGGGGGCACATGCCGGGGTGTATGCGCTGCCGATGGTGATAATCATGGGCAGCGTCGGGATCATCGCGGTGATTTTGCCGGGACTCTCCATGGCACTTTCTGGAGTGCTGGGCACATTATCCGGCGGTGTGACACTGTCAAATGTGACAATGTCACATTACGTGGCGCTCTTTAGCCAGCAAGGGGATGCGCTTGCGGCGTTAGGAACCAGCCTGTCGCTGGCTCTTGGCGCAGCGTGTCTCACGGGAGGGTTAGGGTTATTGGCCTCCTGGCTGGTCGTTGTTCAGAAGATAAAAGGGCGCGGCGCGCTTGATGCGCTATCGCTGATGCCTGCCGCACTCCCCGGAATTGTTGTCGGTGTCGGGTTGATCCTGCTCTGGAACCGCCCCGGCTTGCCCGTGTCGCCTTACAATACCTGGGTCATTCTGTTGCTGTCCTATTGTTGTTTGTTGCTTCCGTGGCCGGTACGTTACGTCAGCAGTGCGTTGCGACAGTTGGGGGGGAATCTGGAGCCTGCCGCCCGCGTTCACGGTGCTTCTGCGTTTCAGGCGTTGCGCTTTATTGTCATGCCGCTGGTTTCGCCTGCACTGCTGGCCGCGATGCTGATGGTGTTTGCCATTGCTTCACGCGAGCTGGTGACATCTCTGTTACTGGCTCCGGCAGGAACGCAGACGGTGTCGGTGTTTATCTGGCGTCAGTTTGAGCAAGGTTCCGTCGGACAAGGTATGGCCATGGCGACGTTGACGCTTTTGACCGGGCTGGTTTTGATGCTGAGTGCACTCGGGATCATGCAGCGTAGCGCGCGCGGATAAAAAAGCACTTTTGCACCAGTGAGCGGATAAAAATAGTTTATAAACAGGGAATATCTAAACAAGGAAGCTCAAATATGTCTCCATTTCTGAACGCGTATTTCGCCCGTACGGGCTGGCAGAAGCCCGTTTCGGTCGATCTTGATACCCTTCGCGCCTTGCATTTGCAGCACAACGGCGCGTTTCCCTTCGAGAATATTGACGTCGTTTTGCCGCGAGAGATTCACCTCGATGACCAAAGTATCGCTGACAAACTGGTTACAGCCCGGCGTGGCGGATACTGCTTTGAGCAAAATGGTCTTTTTGAGCGCGTTTTACGTGAAACCGGTTTTAACGTTCGCAGCGTTCTGGGGCGCGTGGTGCTGTCTGCTCCGCCTCAGATGCCGCCGCGCACCCACCGGTTGCTGCTGGTCGAAGTGAATGGCGAACGCTGGATCGCCGATGTCGGGTTTGGCGGGCAGACGCTGACCGGGCCAATCCGTTTACTCGCCAATGAGGAGCAGGCCACGCCGCACGGTCTGTACCGTCTGCTGAGTGAAGGCAACGACTGGGTTTTACAGTTCCGCCATCATGAACACTGGCAATCGATGTACCATTTTGATCTGACGACGCAATATTTTAGCGATTATGTGATGGGCAATTTCTGGTCGGCCCACTGGCCGCAATCGCATTTCCGCCACCATCTGTTGATGTGCCGTCATCTCCCCGACGGTGGCAAACTGACGCTGACCAACTTCCATTTTACCCACTGGCAGGGTGCGCATGTGGAAGAGCAAATCCACTTACCGGATGCTGAGGCTCTTTACCAGTTGATGCAGGAGCGCTTTGGTTTGGGCGTTGACGATCCTAAACACGGTTTTTCGCTGGCAGAACTGACGGCGGTCATGGCCGGGTTTGATACCCATCCGCAGGCGGGGAAATAGCTGTAATTCCCTCTCCGAAAGGAGAGGGATGTTGGCACAGGGGTTAACGTACCAGTATTGTTTTCCCCTCCCGGTCAATCGATCTCGTTGGAATAGTAAAGCGATCTATACCAATTAATGTACAAAAGAGATCATGCGTAAAAATTTTATTTCCAAAATACCATGAGTGGGTCGGCATTCCTTTTATTCCATTGGGTTCATCCTGTTCGCGAATCGTTGAATCGTCTTCCAGCAGTTTAAAATAGTCAGTGCAATCGACATTAATCGCATTTGCCGGGGCGTCATCCGGAAGACCCACCCGCCCCACACGAGGGGCAACCCCTGCACGTTTCACGTTAGATATATCCAGCGCCTGGTCGCGTCGGCTTGAATAGTTGGTCAGACGAATGCAGTGGCGATAAATGGAGTCACTTCTTGGGTCCGGGGTTGACATTGTTCCGCTGGAAACATCTCCGGCAACAAAAATAATCTGGCTGACTTTCCAGGCACTGTTAGGCAGGTTGGTATCATCCGCATCATCAAAGGCTTCCGTTAAGACATAAGCTCCTGTTGAATGGCCTAAAACATGAATGTTAATTGGACAGTCTGGTTTTTGCCTGGCGGAGACATAGGCAATGCCCTCCGACATAAGCCGCATCGCGGTGAGTTTTGCCTTGTGGCGATCGGGCAAATACGCGAGGGCTTTATCGTCGCAAGGCCAGTCAAATGAGACCACAATGCCCTTGAAACCAAATTCAGATAATCCGTTTGCCAGAAGCCGATGGCGCTCAACCACTTCGCTTTCGCTCATATTGTATCCATGGGCAGAAAACAGCAGGTCACCGCGCTTTTCGCCTTTTTCGTTTTGCCATTGTGCGCCCTGAGTGATCTTGTTAAACCACACTTCTGCCGGGACGGCATGGCCCGGACTTGGGTCCTGTCCATCAGGGACGATCAGATAATGGGTATCGCCGACATCAGCGGTAAATTTTCCTCTGGATACTTTACGAACAGACATGACATAGGATGGCATGATTATCTCCCACGATTAGACAATAATGTATGGTGTCTTATATACAGATTAGGCAGGACTTAAAGTGACAGGCATTTAAAACGCCGTAGCGCTTTAAATAACGTCAGATTTGTTTTTATATTAGCTGGTTGCAGGGTGAGTGATGTTTTTTATTTTTACAGGATGATGGCGATCTCATTTTTTTAATATTTTAAATGAACATATTTGCGGCGTGAATATAAGGAGTGTGGTGTTTGTTATTCGCGGAAAATAAAAGGTCTGCTGCTATTACCCGTAAAAACAGACCTTTTGACCGCTATATGGAAACACTTATCTCCGCGACCGTACCACCTGATACCTGCGGGTTAAATATTCCACTGGCGCACTCCACACATGTACCAGGCGGGTGAACGGAAACAACAGAAAGATAGTCATCCCCAGAACCAGATGCACACGGAAGATAAAGGCCACGCCATCAAGATAGGCCGAGGCTCCGCCGTGAAACGTTACCACCGCCTGCGCCCAGTCCACCAGTTTCAGCATTTCACTGCCGTCGGGGTGTTGCGCAGAAAAGGGGATTGTGGTGAGTCCCAGGATGCACTGCACCAGCAGCACGCAGAGGATCAAAATATCGGCGGTGGAGGAGGTTGCGCGAATACGGGGATTGGTCAGGCGGCGAATCAGTAATCCAGCGCCTCCCACCAGCGTGAGTACGCCGCATATGCCACCCGCGATCATCGCCATCAGCTGTTTCTGCGACATCGGCAGAAACCAGGAGTAGACCCAGTGCGGGGTCAACATTCCGAAGAGATGCCCGAAGAAGATCCCCAGAATTCCGATGTGGAACAGGTTCGACCACAGCACCATCCCGCGTTTGTCCAGCATCTGACTTGATGAAGCCCGCCAGGTGTATTGCCCGTAGTCGTAACGTAGCCAGCTTCCCAGAAAAAACACCGTACCGCACAGGTAAGGGTAGATATCGTAAAAAAAGACGTTGAGGTATTGGATCATTTTGGGCCTCCGGCACTGACGTCCACGTACTGCGGTGCAACGTCCTGGCTAAAGCGTCGTTGATATTGCTGCATCGGTGAACTGTCACACGATGTGGCGTTGTCTTCGATAAACTTCACCTGTTCCTCTTCCCAGACCGCATCCAGCGCCTGTCGTGTATCATCGCGCGCTTCCGTTGCGACCTGTCTGTTGACGCTGTCACTGGTTAACGGGCTTCCCGCAAGAGAAAGAAGCGTATCAAATAGCTGATAATGCGCCACATCACGCTGCTTTAAGCGTCCGCCAATCAGGGCCAGGATCGGCGCGATATTTTGTAGCCCTTCCCGCGCCTCGTTATCGGTGACGATACTCAGGTATTCCAGGTAGAGCGGCAGGTAGTCCGGTAACTCGCGGCAGTCCAGCTGTAACCCGGCTTTCTCGTATTGGCCCATCAGATCCACCATCGCCTGGCCGCGATCGCGGGACTCGGCATGTACATGCTCAAACAGCAGTAATGACGTCGCACGTCCCCGCTCAAAGACTTCGCACCACTGTGCCTGTTTATCCAGCAAGGGGGCGTCCAGGTGTTGCTGTGCAAAGGGCTGTAGCCGGGGGAGGTCTCGCGCTATCAGGGATAGCGCTTCATCACGGCTTTCCCAGAGCACCTCGTCAGGGTATTCAATCAGCAGGGCGATGATTTTGAGGATCTGCATTATTCTCCCTCCCCATGTTCACGCACTTCGGCAATGTTGATGGCATCAATGCGGTGACTGTTGAAGAGGTTGAATTTTGTATCGGACCCGTGGCAACCGTCCCCAAAGGTAAAGCCGCAGCCGTTTTTCTCCGGGAAGGCATCGCGCGCCATTTCGCGGTGGCTGGTCGGGATCACAAACCGGTCCTCGTAGTTGGCAATAGCGAGGTAACGATACATCTCTTCGACCTGCTCCACGCTCAGACCAACCTCTTCGATGGCGCGGGTGTCGGTCACGCCTTCCACGGTTTGCGAGCGTTTATAGTGGCGCATCGCCATCATGCGTTTCAGGGCACGCAGAACCGGACCGGTATCGCCTGCGCTGAGCATATTTGCCAGGTATTGCACCGGAATGCGCAGACTTTCCACCGCAGGCAGAACGCCATCACTCTTAGGCAAGCCACCTGCATCGGCATAAGACTGAATTGGAGACAGCGGCGGTACATACCAGACCATCGGCAAGGTGCGGTACTCCGGGTGCAGCGGCAGGGCGAGTTTCCAGTCCATTGCCATTTTGTAGACCGGCGAACGTTGTGCAGCCTCAATGACGTTTTGCGGAATGCCTTGCTTGAATGCCTCTTCGATGACTGCCGGGTCGTGTGGGTTCAGGAACACATCGCACTGGCGTTCATAGAGGTCAGTTTCGTGTTCGGTGCTGGCGGCCTCCTCAATACGATCTGCGTCGTACAGCAACACACCGAGGTAGCGAATGCGTCCGACACAGGTTTCCGAGCAGACGGTCGGCTGGCCGGATTCAATGCGCGGATAGCAGAAAATGCATTTTTCTGATTTTCCACTTTTCCAGTTGAAGTAGATTTTTTTGTAGGGACAGCCGCTGATGCACATCCTCCAGCCACGGCATTTGTCCTGGTCGATCAACACGATACCGTCTTCTTCACGTTTATAAATGGCGCCACTTGGGCAGGTTGCCACACAGCTTGGGTTCAGACAGTGTTCGCACAGGCGTGGCAGATACATCATGAAGGTGTTTTCAAACTGCCCGTACATCTCCTTCTGGATCGTATTGAAGTTACGGTCACGGGCGCGTTTTTCAAATTCGCCGCCGAGCAACTCTTCCCAGTTAGGGCCGCCGGTGATTTTATCCATGCGTTTACCGCTAATCAGCGAGCGTGGGCGGGCGGTTGGCAGGTGGTCGCCTTCTGGCGCACGGTGCAGGTCCTGATAATCGAAAGTGAAGGGCTCGTAATAGTCGTCAATGCCCGGCAGGGAGGGGTTCGCGAAGATTTTTGACAGCACGCCCACGCGCCCGCCAAGACGCGGCGTGAGTTTGCCTGTAATGCTACGAACCCAGCCGCCTTGCCACTCTTCCTGATCTTCCCAGTTTTTCGGGTAACCGATCCCCGGTTTGGTTTCGACGTTGTTAAACCACGCATATTCCATACCTTCGCGTCCGGTCCAGACGTTTTTGCACGTCACCGAGCAGGTATGGCAGCCAATGCACTTATCGAGATTCAGTACCATTCCAACCTGTGAGCGTATCTTCATTTTTTCGCCTCCTGTACCTGATCCCGACCTTCACCATCCAGCCAGTTAATGTTTTTCATTTTGCGGATCATGATGAACTCGTCGCGGTTCGAGCCGACGGTTCCGTAATAGTTGAAGCTGTAGGCCAGCTGGGCATAGCCGCCAATCATGTGAGTCGGTTTCGGGCAGACGCGCGTGACCGAATTATGGATCCCACCACGGCGTCCTGTGACTTCGGAACCCGGAATATTCAGAATGCGTTCCTGAGCGTGGTACATCATGGTCATCCCTGGCGGGACTCGCTGGCTGACCACCGCCCTGGCGGTGAGTGCGCCGTTGGCATTGAAGGCTTCAATCCAGTCGTTATCTTCAATCCCAAGCGCTTTGGCGTCGGTTTCGCTGATCCAGACAATCGGCCCGCCGCGCGACAAGGTTTGCATCAGCAGGTTTTCACTGTAGGTGGAGTGAATGCCCCATTTCTGGTGAGGCGTCAGGAAGTTCAACGCTTTTTCCGGGAAGCCGTTTGGCGGGATCTCGCGCATGTGGGTGAGACTTCGGGTATCAATCGGTGGACGGTAGGCCACCAGGCTCTCGCCAAAGGCCCGCATCCACTGATGATCCTGGTACAACTGCTGACGACCGGAGAGCGTGCGCCACGGGATCAGCTCATGTACGTTGGTATAACCTGCGTTGTAGGAGACATGTTCGCTTTCAAGACCAGACCAGGTTGGGCTGGAGATGATTTTGCGTGGCTGAGCCTGGATATCGCGAAAGCGGATCTTCTCGTCTTCTTTGTTAAGCGCCAGGTGCGTGTGTTCCCGCCCCGTCAGTTGCCCGAGCGCTTGCCAGGCTCTGACGGCCACCTGGCCGTTGGTTTCCGGAGCAAGGGCGAGGATCACCTCTGAGGCGTCAATCGCGGTGTCGATGCGCGGACGGCCTTTCGCCGGGCCATCGGGCTTGACGTAATTCAGCTTCCCGAGAAAATCGACCTCGTGTTGGGTATTCCATGAAATGCCTTTACCGCCATTACCGAGCTTATCCATCAGCGGGCCAAGGGCGGTAAAGCGTTCGTAAGTGTCCGGGTAATGACGTTCGACTACGGCAATAGAGGGGGCGGTTTTTCCCGGGACTAAATCGCATTCGCCTTTGCGCCAGTCCTGGATATCAAACGGCTGGGAGAGTTCCGCCGGGGAGTCATGCTGTAACGGCTGGAGTACCACATCGGTTTCGGTTCCCAGATGGCCGACGCACACCTCAGAGAAAACCTGAGCCAGGCCTTTGTAAATATCCCAGTCGCTGCGGGATTCCCATGCAGGATCAACGGCGGCTGAAAGAGGGTGAATAAACGGATGCATATCCGAGGTATTCATGTCGTCTTTCTCGTACCAGGTCGCCGTTGGCAGAACGATATCGGAGAACAGGCAGGTGCTCGACATGCGAAAATCAAGGGTCACCAGCAGATCCAGCTTGCCCTCAATGGCGGTGGTCTGCCACTCCACCTCTTCGGGTTTGACGTCGTCAGTGGAACCTAACGCATCACCCTGAATACCACTTTCTGTCCCGAGCAGGTACTTAAGCATGTACTCGTGGCCTTTTCCGGAGGAGCCGAGCAGGTTAGAGCGCCAGACAAACAAATTTCGCGGATGGTTTCTGCCGCTATCTGGCTGCTCGCAGGCAAAGCGAATATCCCCCGACGTTAACGCCTGGACGGTGTATTCCTGGGGCGTCATTCCGGCGGCGTCGGCGCGAGCTTTGATGTGTAACGGGTTGAGGTTAAGCTGTGGGGCCGAGGGCAGCCAGCCCATACGCTCTGCACGAACGTTAAAGTCGATCAGGTGGCCAGTAAATTTCGATGCATCGGCCAGCGGTGAAAGCAGTTCCTGCGCGGTCAGTTTTTCATAACGCCACTGGCTGGCATGGTTGTAAAAATAAGACGTGCTGTTCATCTGACGCGGCGGACGGTTCCAGTCCAGGGCAAAGGCGAGCGGCAGCCAGCCTGTCTGTGGGCGGAGTTTTTCCTGGCCGACATAGTGCGACCATCCGCCTCCGCTTTGCCCGACACAACCGCAGAAGACCAGCATGTTGATCATTCCCCGGTAGTTCATATCCATGTGATACCAGTGGTTCACCCCCGCGCCGAGGATGATCATTGAACGACCGTGGGTTTTATTGGCGGTATCGGCAAATTCACGGGCGATTTGTTCTATCTGATGACGAGGAACGCCCGTGATCTGCTCTGCCCAGGCAGGGGTGTAGGCTGTGATGGCGGCGTAATCTGTTGCCGCGTTGCTATCCTCAAGCCCCCGATCCAGACCATAGTTTGCCAGCACCAGATCGTAGACGCTGACGACGCGTTTTTGGCTGCCGTCTGCCAGCGTCAGCGTCTTGCTGGGCACGCGGCGAATCAACACCGGCTCTTGTTTCACGCTGCGAAAATGCGGGTTTTCATTGCCGCCAAAATAGGGGAAAGCGACGTCGGCGATGCTATCGTGGGTGATCAGCAGTGAGAGTGTTAGCTCGGTTTCCTGGCCCGCTGATACGGATTCGAGATTCCATTTGCCTTTTTCACCCCAGCGAAAACCAATTGAACCATTGGGCACAACCAGGTTGCCGGCAATATTAAAGGCGATTGTTTTCCACTCTGGGTTATTCACCTCGCCAAGCCCGTCTGCCAGATCGGCGGCACGCAGCATTCGCCCCGGTACAACCCGGCCATCGGGCAGTTCATCAAGCAGAACCAGCATCGGCATATCGGTATAACGGCGGCAGTAGTTGAGGAAATACTCGCTCGGATTGTTGAGGTGAAATTCCCTGAGGATCACATGGCCCATCGCCATTGCCAGGGCGCTGTCGGTTCCTTGCTTCGGTGCAAGCCACTGATCGCTGAGTTTGGCCACTTCTGAGAAATCTGGCGTGATGGCAACAGTTTTTGTGCCCTTATAGCGGACTTCAGTAAAAAAGTGGGCATCAGGTGTACGGGTCTGCGGCACGTTTGAGCCCCAGGCAATGATGTAACTGGAGTTATACCAGTCGGCGGATTCAGGAACGTCGGTTTGCTCGCCCCAGGTCATTGGTGAGGCGGGGGGCAAGTCACAATACCAGTCATAAAAACTCAGGCACGTTCCCCCGAGAAGGGACAGGTAACGCGTGCCTGCGGCATAAGAAACCATCGACATTGCTGGAATGGGAGAAAAACCCGCCACACGATCCGGCCCGAACTGTTTGATGGTCCAGACATTCGCTGCCGCAATCAGTTGATTCAGCTCTTTCCAGCTTGAGCGGATAAATCCGCCGTGTCCACGAACTTGCTTGTAGCTCTGGCTTTTTTGCGGATCGCTCTGAATGGCATTCCAGGCCAGCACCGGATCGCTATGCTGAGCCAGCGCCTCTCGCCATAGCTCAATCAACCGGCGGCGTACCAGCGGATATTTGAGCCGGTTTGCACTGTACAGATACCAGGAGTAACTGGCGCCACGCGGGCAGCCGCGAGGTTCATGGTTTGGCAGGTCGGGGCGTGTACGCGGGTAGTCGGTTTGCTGTGTCTCCCACGTCACCAGCCCATTTTTGACATAAATTTTCCAGCTACAGGAGCCTGTACAGTTTACACCGTGAGTGGAACGCACAATTTTGTCGAACTGCCAGCGCTGGCGATAGCTGTCTTCCCAGTCGCGGTTGGTGTGGTACACCTGTCCGTGGCCGTCGGCGAAGGTTTCGCCTTTTTGTTTAAAATAGCGGAAGCGATCCAACAGTTTACTCATGACGTTTCTCCTGACGAGGTGAAAGACTCACCCCGGGGTTACACTGCTCACAAAATGCCGAACGGAAGGTTATTGTTTGATGTGCGATTTGCGGCCATACACCAGCCAGGTCACAAACACGCAGATGACGTAAAACACCAGGAAGACTTTCATGGCGCCCACCGGTGAACCCGTCATCGCCAGTGATGTGCCGAAGGCTTTAGGAATGAAAAACCCACCGACCGCACCAATAGCGGAGATAAAACCAAGCGCGGCGGCGGTTTCGGTGACCGCTTCCTGCTGCGCCTGTTCATCCGTACCGCCTTGTTGCTTCACTCTGGCAAGGGTGATCTGGCGGAAAATAATGGCAATCATCTGGAAGGTAGACCCGCTGCCCAGACCGGCGGTGAGAAACAGCCCCATAAAGACGAGATAGAAAGCGACGAAGTTCCCGGAGCCTGAGCCGGGTAATGTCAGAAAAAGCAGGGCGCTAAACAGAGCCATAAAGATAAAATTGACCAGCGTTACCTGAACACCGCCGAGTTTGTCCGAGATCATGCCACCCGCCGAACGTGCCAGCGCCCCAATCAAAGGGCCAAAAAAGGCAAGGTGCAGAATATTCACTTCAGGAAATTGCGTTTTTGAGAGCATGGCAAAGCCTGCCGAGAAACCGATAAATGAGCCGAAGGTGGCGAGATAGAGCAGGCTCATAAGCCAGAGGTGAAAGCGCTTTAGCACCGGGAGCTGGCTGGCGATGGAGGCTTTAGAACTGGCAATATCGTTCATCCCAAAAAACGCGGCTACGGTTGCCAGGAGCAGGAGTGGGGCCCAGATCCAGGCGGCATTTGCCAGCCACAGGGTTGAACCGTCGTCCTGTGGTACGCCGCGTACGCCCAGGAAGGTAAACATTGGCAGAAAGATAACGAGAGGCGCGACCATCTGCATGACGCTAACGCCGAGATTGCCCAGCCCGCCGTTGATGCCCAGGGCGCTACCTTGCTTTGCTTTTGGAAAGAAAAAGCTGATATTTCCCATGCTTGACGCGAAGTTTGCGCCCGCAAAACCGCACAGCAGGGCAATAACAATAAATATTCCGTAGGGGGTTGCGGTATCCTGCACGGCAATACCGAGCCATACGCAGGGAATAATCAAAATAACTGTGCTTAATACCGTCCAGTAACGCCCGCCGAATATTGGAACCATAAAGGAGTAGGGGACGCGTAATATCGCACCAGAGAGCGAAGGTAATGCGGTTAACATGAAAAGTTGGTCGGTGGTGAAATTAAATCCGACTTTGTTGAGATTAACCGTGACAGCGCTAAATAACATCCATACACAGAAAGCCAATAACAGACAAGCAACAGAAATTAAAAGGTTTCTTCGTGCGATATGTTTGCCTTTATTCTCCCAGAATGCTGCATTCTCAGGTTTCCAGTTACTTAATAGATAATGATTGTTTTTCTCATTTCGTTGTGACATATCGCCCTCTTTCTTGCCCGTAAAAACAGAAAAGTGAAATGAAAACAGATAGATGCCTGGCGTTGCATCGTTAAGGTGATCGGCGTTTTTGGGATGCAATTGAAAGGATAGATAAAAAAGCGAACCCCTGAGTTTAGAAAGGGAATACGGGCTCGCATTATGTGTTACTAATTGTAACTTTTAGCGGTTTTTAATACTCACAAGGGAGTATTAAAACAATTCAAGGCTGATGAGTTTATCAATGTGCTTATTAAATGCTGAGTCATCCATCTCCGGCATATTTAATACATAAATACCGTCGAGTCCGCACACTAAGCCAATAAAACGCCAGGCAATATTTTCTGCTTTGTCGTTGAGGGTAAATTCTTTTGCCTCTGTACCCGCGTGAATAATGTTAACCGTTTCCTGATGCCACATTTCCATTGTCATCACATAGGCACTTTTGATTTCAGGATCGCGGGTGGCCAGAATTTGTGCCTCCCGCCACAGGCGAATGTAGGGTTCAAAGCCGCCGTCATTGCTGCCGAGCATCGCATGCAGGCGTTCACGCCAACTGGCATTTTGTGGGACGATGTCGGCATCCAGCAGTTCGCGGATCAGCCGGACAAACGCCAGCGATTTGAGCTCTCCACCTGAGGCAAAATGGTGGTGGACTTGTCCGGCGGCAACACCTGCCTGTGCAGCGATGCGTCTGACCGTCATAGCGGCCAGTCCTTCGGTTAACGCGACGCACATGGCGGCCTGAAGGATCGCTTCCCGACGCTCTTCCTTGCTCAAATAACTCATTTCATCTCACTCTCAATGGCGGCGAAACGAGTGTAACAAAGAGCTGGACAAGTGTTCAACTTTACGTAGGATCGCGTTTTGGACATGTGTCCAGGTTTTTAGGGTGAAAAGGAAATTTATGTTTCGTCAGTGGTTAGCGTTAGTGATTATCGTGCTGGTCTATATTCCGGTTGCGATTGACGCAACGGTGCTGCATGTGGCCGCGCCGACATTGAGCATGACGTTGGGCGCAAGCGGTAACGAATTACTGTGGATCATCGATATTTATTCGCTGGTGATGGCCGGTATGGTGTTGCCGATGGGAGCGCTTGGCGACCGGATCGGATTTAAACGGCTGTTAATGCTGGGCAGTATCCTGTTTGGCCTGTCATCTCTGGCTGCCGCCTTCGCGCCAACGGCAGGGTGGTTGATTGCCGCTCGCGCCTCACTGGCTATTGGCGCGGCGATGATCATTCCGGCGACGCTGGCCGGGATCCGAACGCTGTTTGTTGAGGCGCGTCATCGCAATATCGCGCTTGGCGTGTGGGCTGCAGTCGGCTCCGGTGGCGCGGCGTTTGGCCCGCTGATTGGCGGCCTGCTGCTGGAGCATTTCTACTGGGGATCGGTGTTTTTGATCAACGTGCCGATCGTGCTGCTGGTGGTGACGCTTGCGGCTCGCTTTGTCCCTGTACAGCAAGGGCGACCAGAGCAACCGCTGAACATCAGCCATGCACTGATGCTGATCGTGGCCATTTTACTGCTGGTCTTCAGTGCTAAAACCGCGCTGAAAGGGACGTTGTCTCCGTGGCTGGTGGCCGTCACGCTACTGACCGGGGCAATACTGCTCTTCACGTTTGTGCGCATTCAGCTTGCCGCGAAAACGCCGATGATCGATATGCGCCTGTTCTGCCACCCGATTATCCTGAGTGGTGTGGTGATGGCGATGACGGCAATGATTGCGCTGGTCGGTTTTGAACTGTTGATGGCGCAGGAACTGCAGTTCGTTCACGGCTTCACTCCCTTTGATGCTGGAATGTTTATGCTGCCGTTGATGGTTGCCAGTGGTTTCAGTGGTCCGATTGCCGGTGTGCTCGTCGGACGCCTGGGATTGCGCATTGTGGCGACGGGGGGTATGGCGCTGAGTGCGTTGAGTTTCCTGGGCCTGTCTCAGCTTGATTTCAGTACTCAGCAATATGCGGCGTGGGCGTTGATGGTCCTCCTCGGCTTTAGCGCAGCAAGTGCCTTACTGGCCTCAACGGCGGCGATCATGGCGGCTGCGCCAAAAGAAAAAGCCGCTGCCGCAGGCGCGATTGAAACCATGTCCTATGAACTTGGCGCGGGGCTGGGGATTGCCATCTTTGGTTTGCTGCTCACGCGTAGCTTCTCGGCAACCATTACGTTACCGTCTGAACTGGATGCAACGCTTGCTGAAAAAGCGGCATCGTCGATTGGAGAAGCCGTGAAGGTGGCGCAAGATCTTGCGCCGTCGCTGGCGGAAGCCACCATTCAGGCGGCAAGAGCGGCATTTACAACCTCCCACAGCGTGGCTCTGGGCAGTGCTGGTGCGATGTTGCTGATTCTGGCTACCGGGATTTGGTTCAGCCTGGCACAGACGGACGATAAGAATTAACTCAATACAGATCACATTTTTAACAAGCGGTGATTGAACAACAGAAATGAAGTCCAGATAATCCGCCGAAATTGCCCATTTTTATTACGGCATGTTACTGCGCAAGCAGGCAAGACCAAAATAGAAATGCTCTCCCGTTAAGGGGAGCGTCTCTGTTTTGGTCTTTTTTTTTGCTTCAACACCAGGGAAACACCATGAACTATAACGAAATAGCAGAAAAAATCCTCCGGCATGTAGGAGGGGCAGAGAACATCCGCACGCTGACGCATTGCGCGACCCGATTGCGCATGGAGTTTAACGATCGTGCAAAAGTGCAGGATGAGGCGGTCAGCGTCATTCCGGGCGTGATCAGCGTGGTGGAGAAAGGCGGCCAGTTCCAGGTGGTGATCGGGAATGAAGTTCAGCAGGTTTTCCGTCTGCTTAACAAAGCGTTGCCTGAGAAAAAAGGGCGCAGCGAAGAGGGTAAAGACGGTAAACGAAATGGGGTGGTAGCGCGTGTTATTAGCGTGATTTCTACCACGTTTACCCCCGTGATCCCGGCGATTACCGGCGCGGGGATGATCAAAGCGCTGCTGGCGATCCTCAAACTGACAGGGTTGATCAGTGCCACCAGTCCAACCTATCAGTTGCTGAACGTGATCGCCGACGCGGCCTTCTTCTTCCTGCCGGTGTTGCTGGCCTACGGCGCATCGATGAAATTTGAGTGTAACCCTATTCTGGCGATGACCATTGCAGGCGTGCTGCTGCATCCTGGCATCGGTCAGATGATGGCAGCCGGGAAACCGGTCGATTTTATGGGCATCACTGTTCTTCTCTCCGACTACGCCGGGTCAGTATTGCCGATTATTCTGACGGTCTGGCTGATGTCGTGGGTTGAGCGCTTTGCGGAAAAAGTCTCACCATCGATCATCAAATTCTTTATCAAGCCGATGCTGATTTTGCTGATCACCGCGCCGCTGGCGCTGGTGGTTGTTGGTCCCGCAGGTATTCTGCTCAACGATCTCGTCGCCGCAGGTGCAGCCTCTATTGACCGCCACGCCAGTTGGTTAATCCCGATGCTGATGGGAACGTTGCAGCCGTTCCTGATCATCACCGGTACGGCCTGGGCTATGACACCGATTGCTACGGGACAGCTCAGCAAAAACGGTTTCGAAATGATTAACGGACCCGGCATGCTGGCGTCAAACATCGCAATGGGGGCTGCAACCCTGTGCGTTGCCATGAAAACCAAAAACAGCAACCTTCGCCAACTGGCGTCATCGTCTGGTTTTACTGCACTGCTGGGGATCACCGAGCCTGCGCTGTACGGGGTACTGCTCAAATTCCGCCGCGTATTGATTGCTGCAATGATCGGCGGGGGCTGCGCCGGAATGTATGCTGGATTAAGCGGGCTGGTTCGTTATGCCTTTGTCTCGCTAGGACTGGCGGCACTTCCAGCGTTTATCGGTGAAGATCCGATGAACATTGTCCATGCCCTGATAACCTGCGCGATCTCTATTGTGGTGACATTCACCCTGACCTGGATGTTTGCTTTTGAAGATGTTGCCGAAGAGAACACGGCATCAGAAATGCCAGCCTTGAAAAATGTCCCGGGCGACAGCGTGATTGTCAGCCCATTGAAAGGTGACGTTGTCACGCTTTCGCAGGTCAATGATGATGTTTTCTCCGGCGGTCTGTTGGGTAAGGGCATTGCCATTCGCCCACAGGAGGGCATCCTGAAAGCGCCGTTTGATGGCAAGGTGATGATGTTCCTGCCGTCATGTCATGCCGTTGGTTTGCAGGATGAAAAAGGGATGGAGCTGCTTATCCATATCGGTATTGATACGGTGAATCTCAACGGGCAGCATTTTACTTCATCCCTGAAGGTGGGTGATGACGTTAAAGCGGGCGATACCCTGATCGAATTTGATATCGCGGCGATTGAACGTGCCGGATACGATCTCATTACGCCGATTGTCGTGGTGAATGGTGAGGATGACGCCACACTGCGCATCACGTCAGCGACATCAGTGACATTCGGTGATGAACTGATGGTACAGACACAAACCGGGAGTGCGTCATGATCTACCAACACCGCACGGCGTTTCCGGAAGGGTTTCTCTGGGGCGCATCCACCTCTGCCTATCAGGTAGAGGGTGCATGGAATGAGGACGGAAAGGGACCTTCCGTGGTCGATATGCTGGCGCATCCTGAGGGGACGGCTGATTTTCATGTCGCCAGCGATCACTATCACCGGTTTGAAGAAGATGTGGCCCTGATGGCCGAAATGGGGCTAAAGGCGTATCGTTTTTCAGTGGCCTGGTCGCGGGTGATCCCGGAGGGGAATGGAGAGGTGAACCCCGCCGGGCTGGATTTTTATCGTCGGCTTATTGCGGCATTGTGCCGCCACGGGATCACTCCGGTAGTTACGCTTTACCATTTCGATTTGCCCTGGGCGCTGGAGCAGAAAGGCGGCTGGCTGAATCGTGATACCGTTGACGCCTTTGTCCGTTACGCCTGTCTGCTGATGAGTGAGTTTGGCAAGAACGTACCTCTGTGGCTAACCATCAATGAGCAGAACACCATGATTTTGCACCCTGGTGCGATTGGTGTTCCGCCAGACCGTGAACTGCCGGATAAGCAAGCGCTGTATCAGCAGAATCACCACATGATGCTGGCGCAGGCGAAGGTATTTGCGCTTTGTCATGAGGCGTTTGAGGGGCTAAAGATCGGCCCGGCGATTAACACCACCTCCATGTATGCCGAAACCTGCAAACCGGAAGATGCCATCGCCGCCCACAACTGGGAAACCCTGCGCTGCTGGAGTTTTCTCGATGTGGCGGTGCACGGGCGTTATCACCCGCTGGCCTGGTCCTATCTACAGGATCGGGAGATTGCACCGGAGATGTTACCAGGCGACGCCGCGATTTTACGCCAGGGCCGACCGGATTTTGTGGCCATCAATTACTACTCAACGGCAACCATAGCTGCCAGCCGTGGAGATGGACATGATGTCTCACCGCGTGCGGGAGACCAGCAAATTATGCTGGGTGAAGCAGGGGTTTACCGCCCGGCGGAAAACCCCTGGGTTGGGAAAACGCCTTACGGCTGGGTTGTTGACCCGGTGGGGCTGCGGTTGACCCTGCGTAAGGTCTGTGAGCGATATGGCCTGCCGATCTTGATCACCGAAAACGGGATGGGCGCGCCGGATAAACTGGAAGAGGATGGAACCGTCAACGATGATTACCGGATCGCGTTCCTGCAGTCACATATTCAGCAGATGCAACTGGCGATTGCTGATGGTGTCGATCTGATGGGGTACTGCCCGTGGGCAGCCATTGACGTGGTCAGCACCCATCAGGGGTATGCCAAACGTTATGGGTTTATTTATGTTGATCGCGGTGAACAAGACCTGAAAGCACTCCGGCGTATCCGTAAACGCAGTTTCTGGTGGTATAAGGATGTTATTGCGAGAAACGGTAATTCTGAGGATGACACTCAGCCATGATTGTGCAGAAGGTGCTTAATAATAGCCTGGTGCTTTCCTGTGATGACGATAATCGGGAAGTGATCGTCATGGGGAAAGGGATAGGCTTCAGCAGCCGACCTGGTGATGACATTGCGCCAGACAAAATCGAAAAACTGTTTGTGGTTCAGGAACACTCAAACCGTAAAGGGTATCTGGAGGCGCTATCCTCCATTCCCGATGATGTGATTGAAATGGCGGCGATGATCATCTCCCGAGCCAACGCTCAACTGAGTAACAAGGTTCGCGAGCAGATCTTCCTGACGCTGGCCGATCATCTGGTGTTTGCTATTGAGCGCTGCAACAAAGGTATTGCCATCCAGAACCGCTTGCTCTCAGAAGTCAGGCGGTTCTACCCGCAGCAGTATCGCGTTGCCAGCGACGCGGTGGTGGCAATCAATCAACAGTATGGTCTGCATCTTCCGGATGAAGAGGCGGGTAACATCGCGTTTCATCTGGTGAACGGCCAGACGCAGGGCGATGATGTGGCACAGACCATGCAGTCGGTAAAAATGCTCAAGGATATTTTTAACCTTGTGCAGTATCACTTCAAACGGGAGATCGATACTGAGTCTATCAACTACTCACGTTTTCTCATTCATATGCAGTTCTTTTTGCAACGTTTGCAGGAAGGTGAACGGGAGACATCCCGCGACAGTTTTCTGCTGGTGCAAATTATTAAAGAGTTTCCCCATGTTTACTGCTGTTCGTTGCTGATACGTGACTATGTTAAGTCGCAACTGGATATCCCCCTCGGCGGGAACGAACTGCTGTGGCTGACGGTACATCTTGTGAGGATCACCGGAGCAGATGAGCAATAACGCTATGTGATCGCACCGTGGATGGCGGGAACCGGGTCTCTGGGCTATGTTTTTAAAAGGATTATCTTACCCACGCTGGAAAATATGAGCCTGCATCAATGCAGTGAAACGCCCGCAAAATCCCCCCGGATAGCCGTACTGGCGGGCAGTGCGTTGGGGGTGGTGTTTGGTGATATCGGAACCAGCCCTCTCTATACCTTTAAAACGGTACTGTCTTTATCAGGGCACGATCCAACCCCTTCAGTGGTTTTGGGGTTGTTGTCCCTGATTATCTGGACCCTGATCCTGGTGACCTCTCTTAAATATGCCGCGTTTGCCATGCGAATCGATAACCATGGCGAAGGCGGCATTATGGCTCTGATGTCGTTGCTGGTGCGCAAGGGAAAAGGGGGGCGATGGGTAATTTTTGCCGCATTGATCGGCGCGGCACTTATTTACGGTGACGGTGCAATCACCCCCGCGATCTCTGTACTCTCCGCACTGGAAGGGCTGACGATTGTCATCCCGGAGTCACATCCCTATATTCTGCCTCTAACGGTCGTCATTTTGTTGGTGCTCTTTTGTATTCAGCCTTTTGGCACAGCGAAAATCGGCAAGGTATTTGGCCCGATAATGGCTCTGTGGTTTTTCGTCATCGCCGCGTTGGGGATATGGGGGATTATCCAGTATCCGGCAGTCTTACTGGCGGTGAATCCCTGGTATGGCATGACTTTTTTGCTCTCAAACGGGTTTGTCAGCTTTATGGTGTTAGGGGGCGTATTTCTCTGTGTGACCGGCGCCGAGGCGCTGTACGCAGACATGGGCCATTTTGGTAAGAAACCTATCTGGTTTGCCTGGTACGGTGTGGTGTTCCCGGCGCTGGTGCTCAATTACGCCGGGCAATCTGCTCTGATACTTGCCGGAGCAGACAGTAAACACAATATCTTCTTTCTGTTATGTCCTCCGGTGTTGCAGGTTCCGCTGATTCTCCTGGCGACGCTGGCGACGATTATCGCCAGTCAGGCCATCATCACCGGCGCTTTCTCGATGACCCGTCAGGCTATTCTGCTGGGCTGGCTGCCACGACTTCGCATTAAACAGACTGCCGCTGAAAGTTACGGGCAGATTTACATAGGAGTCATCAACGGGTTATTGATGGTGGTAACGATCGGGCTGGTTATCTTCTTTAAATCCTCCGATAAACTCGCCGCCGCGTATGGTATCGCCGTGTCGCTGACGATGCTGATGACATCCGGATTATTATTCGTCGCCATGCGCGAGGTATGGCGCTGGAGTCTGCTCAGTAGCGCCTTGATTGCCCTTGTGTTTCTCATCATTGATACCAGCTTCTTAGTGGCCAATATGATCAAGGTTCTGGAAGGGGGATATATTCCGTTGTTGCTGGCTGCTGTTATTTGTACGGTGATGGTGATCTGGAACCGGGGAATAAAAGCGGTATCACGAGCGGTCGGCGAAAAGGGGATCGGCATTGACCAGTTTTTTGCTCAGTTGAAGGCAGATGACATCCCAAGAGTTCCGGGTTCCGCCGTTTTTCTGACCCGAACGCAGCATAATACCCCGCCGGTGATGCACTGGCATGTTGCGCGAAACCGCGCGCTGCAACGCAATGTGTTCTCCCTGACGATAGATATTCTTAATGTGCCTTATGTTGACCCTCGTCAGCGGATGGTGATTACTCCGCGAGCACCGAATTACTGGCACGGTGTCGCGCAGTACGGCTTTATGGAACATCCGAATGTGCCTCATCTGCTGCAAGGGATGGGAGAAATGAAGGATCTGTTTGCCAGTGACGATGTGACTTACTACGTCGGCCATGAGACGATTGTGGCGCGTGAAAGTGCTACCGGAATGGCGTCCTGGCAGCGTAGCGCTTTTGCCTTTATGCAACGTAATTGCACGCATGTGATTAATCATTACCATCTTCCGAGCGACCGGGTGGTGGAAATCAGTCGGCGAGTGGCGATATGAATCAGAGTGAAAGCGAAATATTTCCCGCTTCCACTCTATCTGACGGGAGCCTTATACATCCTGAGCGGCGGCTAACACGCTGTGCAGTAAAACGTTAGCCCCTTTCTCCGACCATTCAGGGTAAATGCATTCGGCTTCGTTATGACTGATGCCTTTCACACACGGAATAAAGATCATGCTGGCCGGGGCGATCTTGCTGATGTAACAGGTGTCATGTCCTGCTCCGGACACCATCGGTTTTGATGAATACCCCAGTGCTGCTACTGCATTTTCGCTGCGAGCCAAACACCCAGCGTCAAATGCGATCGGGGCGTAATCAAAAATACGCTCAACGGTTGCCGTTACACCGCGTGCAGCGAGGTGCTCTGCGGCAGTGTGAAGTGCGGATTCCATTGCTTCCAGGACCGACTGCGCGGGATGGCGGAACTCTACACTGCACACCACCCTGGAAGGGACAACGTTGCGCGAATTGGGCGTGATCTGCGCCATACCGATAGTCGCGCGGCCGTCGGGCTCATGCTGATAGCCGATCTTTTCAACCTTCAGCGCCAGCTCGGCGAATGCGGTTAAAGCATCCCGACGGCTGTGCATCGGGGTCGTTCCGGCATGTGCGGCGAAGCCGTCCAGGGTTATCGTAAACCAGCGTTGTCCCATGGCGGCGCGAACCAGTCCGATATCAATGGCGTCATCTTCGAGAATCGGGCCTTGCTCAATATGCAGTTCGTAACAGGCGTGGAGTGGAAACGCACGGGCAGGGGTTTCACCGCGATAGCCGATATTGCCCAATGCTTCACTGACGGTGATCCCCTGTTTATCTGCGCGGCTCCAGGCGAAATCCTGAGTGAACTGACCGCTCCATACGCCCGACGACAGCATGGCAGGCGCAAAGCGTGCGCCTTCTTCGTTGGTCCAGTTCACCAGTACGATATCGCGTTCGGTTTCAACGTCGTTATCGTTCAGGGTGCGTAGCAGTTCCAGGCCAGCCATCACACCGTAGATCCCGTCATAGTTTCCACCGAGCGGTTGCGAATCCACATGCGACCCCGTCATTACCGGAGCAAGCGCCGGGTTTTTGCCCGCGCGGCGAATAAACATGTTGCCCATGCTGTCGACCTCACAGCTCAGGCCTGCTTCCAGCGCCCAGTCCCGAAGCAGGTTTCGGGCGATCCTGTCCTCTTCACTCAGCGCCAGACGGGTCACGCCACCGGCAGGCGTTCCACCAATTTGCGCCATCATTTCAAGCGTTGACCACAGGCGCTCTGCATTCACGCGGATCATGCTTTGTCCTTTTTACTGCGGTAACGGAAATCGCAACACGAACCACCCTGCATAATGGTGCTGGTGCGGGTCAGTTCGACATCTGGCGCGTAACCGACAATGAACTTCTCATCGCGGGCGCAGGAGAGCAGATGCCCAATCTCGCCCAGCCCCATTTCATGATACATCTCGGCATAACGGCAGCGCGTAACGTTGTAGTTGTACTGCTGTTCGTCGGCGTCAATGACCTTAACGTCGAGGGCGTTATCCTTCTCCCACAGATACTGGAGCGCGATAAAACTCTTCACATCCGTACCCTTGGGTTCCTGTCGGGCAAAGTGCTGCCCGGCGTCGATTGCGGCCTGCTCAATGGCCTCGCCAATCACGGCCTGAGCGCGTGTTTTTCCTATCTCGCGCACCAGGATTTCGTAAATTGGCTTAATAATTTCTGCTTCAATTTTGCGGCGGGCAAGAATACCCAGCTCATTATTATCACTCATCACATTGCCTCACTGCGTTACTTCGCTTTTGCGCCACCCAGAACGGTTTGTGGCTGCCATTTACCATCCACCACTTTGTAAACGGTAAATGATGGGGCTTTCAGGTTGCCTTCGTTATCAAACGCAATCTGCCCGGTAACGCCGGAATAACTGATTGCACGCAGGGCAGGCAAATACTCAGCCGGATCGACAGAGTTTGCTTTTTCCATTGCGGCAACCAGAACGCGTGTGGCGTCATAGGCGAACGGCGCATGCAGTTCGATGTGGGTGTGATAACGCGACTGGTACGCCTGTTCAAAGGCTTTACCGCCTGGCATTTGCTCAACTGGCAGACCTGGCTCTAGCGCCACCACTCCATTACCTTCTTGTTGCGCCAGTTGCAGGAACGTCTGGCTCACGAAGCCGCCTGCGCCCATCAGCGTGGCGTTCATACCCAGTTGTTTGATTCGACGGGCCAGCGGGGCAGCCTGGCTGTCCACGCCACCGAAGAAGATCAGGTCGGCGTTTTTACTGCGAATGGCGGTCAGCACTGCGCTGAAATCGACGGTTTTGTCGTCAACATATTGACGGTCAACAATGTTTACGCCTTGTGCTTTCAGCGATTTAATAAACTCGTCGGCCAGCCCCTGACCAAATGCAGTACGATCGTCGATTACCGCAATACGTTTTGCCTTGAGCGTATTCACGGCGTATTGACCGGCGAACTGACCGCCGTCATCGTCGTGGCCCATCACACGGAAACTGGTGTCAAAACCCTGTTTGGTATAGGCGTGACCCGTGGCAACCGGAGCGACCTGAGCGATACCGGCATCGTGATAGACACGTGCTGCGGGAATGCTGGTCCCGGTATTCCAGTGGCCCACAACACCTGCCACACCGTTGTCCACCAGACGTTGTGCCACAGCAACCGCCGTACGCGGGTCAGACTGATCGTCTTCGGATTGCAGCTTAAAGGTTACGGCTTTGCCGCCGATGGTCGGGTGCTGTTTGTTGATATCGTCGATCGCCAGTTGCGCACCGTTTTCCAGGTCTTTACCGATACGGGCAGATGGACCGGTTAACGGGCCTGCAAGGCCGATAAGCACCGTTTCACTGTCTGCTGACCATGCGCCCGTTGAGGCAAAACCACTGAGCAGAAGCGCGGCGCTAAGCGCACTGATTTTTACTGTTTTCATTGTTTTTCCCTGATGTTGGCTGGTGTGTTAAACGGGCATTTCGCCCAAATAAATGTGTGCTATCTGGTCGTCATCAAGCATCGCTTTTGACTGACCGTGATGCACAATACTGCCGCTGTCCATCACCCATGCGGTATCGGTGACGTTCAGCGCCAGACGCGCATTTTGTTCAATGAGCAGCAGGGCAACGCCGCGTTCACGAAGCCCGGCAATCACGGTGAAAATATTCTCCACCATCTTCGGGGCAAGCCCCATTGACGGTTCATCCAGAATCAGCAGGCGGGGGCGGCTGAGCAGCGCGCGGTTGAGCGCCAGTAACTGTTGCTCACCGCCGGAAAGCAATCCGGCAAGCTGATGCTGTCGCTCACCCAGACGCGGAAAACGCGCAAAAATCTCTGCCATTTCATGTTTTACGGTGACAGTGTCACGCCGGAGCCATGCGCCCATTTGCAGGTTTTCCAGGACCGTCATGCGTGCGAAGATCCCGCGTCCTTCCGGGACCATAACCAGCCCGTCGCGCAGTAACGCCTCGGCCTTATGCTTACGCACATTTTTACCGTTGTAGATAATGTTGCCGCTAAAGCTTTCCAGCCCGGTGATAGCCCTGACGGTGGAGCTTTTTCCTGCACCGTTTGCGCCAATCAGCGTAGCCTGCTCACCTTCCTGCAACGAGAAGGAGACATCCCGTACCGCCTGAATACCGCCGTAATGTACGTCCAGACGCTCAACCTTTAGTAATTCAGTCATGTGCATTGCCTCCCAGCCACGCGGCAATGACCGCCGGGTCGCGTCGCACATTGTCCGGCGTGCCACTGGCGAGTGTTTTGCCATAATCGAGCACGGTCAGGCGGTCACAAATCCCCATCACCAGCTTCACGTCGTGTTCAATTATTAACAGGGTTTTCCCGTCATCCCGAATGCGAACCAGTAGTTCACCCAGCGCCACTTTTTCAGCGGCATTCATCCCGGCGGCTGGTTCATCGAGCGCCAGCAGCAGCGGGTCGGTTGCCAGTGCGCGGGCAATTTCAAGGCGACGCTGATGCCCGTAGGCCAGGTCGCAGGCGCGGTAATGGGCGAATTTCGCAATGCCGGTGTAGTCCAGCCAGTGCCAGGCCTGTTCACAGGTGTTCGCCTCTTCGGCTCTGGCGCGTTTATGGCGAGTGAGCGCCGCCCACAGTCCGTTTCGGGTGCGCACATGGCGGCCCACCATCACGTTTTCCAGTACCGACATCTCATTGAACAGGCGCACATTCTGGAAGGTACGGGCGATCCCGGCCGCCGTGACTTTCTCGATCTGCTTTGGGAAATAGGGGGTATCTGCAATCGAAAATTCGCCGCTGTCAGCAGGATAAAGCCCGGTTATCAGGTTAAAACAGGTGGTTTTACCCGCGCCGTTAGGGCCAATCAGACCGTAGATTTCCCCTTTGTTAATGGACAGGGAGACGTTATCCACAGCGGTCAGGCCGCCAAAGCGTTTGGTCATATTACGAACGGTTAACAGGCTCATACGCTAATCTCCTTGTGACGCACTGGCCATATCCCGGAAGGGCGAACCAGCATGACCAACACCAGTGCCAGGCCGTAAAACAGCTGACGGAGGATTTCCGGGTCAATCAGGACTGTGCCGAACAGTGCCTGCTGAACCGGGGCCGCCTGGCTGCGGAGCAACTCCGGCAGGGCGGTCAACAGTACCGCACCGAGGATCACCCCGGGAATGTGTCCCATTCCCCCCAGCACCACCATCGCCAGCACTGCGATGGATTCCTGCAAAGTGAAGGATTCCGGTGAAACAAAACCCTGGAACGCGCCAAACAGTGCTCCCGCCACGCCGCCAAAGGATGCGCCCATTGCAAAGGCCAGCAGCTTATAGTTCCGCACGTTGATCCCCATCGCGCGGGCCACGTCTTCATCTTCACGAATGGCGTGCCAGGCGCGACCGATACGCGAGTGTTGCAGGCGCAGGCAGACAAAAATGATCGCCACAATCACCAGCATCAGCAGGTAGTACCAAAGCCACAGGGCGGGAACCTTGAAGCCAAACCAGTGATAAACGCCACTAAACTTGAGGCCAAAGAGGTTCAGCGTATCAACACCGGTAATGCCTTTCGCCCCGTTGGTGATATTGACCGGACGATCGAGATTTCGCATGAGGATGCGGATGATTTCGCCAAAGCCGAGTGTCACTATCGCCAGGTAATCACCCCGCAGCTTCAGTGTGGGGGCACCAAGCAAAATACCGCATACTGCGGCAACCAGGGCCGCGACGGGAATGATCACCAGATATGAGGTGTGAAGCCCATTCGGGAACCAGACACTGAGGCTCGGGAAGACCTCAGGCAGATGCGGAGAGGCCAGCAGTGCCGCCAGATACGCGCCGACGGCGTAAAATGCGATGAAACCCATATCCAGCAAGCCGGTATAGCCGACGACGATGTTAAGCCCCAGTGCCAGCATGATGTAAAGCAGGGCGAAGTCGATCACCCGCACCCAGTAGTTTCCGCCGAGCTGGCTGGCCACGACGGGCGCAATCAGCAGCGCGAGACAGAATAAGGTCATGCCGGGCCAGAATTTACGCGTTGTAGCAGGAGTCTGTAATTGTACGGTTGTCATCATTTCCCTTAGGCTCTGTTTGCCACGCGCTCGCCCAGCAAACCTGCCGGACGGAAGACCAGAACCAGAATCAGCACGATGAATGCGAAGACGTCCTGATAGTTGCTGCCAAATACGCCGTTGGTCAGTTCGCCAAGATAACCCGCGCCCAGTGCTTCAATGATGCCAAGCAAAATACCGCCGACCATCGCGCCACGAATATTACCGATGCCACCCAGAACGGCGGCAGTGAAGGCCTTGATACCGGGCAAAAAGCCCATTGAGAAGCTGGCGTTACCGTAATTGCTTGCCATCATGACGCCCGCGAGTGCGGCAAACACACCACCGATGGCAAATGTCAGGGTAATGATGGCGTTAGGGTTCACGCCCATCAGGGTTGCGACACGCGGATTTTCTGCCACCGCGCGCATGGCGCGACCCAGACGGGTGTATTCAACCAGCAGCCATAACCCGGTCATGACCACTAGCGCCAGCACAACGGTGACGATGCCAGTCACGGTGATAATTGCGGGCGGATGCATCTCGCTGCCGGCTGTCACGGCGATTGGGTCCATCGGCAGGATCTGCGGGAACATCAGTGGATTGCGGGTCCAGATGATCATCGCAACGGTTTGCAACAATACGGAAACGCCAATCCCCGAGATCAGCGGCGCCAGACGTGGGGCATTACGCAGGCGGCGGTAGGCAAAGCGTTCAACGGCCATCGCAAGCAGAGCACAGACGACCATCGCGATCGCCAGCGCAAAACCCAACTGCAACAGCAGCGGCATGTGCGGGAAGGTGTTGTTCAGGGCGTTAATGGCCGACAGCGTCGTGAGTGCGCCAACCATCAGAATATCGCCGTGGGCAAAGTTAATAATGCGCAAAATGCCATACACCATGGTATAGCCCAGCGCGATCAACGCGTAGATGCTTCCCAGCATCACCCCATTGATCAGTTGTTGTATGAGTGTATCCAACGTTCGTACCCGACAAATTGCTCTTTCAGCGGCTACCATCCAATAATTGAATTAAATTGTAAAATACACATATATTATTTCTTATGATAAACCGGTATTGTTTTATCTTAATGATTTATATGAAGATAATGAAATGACTCATACGACCAAATGACCTAAAGAAATCAATATATGAATAAAACAGAACAGTTGCAGGGCGTGCCTGCTTTCGCAGAAAGCCGTCTGGCCAACGATCCGCCACTGAGGGCGGTCCGCGCGTTTGAAGCGATTGCGCGGCTCGGCAGTGTGACGCTTGCTGCACAAGAACTGGCTATTTCACCTTCAGCGGTGAGCCATCAACTCAAAGTGCTCGAAGGGTATTTGCAAATGCCGCTGACGGAGCGCCAGGGGCGCAGGCTTGCGTTGAGCCAGCAGGGGCGTGATTACTACCGCTCGATCCGTGCGGCATTTAACGTGCTGCGCCAGGCGACGGAGCATCTGGTGGAGCAGGCGCAAACCCGTCAGGTGACCATCAGCTTGATCCCGCTGTTTGGCATGGGCTGGTTTATCCCTCGTCTGCCTGCGTTTATGCGTGCCAACCCGAAAACGGAAATCAATGTGGTGTATGCCAACCACCGTAACTACCTGAGCGATGCGTCGGATATGTCTATCCGTTTTGGCAACGGACAGTGGGCAGGATATCAAAGCGAAAAGTTGATCTCGGGGCAGATGGTTCCGGTATGCAGTCGCGCATTTTTGCGTATTCACGGGCATATCGACACGCCTGAACAACTTCTTCAAATGCCACTGTTGCATGATGAAGAACGGACTACATGGCAACAGTGGTTTATGTTGCAGGGGGTAAAACGTCCGCCGCGTCGAAGCGGGCCGATGTTTGAAGATGGTCTGCTGACGCTGGCGGGTGTTCAGGCTGGCCTGGGCTGCGCGCTGATGCGCGAACCGCTTATTGCATCTTATCTGGAGAGCGGTGAGCTGGTGAAAATCTTCGACTCCCCCATAGAAGATGGGCGCGATTACTACCTGTGCGTACGCTCAGATACGGAAATGACCGAAGACGGTAAACTTCTGCAACACTGGCTACGTCGAGTGGCAGGCCATGAACAGTCTACGGGGTAAGCACGCAACTCTTATCCATCGCCTCAATCTCGGTTCCACTCAGCCGCGCGTATTGTCCTGTGAGCCGCCAGAACGCTGGCTGCGTCTCGGTGTAGATTTCTGCAGCCAGTACCAGGCGACGCCGTTCATCCTCACTCATCTCAAGCAAGGTCCAGGGGATAAAATAACGTTCGGATGTCGTCAACTCAAACCACAGGGGGCAGCCACAGCCAGGGCAAAACCAGCGCTCACCGCGCGTGGAGGAGGAAAAATGGGAAGGGGCGATGGAGTCTTGCTCAACGAGCGGTTGTCCTTCAGCTTCCAGGTACATGGCAATACCACCTGACCATTTCTGGCACAGTGTGCAATGGCAGGCGTAGACATCGAAGTTGTTGAGACTGACGCTGAAATGGCTCATCCCACACAGACAGCGTCCTTTGAATATGTGCATGGCGTACTCCTTTATCACGCCAGGTCATCCGGATAAAAAAAGCCAGCCACGAGGGCTGGCTTTTTTACACTAACAAAATCTTAGAACTGGTAGGTCAGACCTACAGCTACGATGTTGTCGGTAGACACTTTCGCGTCTTTAGCGAACTGGCTGTCGTCAACCAGGTTGATTTTGTAATCAACATAGGTGGACATGTTTTTGTTGAAGTAGTAGCTCGCGCCGACATCGATGTACTCAACCAGATCCTGGTCGCCGTAAGAACCAATGTCTTTACCTTTGGATTTCAGGTAAGCGATGGATGGACGCAGACCGAAATCAAACTGGTACTGAGCAACAGCTTCGAAGTTCTGAGCTTTGTTCGCAATATAACCGCTACCGAAGTTGGTCATGTTGCGGGTTTCAGAATAGGTGGTTGCCAGGTAGATGTTGTTCGCATCGTACTTCAGACCAGCAGCCCATACTTCTGCGTTCTCGCCACCTGCATTCAGGTTGCTTGCAGAACGAACCTGCAGATCGGTACGGTCAGATTTCGCATAGGTATGTGGGGAGGTGATCGTTTCTGCACTGTGAAGAATCTAGGGGAGAATGCCGGGAAGGCCGATGAATAGAGGGATTGCGTGGATTCTGTGATTTTGCACTGCAAAAAATAAAATGAAAAAAAATAGCTATTTTTGCGTTTAATTCTGCACTCGAATGAAAGGCTTTAGATCCTTTTTAAAGACCGTTTAAGCATTTTTCGATGCCAAGCACTATACCGTATAGTAGGTTGGTATGTAAGAAGTTGGCTTCAAAATCCATTTCGCTTAACCGGCCTTCTTGTCGTGACTTGTTAGGCCCGTCTCGGCTGTCTGTTGATCAGCTTCAGATGACCCTTTTTTCAGTTGCTCGTTAAGGCGTAATAATCTTTCTTTATCTTCTGTTGTGAGCATCTCCCAACTCGTCTCCCGCTCACTTTCATCAGTGAGTTTTTCTATTACTCCGTTTGCTCCCATTCTCATAAACAGACTAACCAGAGTCGCTCTTTGTTGGTGTGTTAAGGCCTGATAAATCATGGACCAAGCCAAGGATAAGTGCTCATCATTCTGAGTCCCAGACTGCGCTGGTGTGCCTGTAAATCCGATATAATGTGATGCGTTCTCTTCTAACTTCAGACCTTTAGCATCATCTATGTTGCCCTTGTGGGCCTCGTCAACCAATATTCCAGTAGCAAGCCATTCAAGAGGCACCCCTTCCACATGTGATATCTTTATTGCCACATTGAGTGATGGTTCTGTACCGCGCGTAAGATAGTTATTCAAGGTTGAGAATGCCAACCCCCAGTCAGCCGCAGCAGCTCGCACTGTACGGTGGCCAATTAGCTTCCGAATGCGTGAAGCAATGCTTTCTTTGTCTTCATCACTAATAGCAAAATCACTTTCTCTTTCCTGTTTCATTTTCCTTTCCTGTAACTAGTTGATTTTTCTGCTGTACTCATAAAAACAAACCGCTCAACTCAAAAAGACAAAAGAAAGCGGTTTTTTTGCTTTACACGCTCCACAAGTGGATCAATACTTATGCCAACGGATAACCACAGCGGATTATCCGCCCGGTTAACTTTTTAGGGTAATCGAAGTATGGAAAGAAATGAAGTACAGCGTGACTGGCATCGCATTGATATCGTCGCCGAGCTGCACAAGCGTGGCGTCACTATGCGCGGCCTTTCCGCCAGCGCGGGACTAAAACCCGACACGCTGAAAAATGCGCTGGCACGCTCTTATCCAAAAGGAGAGCGCATTATTGCAAATGCTCTCAATTTAGAACCCGCCAGTATCTGGCCAAGCCGTTACAACAAGGACCTGTGACATGTTCGTGACTGTTAACGAATTAGTTGGCGTCCCTGGATTGCCAACAACACAACAAGGACTGCGATACAGTCTTAAAAAAAGTGCAGGCAACTCCCCTGAACTGGTTCGCAAACGTGCTGGCAGCAAAGCATTCGAGTACCACATCGACTGCCTGCCTGTACAGGCACGTGAAATAGTCAAAGCCCGGCATTATCGCGAGGTGCTGAAACAGTCGGATTGTTCATCCGTGCCGACGACACCAAAGCGGGAAGTCACTACGACCCGCGATGAGCTGGCGTTATTGCGACAGTGCCCGGTATTGCTGGAACGTGAAGTCTCCGACCTTACCGAACGCCAGAAACAGATCGCTGACGCCCGCGCATTATTAGCCGCAGAGGTTGAGCGTCTTCGGGATATTGGTATGTCACGCGCATCGGCGGTTGAGTTCATCGCCAATGAGTCACGCAAGGGTACGTTGCCGGAGAACATCCAGGCTGCGGCTGATATTGCGAATGCCCGTAAAGGCTCCAGCCGTCGTGGCGTGGGTGAAAGAACACTTCAGGAATGGTTGTCGATTTACCTTTCAACCCGCCCTGGTATCGAACGCCTTGCTTTACTGGCTCCAGGCCATCTTAAAGCGCGTAAGCCTGAACAGATTAAGTGGCTCCCTGATTTTCTTGCCCACTGGCGGAAACTCTCAGGCCCTTCCCTGGTGGATGCGTGGCGTTCATTCAAGACTGAATGGCAGGCCATTTATGCGGGACAGCCTGCGATGCTCGCCGTCTGCCCGTCTTATGATGCCGTTCGCCGTGCGATGGAAAAGCTACCAAAACGTGAACGCGCTCGCGGTCGTATCAGCGGTTCAGCGGCTCTGGCCTATGAGGTTTATCAGAAGCGTGACTGGTCACAGATGCCAGTAAATGGTTGCTGGATTGCGGATGGTAAATCGCTGGATATGAAAGTTGCTCATCCGGTCCATGGTCGTCCATTCACACCTGAACTGACGCTGGTTATCGATGGCCGCACTCGCTTCCTGGTGGGCTGGAGCCTGGCACTCTCAGAGAACGTCATAGCCGTAGCGGATGCCTATCGCTACGCCATGAAATTCCACGGGAAACCTATTTTCGTCTATTCGGATAACGGCGGCGGTGAAACGAACAAAACGCTGGATGCTGATATCACCGGTATTTTCACCCGAATGGGTATTGATCACCCGACCAGTATTCCAGGCCGACCTCAGTCTCGCGGGATTATCGAACGTCTGAACGCGGTTATACCGAGAGCAATCGCCAACAAATTTGACACTTACAATGGGTTCGGGGCTGACCGTGAGCATGTCCGGATGACCGGTCGCGCCATCCAGTCAGCGATTAAGGCTCAGGAGAATGGCCGCGAGCTCACAAGCGTACAGCGTAACGCACTGCGTAAACTGCCGTCATGGCAGATGCTGCTGGATACCATTGCTGAGGAAGTCGACAAATACAACAACCTGCATGAGCACAGCGAGTTGCCGAAGCGTAATGGTGTGCATATGACGCCAGCACAGTACCGTCGCGAGGTTCTGGCCACTGAGGGTGACGAGATTGAATATCTGACGGATATCGAGCTTCGGGAAGCCTTCATGCCGGAAATGTGCCGTACCGCCCAGCGGGGCTGGATTGACCTGATGAATAACCAGTATTTCAGCGCTGACCTGATACAGGTCGACGGCGAGGAAGTCCGGGTTGCCTATGACATTCACGACCCTGCTGCGGTCATCGTTCGTCGCATGGACGGTACTTATGTCTGCACCGCCATCTGGAACGGTAACAAGCGTGCCGCGCTGCCAACCAGCATGATGGATATCGCTGTTGAGAAACGCCGCCAGCGTCGTCTGAAGCGCATCGACGAACAGCGAGAAGAGATTGAAGCGGAGGCTAGAGGTCTGCTTCCTGAAAGCGATATGTATCCTGATTTTGGCGCATTAATACCATCGGATGCCGAGCGTATTAATGATGACCGGGAACATGTGTTCCTGTTCGAGTCAGAGCGAGAAGAATGGCTGAAAAGTCATGGCAATAAAAAAGCGGCCTTCTGACTGGACATCACAGGCCGCTGATTTACTAAAACGGAGAAACTAATTATGTCAGCTAAAAATGAACTTGTCGAATTGATGAAAGCAAAAGGTCTTAACCAGACGCAGGTCGCCCGCGCCATTGGTAAGAGCTCTGCCGTAATCAGCCAGTACCTGAATAATAAATACGACGGCGATATTGCATCGCTGGAAAACGATATTCGTAGCTTTATCGATCGCCAGCATGAAAAAGAGCGCTCAGCGCGTATCAGCGTCAAATTTGTTGATACCCCAACAACACGCAAAGCGGTTGATGTTATACGCATGGCGCACGTCGAAGGTGATATCAACGTGCTCTACGGTGAAGCCGGTCTGGGCAAGACAATGATTTGCAAAGCCTACGTTTCTAAATACCGGGATGCGCTGCTGATTGAGGCAGACCCTGGCTACACCGCACGGGTAGTTCTGGAAGAACTCTGCAACCTGCTGGGGCTCAGTACGCGCGGCAATATGCACGAACTCAGCGAGGCCTGCATCAGCAAGCTGCGCGAATCCGGGCGCGTGCTGATTATTGATGAAGCAGAAAATCTACCTCTGCGTGCGCTGGAGTCTATCCGCCGCATCCATGACAAAACGGGGATCGGCATCGTCCTGGTTGGTATGCCTCGCCTTATTCTGAACCTTAAGGGCAAACGCGGTGAGCTCGTACAGCTCTATAGCCGTGTCGGTTTCGCTCTCAATCTCGGACATAGTCTGCCTGGTACTGATATTGACGTTATCGCCAGCAGCGTTCTCCCGGATGGCCTGAACGAAGATTTGAGTAAAGCGCTGTTCAGCGCGTCAAAAGGTAACGCCCGCCGACTGTTCAAATTGCTGCGTGGTGCGGTTCGTACCAGCGCGATGAATGATGTTCCGGTCAGCGGTCATATCGTCAATCAGATAGCTGAAATGTTGATTCACTGAGGATTTAACCATGGCCAGAATGTCAGGAAATACCGACAACGCAGGTGTCATCTCAGCATTGATACGGGCAGAAACGCTGATTTTATTTCTGTCTGCTCAGGGAGTTCAGGTCAAAAGCGTATCCCTGCGTAACTCGCAACCAGTCATTCGTATCGTTCGCCACCCATGGTGTGAGCGAATGAAGAAAGAGGGGCTGACGCGGTTTGATATTACTGGCAATGACCGCCACAGGCGCTTTCGCCAGGGGGTTTATCAGGACGAAAGCGGGTGTCGGGTGGTCTGGTCTGAATCACTTCATTAAGCAGAGGGATGTATGGCAAAGATTGTTATTGAAATAAAGGACAAATCTCGCGGTTTTGAAGTCGGTTGCAGGGTTATCCCTGATGACGGCGACAGCGAGATCGTCAGCAAGGTGGCTGACAAAGTCGGTAAAGGTCTGGCTGGTCATGTGCTGGCAAAGGTTAATGAAGCAGTTCAAAAAGTTAAACGTCAATTTAAGGAGAGTACAAATGTCCACTGAAAACAAACAATTCACTGAAAAAACAGCGCCAGAGGGTTACTGGATTGACGCCAAGGGTGTATTGACCCCTGTCGGTCTGATTAAAGATACCGACCAGATGCGTGACGATCTGGTACGTAGCATCGTCGAAAAAGCGACGGCCCTGAATGCCGCGCTGGCAGAGTTCAAGCTCAGCGGTTTTTCAGATATAGGAGCCTTCGTTGATATCTCCGCTAGTCAGTACGGCGTCAGCCTGGGCGGTAAAAAAGGTAACGTCACACTTTACAGCTATGATGGCCGCTATAAGGTTCAGCGAGCCATGCAGGACCGTATCGCTTTTGACGAGCGCCTGCAGGCTGCTAAATCTCTGATTGATGAATGTCTGGCAGACTGGACTGAGAATGCCCGCCCGGAAATTCGCGCCATCATAACCCGTGCATTCCAGACTGAAAAAGAAGGTGAAGTGAACACCGGCGCGGTTCTGGCATTACGTCGCCTCGATATTACAGATGTTCGCTGGGTTAAGGCGATGGAGGCAATCGGCGAGGCTGTCCAGGTTGTCGGCAGCCGGTCTTATATCCGTGTTTACGAGCGCGTGGGCGAAAGTGATCAGTATCGCGCCATCCCTCTCGATATCGCTGGCGTGGGGGTGTGAGATGGTCATCCTGTTTGATCGTGCTAAAGCGGGCAAACCATGCAGCCCTTTCATGTCGTATGCAACCAGCGCTGTCATCGCCGAACAGAACGGCGAGTTCCAGCGGGCGGCTGATTCATGGAAGCAGGCATTCAGCCTGGCAAAAATGGAGGTGAACTCTGTTTATGCGGCTTCGCGTATGGAGTTCTGCCGCCACGCTGCGCATCGCGGCTGGGGAGTGCCGTATGAAAGCTAAAGAATTCAATGCCCTTTACCCGAAAGGCAGTTCATTCATCTATCAGCCCGCGACAGGTTTCCGTGGTGGCCGGGTAGTCAGAACGATAGATATGGCGCATGACCTTAATAAGGTTACGGTCGTGGAAATAAATCAGGAGCCTTATTTCGAGAATATTAAATCGCTGAAACCCGTTAACTGATAATAACCGTAATTTAAATCCCTTTTAAAAATGGCGTAAACCCGCAGGGGCTGGCTTACGCCAAATTCAGGAGATTCTATGTCCGGATTTATTAAGAAGATGACAGCAGAACAGTTTAATGCCGCGTTTTCGACTGGTTCTGCCTTTGTGTACCACTCCCGTAAAGATGGCGCTGGAGTACCCATCACGACACGTTCAGATGCATGGGCGCTGGGGCATGGCGCGGTTGTGGTCTCTGTTACAGGTGTTTCTGGTGGCGTTGATATTACTCATCTGAAACCAGCAAATAATTAAGAGGCAGGACATGGAAAATAAAGAGAAATATATCCAGAGAATTAAAAAGCTGCTCGCGATGGCGCGTAATAACTCCAGCGCCGAAGAAGCCGCACTTGCCCTTAGCCGCGCTCAGCGCCTGATGGAAACCCACAAACTGACTGAAGCTGATGCCGACCTGATGGATATCAATGAGGCATCGACTCAGAAAGCGCCATCTCACGCAAAGAAAATGCCTGAATACATGGCGTTCCTTGCTGAGATGGTATCGCGAGTGTTTGGCGTGAAGTTTTACAGCAGTTATGGCCGCGAGAACTGGGACACACCAGCCAGAATGACCATCACGTTCTACGGACCGGACGAACGGCCACAAATTGCCGCATATTCATTCGAAGTTCTGGGTAAACAACTGATGAAGGCCCGTCGCGAATACGTTGCCACTTTGCGCAAAAACATCAAACAGGCCACTAAAGTTGCCCGCGCCGATACCTTCTGCTCAGCCTGGGTCAACGGTGCTTATGCCGTTGTCAGTGATTTCGCCGTTACGGATGCGGAGACAACGCTGATGGAATGTTACCGCAGCCGGAAATTAAGCGAAGGCATGAAAAAGCTGGAACCGCGTAAACCCGGCAAAGCCAGGGGAACGGATAAGGCGGAAAACGAGGGATATCTGGCTGGCCGCAATGCGCAGCTGCATCACGCTGTAAGCAGTGCAGCAAATCAATGCGAACAGATCGGAGTGAGAAAATGAAAACCTCTCCTCAACCGGAAGCATCACCAGTCAAAGAACTCGTGCGGACTGCTCATGAACTTGCTGAGACCATGAGTGCTGGAACTCCCTTTATTGAGATCGCTGGGATGGTCACTCGACTGGCTACAGAGCTTGATGTCCAGCTCGCACGGGCAAAAGCGCTGACAGCGCGGGAAGCTGAGCTCACTGAGGCACTCAGGCAAATGGTGAACGCCCATAAAACCACATTACACCTTGGCTACCACCGCATTATCGAACTTGGAGGAAGCTGCGATTCTCCAGAAGTGATGATTTCCGGGAACTATGAAATCCAAGCGGCTGAGCGTGTTCTCTCATCAACTTCCTCATCGGAGAATGCCAAATGACTAACCGCAAAGCACGAAGGCTGCTGCGCATGCCCTTCAAATTCAGTAACCGTAAAGCAATGACAGGCTGGCCAGAAACGATACCTCGCCCTGGAAATGAATGGTGTGACAAGAAGAAACGCAGCGCTGCACAAAACCGCTGGAGGTTCCAATGAGCAACATCGACAAACAGGCGCTTGAAGATGCGCTGGATTTTGATCTCTTCGCTGGTGATTTTGGTGATTCCGATGATGTTGAGCTTTCAAACAAAATTGTCACTGGGCGCGGGGAATATGCCTGCTTCATTTGCTACGGGGCCATTGTAAAAGGGGAAATCCATCGCTCCGCAGTACACAAATTTGACGGCGAGTTAATGACCTATCGTGTCTGCAATGAGTGCTGTAAGGCGATGGTAAGTAGCGTTAATTACGATTTCGCTGATGACAACGATGATGGTCAGGATCCTATTGATTCGCGTTACGCATTGGGTGAACAGCGCCGGAAATCGACGAAAGGAGCCGCCCAATGAGCAACATCGACAAACAATCTGAGCGTAAGCCGGTGGTTTTCATCGCAGGCCCGATGACCGGTTACCACAACTTTAACCGCGATGAATTCGATGCTGAGGCCCGCACCCTTGAAGAGCGCGGTTTCACCGTTCTCAACCCGGCTATTCTCCCTGATGGCCTGCGGCATGAGCAGTACCTGCAAATTACATTGTCCATGCTTGAGCAGGCTGATGCTGTTTTCCTCCTGAATGGGTGGGAAAAGAGCACCGGCGCAACCAGGGAGTTTGATCGCGCCTGTGAGCTAGGCCTGCTGTTCCTTTACCAGGACTGGGAAAGCGTGTCTATTGCGGCCTATCGTAAACGCGGCGCGTCAATGGAGGTGGGTCATGCATAGCGTATCCGGTTGTAAGTTCCTGGATAACGGAAACCGCCGAGTCTGGTTCTTCCGCGATAACAGCCAGGTTGTCGAGTTGCTGGCGGTGCCTCTTAAGCTGCGGTTCAACTATTACGATGCTAGTAACCGCAGTGTTCGTAATAAGGGGACTCAGGCTGATATGAGAAAGGCGATTGAGTCTTTCAAGAAACTTCGGGGAATGCAGTGATGGATATAGCTTTCATTATCATATTGCTGGCGATGTATTTAACGCTTGGCTGGTGTTGGGTATGCATACTTGTCCGATTAGTGGGATTAGCTAATTTATCCCGCCAGAATTGCTGGTTCGCATTTCTCTTATGGCCATTAAGCATTATTGCAACTGATGCACATATGGAGGAGAACGATGAAAAGTCTGCTCAGAAACATGACGGCGAAGGCATTTAACCAGCGCTTTCCTGTCGGCTCCCGCTTTCTGTATCACCTGATACCTGGCATATCCGAACGGGAAACGGTAATAACCCGCTCAGCAGCCTGGCATATGCGCAATGGTCGTCTGGTTGTCAGGGTTGAAGGGAAAATCGGTGGTATATCAGTCAGCAAAATGGAACCTTTAAAGTAAGTCATTACAGCAGGCACTTAATAAAGTGCCTGCGATAATGGCAACCAACAGGAGAAATATTATGTCCACGCCAGCAAAACGAGGCCTTATAGGGGCAATTAAAGCCGGTCAGGCATATCTGGGGTGGGATGATGTAACCTACCGTAGTGTTCTGTCTCGCTTATGCAACGGTAAAACATCATCCACTAAATGCACCCTCGACGAGCTGCAGGTTGTCAGGGAATATATGCATGACAAGGGCTTTCCTCGCTACTCAGCAACACACGGTCGACGTCCAAAGGTTGCCAATACACGCGAGTCAATTCTTGCTAAAATTCACGCATTACTTGCAGATGCAAAACGTCCGTGGAATTATGCCGAGAAAATGTGCGATCATATGTTCCACGTCAAATACATCGAGTGGTTGACGACAGAACAGTTAACCAAACTCATGCAGGCTCTCAGCATTGATGCGAGTCGGCGGAAAAAACGGGAGCGTAATAATGAATCTGGAACAGGTAACAGAGCTGCTGCCATCAGCAGTAATACAAATAGCTGACCTGATAGGCTTCCCGGCGACCGAGCAGCTTCTGTCTGCTTTTGGTGGTACCACGTTCCCGATAGGTAAAGGCCTCCGCGCTATGGGGGCCAGCCGCGCAGCCCTCCTGCGAGATACTATCGGCGATGATAAAACCCAATTACTCATCAAGAATTTCGGCGGCGAAGTTCTCTATTTACCCCGCTGTGATCGTGCCCTTCGTGAATTACGTAACCGTCGCTTTCTCGCCGAGTTCGCCGAAGTGCGTGAACAAGGTTCATCCTCCCTTATGGCCATGACCTTTCTTTGCCCTAAGTATGGTTTTAGTGATCGCTTCGGGTGGCAGCTTCTTGCTGCGCAAAAGAATAATGGAACCTCAACACAAAACTCACTTTTTTAGGAATGGTTATGAAATATTTGATTGCTGCCGGTTTTATTTTAATTAGCTTTAACAGCATGGCTAATAACGGCCAATTAAAAAAACTAAATATTCCTGAGCAAGCACAGGAATCGATTAAGACTGAGAATGATTTCATTAACGCGGCGATTAAAGACGGCTATCAGACACAAAGGAATTTGGCTTTTGCATATCAGACAGGCAGTTCTAAAACTGGCGGATTTGATTTCATAAAGAAAAACGAAACAAAATCTTGCGCGTGGAGAAAAATTTTGTTGGTTTCCAATCCTGATAAAATGAACTCAACAGACCCTATGAATGAGAGGCAATCATGCCGTAATCTTGACTTTAAACAAGATGAAGAGGTATGGAAAATTGTTTATAGATATCTTCCATTGATTGATGAAGCCAAAGCAAAGGGTGAATACATGGTGAAAAAAGATGTTGAACCAGAATCGAATGAACCCATAATAATAGATGTGACGGAATAAACCACTGAACCCCTTCACCTGATTATTCACCTAACCTGATGAAATACTGACGCCATCCATTTTTAACCGGATGGCGTTATGCTTTTAACACTCCCACAATTTCAGCGAGCAGCAGCTCTTTCGCCAGTGATGGCGCAACGATGGTTTGAACCATTCAGTAAAGCTACCGCTGAATTCGAAATTAATACACCCGCCCGACTTGCCGCCTTTATTGCTCAAACCGGCCATGAGAGCGCGGGTTTCAGTCGGCTCAGTGAAAATCTCTATTACTCAGATGCTGAGCGCGTGGCGCGTATTTTCCGCAGCGACTTCGATCTCAATAAGAATCGTATTATCGAGCCGAGCGAGGTTGAATTTGCCCGCCACTATACCCGTAACCCTGAAAAAATGGCCAATTATGTTTACGCAAATCAGGGTGGTAACGGCGATGAAGCCTCAGGTGATGGCTGGCGCTTTCGCGGACGCGGCCTGATTCAGATTACCCTGCGCAATAATTACCGCCTTTGCGGTAAGGCGCTGGGCCTCGATCTCATCGCGAATCCCGATTTGTTACTGGAGTATCTCAATGCAGCCCGCAGCGCTGCCTGGTACTGGAAGGCAAATGGCTGCAACGAGCTGGCGGACAAAGGCGATTTTCTGGCTATCACTCGCCGTATCAACCCTCCGGCTGAAGGTCAGGCTGACCGCGTGGCGCGGCTGAATGTCGCTAAGGCGGCGCTATGACGATCTCTCTGCGCGATCTGGTGACGAACCCGGCCACTGGTCGTCTCTCAACGTCAGACACCATTGTTTTTCTGGCCTTCCTAGTCAGTTCCTTCGTGCTGGTCTGGCTCACCGTTACCCGTCCCGAAACACCTGGTGAGCTGTATTTAACCTATCTGGGGGCATGGGTGGCACAGAGCCAGGCATCAAAGCATATGTCCATCAAACGAGCCAGAGAGGTGCGCGATGTGGCAAGCAGCCCTGAAAATCCTGAGGGTTAGCTGGAAACCGCTGCTCGTCGTCGTGGTTCTGACCGGCAGCGGGATATGGTTCGGCACCTTCATCACAGACAACAAGCTGGACACTCAGGCGCTGGCCTTCAGCCAGGAGAAGCAAAGCCTGACTGATGGTTTCAGTAAAAAAGAACGGCAGTGGGATCAGGAGCGGCTCAGTGCTGCGAATCAGTATGCAGCTGACCTGAAGGCTGCTCTTGATAAGCAGAACGCCTGGCAGCAGAAAGCGGATGCGCTGACTCGCGAGCTGTCTGAAAAGCAAAAGAAACATGACGAGACTGTTCGCGACCTTAAAAGGAGGCTCGACGATGCACTTGATAAAGATGGTCCTGGTTATACCGGCATTGGTCCTGGTGGCCTGCAGCTCTTCCGTGAAGCCTTCGGCTACCCCGGAGCAGAAGGCCTCCCCGCTGGTCAGCATCTGCCAGCCGCCGCCAGAGGCACTTCTGGTCATACCGGCCAGGCCACAGGCACCGGAGGCGGACTCTCCCCCACTGGAATAGTGTCGTTTTCAGCGGAATATGGCGCATGGTGCCAGCTCCTTGAGGGCAGGCTGCAGGCAATAAATGAGTATTACAGGAAGTGAAGAACATTATGACTCTTGATATGGCCTTTCAGATTGCGCTGGCGCTGGCTGCAACCTTTGGCACCATCTGGATACGTCGTCTGCAAAAAGACATCACCGACCTGGAAAAGGCGGTTGATCGCATCCGGGATGAATACCAGCGACGTGAGGATGCCAAAAGTAATTACACCGCAATGATGGATGCGATGAGGGAGCTGCGAGCGGCTATCGAGCGCATTGATAACAAACTGGACAGGAAACAGGACAAATGAAAGCCAGACATAAGCGCCGTACCCGCCGCGCGACAATCAGCCAGAGCGAGCAGGAAACGTTGAGCCGGATTTCCGCTCAACTCGACCGCCTGCAGGCCCCCGTCAGCCCGGACATTCTGGGCGGGATTAATGACAAGCTGAGCCGGATTGATGTTCGCCTCACTACTATCAGCGACGATGCGGCCCGCCGTGGTGCGTCTGCCGGTGCGATTACGGGTGGAATTGCTGGCGGTGTCATCACGGTGGCGATTCTGCTCATCCGCGCAAAACTGGAGCTGTGATATGGCGCATCCGCAGGAAACACGGGAAAAACTGCGACGATCTTATATCTTTGGCCAGATGTCGCTTGAAATCGCCTCCGCTCAGGCTGGCGTGGCATTTGCGACAGCTCGCCGCTGGAAGAAGGAAGCACAGGACGCAGGCGATGACTGGGATAAGTTACGCGCCGCTCACCTGATGGCCGGGAATGGCCTTGAGGAGATTGGCCGCGCCATTCTCACCGGGTTAATGACCCAGTATCAGACCACGCTGGAACTGCTTACAACCGAGTCTCAGCTCCCTCCGGGAGAGCGCGTCGAGCTTCTGGCAAGCCTTGCCGATGCATTTAACAAAGCCGTCGCTGCGAACAAGAAAATACTGCCGGAGGTGAGCCAGCTGGCGGTAGCGCTGGATGTTATCCAGAAGCTCAGCGCGTTTGTCGCAGAGCACTATCCAAAGCACCTGGCGGCATTCGTTGAGATCCTTGAACCCTTCGGCAAAGAGATGGAGAAACATTATGGGTAATGATAACTGGCAGGCGCTGTTGAGCTGCGCCCGCGAACGTGCTTTCAGTGTGGCTTCAATGACAGATTTTCAAATGATGTCTCAATGTCGAGCTGTGATTCATCGCGCACTGGATAAGGGAGCTTCATTGCATGACACAACCAGACAACTGCAAATTTTGTTCTCGCGGTATCAGTCAACCCGGAAGGGACATGCATAAAAACGGCGTTTCTGGCGTTCATCTTGTTTGCCACACAGACAGCTATAGCCTGCTGATGACGCTCCAGCAATACGCGCCAGACGACCAACGGAACACTCTCCCAGCGAGAATCACGGAGAGCAAATTCACGGATAGCCTTGTCAGCATCGCGTTCATATTGTTTGCGATATTTGACGGTCCTTATCTGGTGAATTAACGGGCGAAAACGCTCATTCAGTGGCCACAAAAAAGACATGGTTTCGTCTGCTGTCAGCGTTTCTGGTGGGCATGACTCAAGCGTTTTGCTGAGTTCAAGCTGACAAAATAGGTCCAGTAATTCAAATGTTTTCTTTTGCACAGGCAATAACCTCTCAGGTTAAGAAACAGGGTTCATTATGGCTGACAAATTAATCAGGGTGAACAGCAGCGTTTTTGTGATGACCAGCGACGTTCTTAGTGTCCGTTACATTGATTACTGCCGGGTCCAGGTATCAACGATTGGAGACAGCTACTTGCTCGAAATACCGCATGGCAGGACTGCCTGGCAGTCAATGGACAGCTTTATTAGCGAAGTCAATAAAGCCCTCAGTAATCATCATTAACAGGCTGTTAAGGGCAAATTAATCATGGCCAGAACTAAGTTATCCAGCAAAGACTTCCTTGCCGAACTGGCGGAACTCTCCGCCAGTCTTCGTCGCACCATTGAAGCCGAAGATGTGGGCTTTGACCCCTCTGCCGCTGCAATTGCTGAACGTCGCGGTCTCGTTGCTGACCCTGTAACGGGATTTGAATACTTTGTGCAGCATTATTTCCCGCACTATGTTCGCCATTCCGCCCGCAGTGAGCTGCATAACTATCTTTATAAGCGCCTGCCTGAAATCATCCAGGCCACGGGGAGCCAGAACGATGCAATAGCGGCTCCCCGTGGTGAAGCCAAATCCACTATCGTGAGTCAGCTTTTTGTCATCTGGTGCATTGTGCTGGCGCTCAAGTATTACCCGGTCATCATTATGGACTCCATCGACCAGGCCTATCCGATGCTGGAGGCGATAAAGGCGGAACTGCAGTTTAACCCCCGCCTGCTGATGGACTTCCCTGAAGCGACGGGCGGTGGCCGCGTCTGGCAGGCCGGGACAATTCTCACCCGCAACGACATTAAGGTGCAGGTCGCCGGTAGTGGTAAAAAGCTGCGTGGCCTGCGCCATGGCCCGTATCGTCCTGACCTGGCTGTGCTCGATGATATCGAGAACGATGAGCTGGTGCGTAACCCTGAGCAGCGTGACAAGCTCGATAACTGGCTCAAAAAAACCGTCCTGCCGCTCGGCGGCGCGGGAGCCAAGTTCGATGTGGTATATATCGGGACAATCCTGCACTACGATTCCGTGCTTTCCCGCACCCTTAAAAATCCGCTATGGACGCGGGCCCGGTTCAGGGCGCTTATCAGCTGGCCGCACAATATGTCGCTGTGGGATAAATGGGAAGAGATCCTGCGTAACAACGACGAAGATGGTCAGATACTGGCGCAGGCATACTACCGTGAGCACCAGGCTGAGATGGATGAAGGAGCTGTTGTGTCATGGGCTGCGCGTCCGCTTTATGCCCTGATGCTCATCCGTGCCCGTGATGGCCACAGCACCTTTGATGCGGAATATCAGAACGATCCCGTCAGCGGCGAAGATGCGCCATTTACCGGCTGCATTAACTTCTGGGTCAACCGCCTTAACGAGTGGCGCTTCTATGGTGCATGTGATCCCAGTCTGGGTAAACACGGTAACAGCCGTGACCCTTCTGCGTTGCTGGTCGGCGGTTTCAACCGCTTCACCGGCATTCTGGATGTGGTTGAAGCGCGTATCCGTAAACGTGTGCCGGATAAAATTATCTCCGATGTTATTGGGCTACAGCGGGAATATCACTGCCTGGTGTGGGCGGTCGAGTCCGTCCAGTTCCAGGAGTTCCTGCGCACCGAACTGGTGAAGCGCTCCGCTGCGATGGGTATCCCCGTTCCTGCCAGGGCCGTCACGCCTTCGGTTGATAAGCTCCTGCGCATTGAGTCACTGCAGCCACATATGGCCAACGGCCTGATACGCCTGCACCCTTCCCAGACCACGCTTATCGACCAGCTCCGGCATTTCCCCAAAGCTGACCATGATGACGGGCCTGATGCCCTGCATATGCTCTGGATGCTGGCCGTTTCCGGTGCTGGTAATTTCGAATTTAAAGCTGTTCCCCGCCGTGGCCATAGCGGGGACAGGTTCGGTCCTTCAGGAGGATTTTGATAATGGTTCAGATTCTTGACCAGTATGGTCGCCCGCTAAATAAAGAGGTGCTTAAAGCCCCCCAGTCCTCCCGCACGTTCGAGCTGCAACGTGACTGGCCAACTCATCCCTCACGGGGAATGACGATTGCCCGTCTTCCTCGTTTGCTTGAAGCGGCAGAGCGCGGCGACCTGGCGGCTCAGGCTGACCTTTTCGAAGATATGGTTGAGCGGGACGGGCATATCTTTTCTGAAATGGCCAAGCGCAAGAATGCGCTGCTCACTCTGGACTGGAGCATCGAACCACCGCCGAACGCGACGGCGGAAGAAAAGCAGATCGCCGCGATGGTGGCCAGCTGGTTTGCGGACCTTCAGGAGATGGAAGATATTACCCTGAACGCGGCGGAAGCTATCGGGCATGGTTTTTCCGCTCAGGAGATTGAAAAGTGGGAGCTTGACGGCAATCTGTGGCTGCCCGTCAAAATCAAACTGCGTCCACATCGCTGGTTCTGTACCACGCCGGAAGCCGGGGACGAGGTGCGTCTTAACACCGGCACGCTGGGTGGAGAAGAACTCTGGCCGTTTGGCTGGCTGGTGCATACGCACAACGCCAAGTCAGGCTATATCGCGCAGTCAGGGTTATACCGCGTACTGGTCTGGCCTTATCTGTTTAAAAACTACAGCGTGCGCGATCTCGCTGAGTTCCTTGAAATCTACGGACTGCCACCGCGTATCGGGTCGTATATGTCCGGGGCCAGCCAGGATGAGCAGGATAAACTCATGGAAGCGCTGGTCAGTATCGGTCATAACGCATCGGGGATTATTCCTGACAACACCAAAATCGAATTTAAGGATGCCGCCGAGGGGCAGTCCGATCCTTTCATGGCGATGATTAACTGGTGCGAGCGTACCGAATCAAAGGTCATTCTCGGCGGCACGCTGACGTCACAGGCAGACGGTAAGTCCTCAACAAACGCCCTTGGTAATGTGCATAACGAAGTCCGCCACGATCTGCTGACTGCTGATGCCCGACAGCTGGAAGGGTTTTATCGTGGCTTCATTCGTATGTTACTGGCCATTAATGGTTATAACGTCAGCCCGCGCCGTCAGCCTCGCCTGGTATTTGATACCCGCGAGCTGGAGAGCATTGAAACCTTCGCCAATGGTGTTTCCGCGCTGGTTCGCGCCGGGATGGACACAATCCCGACCTCATGGATACACAAAAAGGTCGGGATTCCGGTACCAAAAGATAACGAAGCTGTGCTGACGCCGCCTGCTGCTCCCTCTCCAGTGGGGCTGAGCACCTCGCCGGTATTCCGCCATTTCACGGCACTCAGCACCACGGGTGAGGTTATTGACTCTGCGCAGGATGCGCTGGACAGCGCCACATCGCCAGGGGAGAGCATCGCGGTGGCCATGGATAAGCTGATTGCGCCGCTGGTCTCGGCCCTGAGCAAGGGGCAAAGCCCTGATGAGGCACTGGATATCATTGCTGCGAGTTATCCTCAGCTGGATGATGCGCAGCTGCAACAGCTGATAAAGCAGGCGCTGTTTGTCAGCGAGGTCTGGGGGCGACTCAATGCCGAAAGCTGATGTTGATCTGGGGTACGCCATCGGGTTAAAGCCCGAAGAAGCGATAGCCTACTTTGAGTCGAAGGGCTACGTCACCGGCTTTAACTGGCACGATATTGAAGCCCGCGCCCACGCCACCAGTTTCACCGTGGCGGGCGTCCTTAAACAGGATGTGCTTGAGGATATTCATAAATCGCTTAGCGAGCATATTGTTAACGGCGGCACGCTCCGGGACTTCGAACGGCAGATTACCCCAACGTTGACCCGTAAGGGCTGGCTTGCCGACCGCGCAAGGCTGGTTGCCGATGAGGATGGCGTTCTGGAGGGTAAACAGCTCACGCCACGCCGTCTGCGCACCATCTTTGAAACCAATATGCAGGCAGCGTATGGCGCAGGGCGCTATGCGGAACAAATGGCCAACGCGGAGTTTCGCCCCATATGGGAACGCGTGGCCGTCATGGACATGCACACCCGGCCACTCCACGCCAGACTCAATGGTTTCACAGCCCGCTATGACGATCCTGTGTGGCAGTTCATGTACCCGCCTGACGGATACCACTGCCGCTGCCGCATTCGTGCCCGAACTCAGGCGGATGCTGACCGCATGGGGATTGAGGTCAAATCGTGGGAGCAGGACATTGTCACGGTACAGCAGGCATGGGGGCCAAAAGAAACCCGTGACGTTAAGGCGCTGCGCTTCAACGGCGAGCTTTACACCCCTGATGCCGGATTCGGGCATAACCCCGGTCAGGGCTGGCTCTCCTCTCTTGGGCAACGTCTTATGGATAAATCTGCGACCACCACGCCACGAATTGCCTCTCAGGCCATTCAGGAAACACTGTCCGAACCTGCTGTACTGGATGCCGTCAGTGATGATGTCCGTCGCTGGGTCGACACCGTCAGCGTGCGGCAGAAAACCCATGGCGATCTGAGACGTGTTGGCGGTATTCATCCGGATCTGCTGAACCGACTCGAAGAACGAGGTATTAACGGTGCGGTCACGTTGAGTGTCCACGAAGAGGATGTCCGGCTGGCTCCCGGACCGATGTGGTCAGAGCTTCCAGCTTTGCTTCGTCAGCCATCAGGTGTCTGGCTGGATGATGACGCGCTGGTGTGGCTGCTCTCCGGGAAGAACGGCGTCCGCGCCGTTCGTGGTGTGCAATCAGAAGACGGCTGGCGGCTGTCACTGGTGAATGCCGGTGACACGGTCAATCCTGATGATGTGATATCTGAACGCGCGGCGCAGCTGCTGGAGCAAAAATAATGAGCTATGCAATCAGGTATGACATTGGTGACTTTGAGCGTTCACTCGGTGAACTCATTAAAAAGCTGGAAAACCGTGCCCCCCTCATGCGCGAGATGGCCGCTGCCATGGGCGATGCCGTCGAAGAAAACTTCGCGCAACAGGGACGACCTGCCTGGATGGGATGGAAAAGCAACGCCTACTGGGCGAAGCGCCGGGGCGGAAAAATTCTACAGAAGTCGGGACGACTTGCCGCCAGTATCACACAGTACAGCACCAGTGATGAGGCGACGGTCGGGACCAATGTGAAATACGCCCGTATTCACCAGGAAGGCGGTGAAATCAGTATTCCTGCCCGCAGTCAGAAAGCATACTACCGCCAGAACAAGGATGGTTCAGTGGGGAACCGGTTTGTTAAAAAGTCCCGTTCTAACTTTGAACAGTGGAACACTATCGGGGCATATAAAATTAAAATGCCCGCGCGTCCTTTCCTGCACCTCACCGAAGATGACGTGGAGAAGATGGAGAGTACGGCTGAGCAGTATCTGAAACGTATTTTAGACTGAGGGTAATTTCTCCCTGTAAGCCTCTGTGACGAGTTTATAACGATTATGGTAGAGTGGTTCGGATCTGAGGAGTTTAAGCGTTTTTAAAAGCGGTTTAAAAAGCCCAGGCATTACCTTCGGCTGTGCCCTGATTAAATTCTTTCTTTTCCGCCTGTTGACCGGCTAAATCCACTGAACCCCTTCATCTGAACCACACCTCTGTGATGCCGTATCGTCGGCATCATGAAAAAGACACTCATCGCTTCACTTACCCAGGAAATTAACACCGCCACTCCCAGTGTCATCCAGCTCTTTCCGGCTGGTGAATTCCGCGCCCGTGATGGTCGTCCGACCGAGTGCGATGCCTGGCTGATGACGCGTGACATTGCTGAGCGGCTGATTGCCGCCGCCGATGCCCGCGAAACGCCGTATGTCCTGGACTATGAGCATCAGACGCTACGCTCAGCCAAAAATGGTCTGCCCGCTCCCGCTGCGGCCTTTTTCAAAAAGCTGGAGTGGCGCGAAGGTGAAGGCCTCTTTGCCGTCGATGTTGAGTGGACCACTGCCGCTGCGGACATGGTGGCAGCAAAAGCATACCGCTTTATTTCCCCCGTCTTTTCTTACGACAAAACCGGTCAGGTGCTGGAGTTACTTAACGCCGCGCTGACCAATACACCTGCGGTCGACGGGATGGAGGAAGTGTTACTTGCTGCCGCCTCTCTGATGGCCGCGCATTTAACCACAGAGGGTCAGACCGAAATGGATGAAGAATTTCTCAACGAGCTACTGAGCAACCTGCGCTGGATGCTCAATCTGCCAACTGCCTCAACGAAAGAAGAGATCATGGCTGAGCTGCAAAAAATCATCACCATGATTTCCAATGGCCAGGGGACTGCAGCGGCGTCGGTCAGTCTGCTGGATATCCTGAACCAGAACGCGCAGAGCATCGCCGACCTGACAGCGAAACTCGACACGCCTGACCCGGCCAGGTGGGTATCAGTGGAGGTCATGCATTCAGCCGTTCAGCAGGCGACAGAGCGTGCCGGTGCGGGTAATACCGCTGTTCTGGCCACGCAGCAGGCTGAATCGTTGATTACGGTTGCCCTCAGCGACGGTCGTCTGCTTCCGGCGCAGCAGGCATGGGCGGCGTCACTGGCGAAATCCGATCCTGCCAGTCTTACTGCCTTTATTGAAAAAACGCCAAAAATCGCCGCACTGACTACCAGTCAGACGAAGGGGCAACCGCCAGCGGGCCTTCCGTCACGCCCGTCACAGGATGCAGATGATGATGCAATTGACCCGGCCATCTGCTCCATGATGGGCAATGACCCGGAAAGCGTCGCGAAATATCTCAAATAAAGGAGAGCGAAATGGATCGTCATACCCCTCATCGCGACGGTCAGCTGTTTGCCGTCCCGGTTGCTGCTGCCACTGAACACTTTGGTGGCCACATTATTGCGGCCAACGCAGCGGGCTTCGCTGTGCCGGGTAGCGCCACGGCAGCCAATACCACCCTCGGCATCTGTGATGGCTGGGTGGATAACTCTGCCGGTGCAGCTGGTGATGCGAGCGTGCAGGTTCGTCGCGGTAAAGCCTGGTTCCTTGCCAACAGCACTACTGACGCGGTCACGCAGACGCAGATTGGCAAGGATTGCTACGTGGTGGATAGCCAGACAGTGGCCAAAACCAGTGATACCAACGCCCGCCCGGTCGCCGGAAAGGTGCTGGGTCTTGAGAATGATGGCGTCTGGGTTCTGATTTAATAAGGAGAGAACCGTGTTAATTAACGTAAAAAATGTGCGTCAGATTTTCATTAATCTGAAAGCGACCTTCCAGAACGCCTTTGATCAGACGCCGTCCGACTGGCAGAAGATTGCGATGGTAGTGCCATCGACCGGGAAAGAGAACGACTACAGCTGGCTGAGCCGTTTCCCAAAAATGCGTGAGTGGATTGGCGACAAGGTGGTTAAAGCGCTCGCCGCGTTCAACTACACCATTCTCAACAAAGACTGGGAAGCGACGGTTGAAGTTGAGCGTAACGATATCGAAGACGATCAGATCATGGGTTATGCCCTGCAGGCGAAAGGTGCGGGCCAGTCCGCTGCCGAACTGCCTGCCGATATCGTCTTCGCGCTCCTGAGCAAAGGTTTCACCAATCTTTGCTACGACGGCCAGCCCTTCTTTGATACCGACCACCTTTTGGGGGGCAAGTCGGTCTCTAACAAAGGGACGAAAAAGCTTGCCGTCACCTCGCTTTCCGCAGCAAAAGCGAGTTACGGCGCTGCACGAACAGCCATGCGCAGCCTGAAGGATGATGAAGGCGCGTCCCTGAAAATCCGCCCGACCATTCTGGTTGTGCCCCCGGCTCTTGAAGACGATGCCAATTATCTGATGACGGCTGACCGCTTCCCGGACAATACGCCAAACCCTTACAAGGGGACGGCTGAGGTTCTGGTTGTGCCGGAGCTGACGTCAGATACCGCCTGGTTCCTTCTGGACACGTCAAAACCCGTGAAGCCCCTGATTTACCAGGAGCGTAAAAAACCGGTCTTTGTTGAGCAGACTGACTACAACGCTGACAACGTCTTTATGCGCAAGAAGTTCATCTTCGGGGCTGAAGCACGTGCAAACGGTGGTTACGGTTTCTGGCAGATGGCGTATGGCTCGACCGGGGAGGCAGCATAATGCCGATTCAAATCACTGCCCGCCGCGACGGTTTTCGCCGTCTCGGCATCGCCCACAGCGCGAATACTGTCACCTGGCCGGATGACCAGTTCAGCGAGAGCCAGCTCCAGATTCTGGAAAACGATCCAAATCTGATTGTGGTCCGCTCGCAGGATGTTCCTGAATCATCAGGGGATGCTGTTTCCGGCCTGACAGCCGAGCGTAACGACCTCAAAGTTCGCATCAGCGAGCTGGAGGCGACAGTTCTGCAGCTCAACCAGGATGGCGACGCACTTAAGCAGAAGCTTACCAGTGCAAACAGCAGCATCGCGGAGCTGGAGGCAGTACGTGATGCACTGAGTCAGAAGCTGAATACGCTGCAGGCCGGTTCGCAAACCACGGACAAAAAGGCTAAGGGGTAAACGATGTACGCGAACCGGGAGGACATGGTCAGGGCGTTTGGTGAACGTGAGTGCGTGTCGCTCACCGACCGCAACTATACCGGGCAGATTGACGATGATGTGCTGAACGGCGCACTCACTCAGGCCAGCGCTGAAATCGACGGCTATCTCTGCGGTCGCTATCCAGTGCCATGGGCTGATGAGCCCCGTGTTCTCGTCGGTCGCTGCTGCAACATCGCCCGCTATCTTCTGTGCGGCTCTGAGACCCAGATGACAGCGGAAATCCGCGAGCGGTATGAAGACACCGTTCGTTACCTGGAAAAAATCGCAGCCGGGAAAATCAACCTGGGCCGGACGGCTACTGGTGAAGTGGTGAAAAGCGGAACCGGTGCGAGGATGGTGTCGGGGGGCCGCGTCTTTGGACGTGACCAGACTGGCGGAGGAAGTTTCTGATGGTGATTACGGATATTGAAAAAGCCATCGTGGAGCGCCTTCGCAAAGGTATGGGGCGTATGGCGAAGAACGTGCGTTCCTACGGCGGCGAGCTGGACGGCGAGCCTGCGGAGGTACTGCGCCAGCTCCCTGCAGTCTGGGTGACCTTCGGCGGGGTACAAAAAACCGAGCCATACAGCACAGCACGGCAACGGTTTGTGACCCAAGGTCGCTTTGTCGTGGTGGTGGGCGAGCGCAGCCTGCGCAGTGAAGAAACGGCCCGAATGGGTGGGCCACATGTGCAGGAGGTGGGGACGTATATTCTGGTCGCCGCCGTTCGTCGTCTGCTGTCGGGTCAGGATATGGCCGATACGGGTATCAAAATTGCCCCACTCAGCCCCGGTCGCGTACGCACGCTCTTCAACACCCAGATAGAGTCACAGGCTTTTTCCGTTTTTGCCTGTGAGTTCGACACGAAGTGGATTGAGTCCGCACTTGAGAACGGACGTTACCCGGTTACGGATGCGCCGGAAGGTCATGTTGATCACATCTTCCAGACTTATGGCGGTGAGACAACTGACGACGACCCGGCGTGGCTGAGAACACGACTCAGTTACGACCTTAAGCAGCCTGAAAAAGACAATGCAGCTGAGGACATTATAAGTCATGAGTAAAATTAAAGTGAAAGCCGCCAGTGGGTTGAAAGTGCCGCGCGAAGATAATGCACGTCGTTACATCACTGATTCGGAACCCCTTGAAGTGGAGAACACCGCTTATTACCAGCGTCAGGTGATGGCCGGTGATCTGATTCTTGTCACAGAGAGTGACAAGAACGGCAAAAACAAAAACAATGAGGCCAGCACGGAGGTGAAAGGTGAGTAGTCCTAATATCAGCCTTGACACTATAGGCACGAACCGCAAGCCCGGTCAGTATATTGAGTTTAATACCCGTCTGGCCGTTCGAACTTTGCCCGGTAACACCCAGAAGGTGCTGATGATTGTGCCAATGCTGGCATCCGGCTCGTCAGCACCGCTTGTCATTCAGAATGTGTTCTCTGATGAGGAGGCGGCGACGTACTTTGGCCGTGGCTCAATGGCTCACCTGATGGCCATTGCCGCCATCGGTGCATATCCCTACCTGCAGTTGCAGATGATGGGTATCAGTGATGCTGCAGGTGCGGTAGCTGCGACGGGCAAAGTCACCGTGACGGGCACGGCATCATCCAACGGGAAGCTGAGCGTAAACATTAATAATACGCGTATCGACGTCGGTATTTCGGCAGCAGATACGGCGGAAACCATTGCAGCCGCGTTAAAAGAACTGATCACCCAGAAAGACGGATTGCCGGTGACAGCGACGGCAAACGCCGGGGAGGTGGAACTAACCTGCCGTCATAAGGGGGCATTTGGTAATGACATTATTGTCTCTTCCAGCGTGACGGCAACGGGTATCACAGCAGCAGCAGCCACGCTTACTGGCGGTAATGTTGACCCTGATATTACGCCTGCACTGGCGGCAGCGTTCTCTGCAGGACATAACATTGTGGTCAGTCCGTTCGCCACGCAGGATGCGATGACGGCGCTGCGTAACCATCTGACCAATGTCAGTAATGCAATGGAACAGCGCGGTGCAATCGGTGTGGGTGGCTGGCGAAAATCTCTCTCCACCGGCATTTTACTGGCAGAGTCACTTAATGAAGGGCGTATTACGCTGGGCTGGCATAACGGCTCGGTGAAAACCCCGGCACAGATTGCCGCAGCGTATGCGGCTGTCATCGCCAGTGAAGAAGACCCGGCCCGACCGCTGAACACCCTGGCGATGAGCACGCTGGATGTGACACCAGTGGAAAGCCAGCCCGGACGGACTGAGCAGGAAAATGCCCTTCGTAATGGTCTTACGCCGTTTGAGATTGGCCCCGGTGACAAAGTGCAGATCGTTCGCGCTATCAGCACCTACACCAAAAACGCCCAGGGTGTGGATGATGTGGCCCTGCTGGATATCACCACTATCCGCACGCTGGATTATGTGCGCAAGGCCTGTCGTGAACGCATCGCACTGCGGTTCCCGCGTAACAAGCTCAGCTCAAAAACGCCCCCCAAGGTGCGAAGTGAGCTGCTGGATGTGCTCTACAAGCTGGAAGACCTGGAGATTATCGAAGAGGTGGATGCCAACAAAGATGGTCTTATTGTGGAGCGTGATTCACAGGACGTGAACCAGCTGAATGGTCGCATTCCTGCGGATGTTGTGAATGGCCTGCACGTCTTTGCCGGTCGAATTGATTTGCTGCTCTGAGGAGTGAACCAGAATGGCTATTGAAGAATATGTTGGCGCGATCGTCATGGAAGTCGACGGCCAGGAAATTGAAGTGACTGACCTCAAGGAAGATGTGACCACCGGGCGTAAGCTGGTCAAGACGATGAACCGAACGGGGCGGGCAAAAGGCTTCTCCCGTGGCATCGAAGAGATCCAGCTGACCCTAACCGTCGTCATCCCGGAATCTGGCGACCTGAACTGGGCCGGTATTGAGGGTGCGAAAATAACCCAGTACCCGCTAAACAGCACAGGTAAACGAGTGTCTTACCTGGACTGCTTCACCACTCAGGCCGGTGCTCAGTATACCGTCGATAATGAAGCCAAGCGTGATATCACCATGAATACGCTTCGTCGGGTGGAGGAATAATGGAAAAGCAGCAGCTTTTATATGGCGTTAAATACGGTGATAAAGTCCATTTTGACTTTACCGTCAGGATGCCAGTGGTGAGCAATACTATTGACGCGCTGCGGGCAACCGATGAAGCCTGCGGCACGACCGAAGGCGCAGCCGCAAACATGTATTATCGCGTTGCGGTGATGGCGTGTGCAATTACTTCCCTCGGAGACCTGCCGAAGGAAGAAATCACGGCAGAGCTTTTACTTAACGAGCTGAATGATGGTGATTTCGATCTCATTGATGCTCAGGTTGAAGCCATTAAAAAAAAGCGGATGGATTTGAACAAAAGCTCACCGGGTACCGAACCCTCGTCCTCGCCCTCGGAAGATACGGGATCAGTGAACAACAAATCGGAAGCATGACCCGGACGGAACTCGACGGCTACACCGAAGCGCTTGCCCGGTTACATGGAAAGAAAACCGGGCAAACCACCACCCGCACAACCCGCACTGTCAAATCGCAACGCCGGAAGAAAGTCGGCAAACGGAGATAACCCATGGCGCGTAACCTACAACTGGCGCTGCAGCTGTTTGCCCGTGACACCGCCTCCAAAGCGCTTAAGCAAGCACTACAGGGTATCAGCCGTGATACCAAAACAGCGCAAAAAGCCGATGATGAGCTGGCGAAATCCCGCCAGCAGAACTCAACCACAGCGATTCGCGCCTCCCGTTCTCTGATTGAGGAATACCGTCGCGCCAGTTCGGCGCGATCAACTCTTGGCATTCGCTCAGAGCGTGATATTCAGCGTGAAATACAGCAGACCATGGCGGCCTACAACCGCCTTACCCGCACAGGCATGCTGTCCGCGAATGAGCAGAACCGGGCTTTCAGGGCCATGACTGACAGGGTCAAAACGCTTCGAACTGAGCTGGTCGGCGTGAATGACTCAATGACGCGCATGCAGCGCTTTCGTGCAGCAGGTTCAACCGTGGCAGCAGTAGCCGGTGGGTTAACCGCTGCAGGTATGATTATAAAAGACCCGGTTCAGCGTCAGATGGCCTTCGAACGACGTAATGCAGAAATAGCCAACACTGCATATAACGAACTGTCAGGACCTGAGCGTATTAAAAAAATCCCCGTTATCAATAACGCTATCCGCAATGCGGTGCGCTACGGTGGCGGTACGCCTGAAGCAGCACAGGATACGCTGAATGCTCTGTTTGCAGGTAGTCTTGATGAAAAGACGGCTATGAAAATATTGCCTGATATTACTCGTTATGCTTCAGCATCAGGTGCTAACCCACAAGACCTGGCTAAAATTGGTATCAGCGCTATAAAAAACTTTGACATTGATCCGAAAGACTTACCTACTGTTTATGATAAGTCGATTCGTTCAGGGGAAAATGGCAAGTATGAACTTGCCGATATGGCGTCATCTTTATCATTAACGCTCACCAAAGCTAAGAGTATCGGTATGTCAGGTCTTGGTGATTTTGATAAGATATTAGCCTTATTACAGGCAAATGCAGAAACAGCAGGTGATAACAGTGCTGCATCCACTAACGTAAATAATTTACTTGATAAAATCACAAGTGCTGACATTCAAAATACTTTGAAGAATTATAAATTCAGAGGGAAAGGTGGAAAGGCACTTGGTTACATTGACTATTTGGCTGAGCAAAAGACAAATGGGTTAAGTACACCAGATATCGTTATGAATGCCGTATCGGGGATTGTATCAGCAGATAAAAGAGTTCAAAAACTAAGGGGTGAGGCAAAAAAATATAAAGGCACGGATAAAGAAAACGATATCCTCGCTGCTTTGGATATTGTTGTTTCTTCAATTACGTCAAAAATAATTGCTGACCAGCAAGCTAGTACTGCTTTAAAAACAAATATAATGAAGCGTGAGTTTATAAAGGAACAAATAAAAGGAACTGAGAATTCGGCCGGGGCTGGCGCGGCATCTTTTGATGTGATGTCATCAACAAATGATTTTAAGTCACAACAATTTGAATCTGAGAAAATGTTTTCTGAACAGGATGCAATGAAACCTATTGCCGATTTATACGGGGATTTGACGTCAAAACTTACCGATTACGCTAAAGAATATCCTGAATTAACAACTGCTATTTCAGGTGCCACCACTGGCATTAAAGCCATGACAGCGGCGGCTGTAGCCTTTGCCGGGCTCAACTTCCTGACTGGCGGTGGAATTAATTTACCCGGTCGTAATCCTGGTGGCGGTATCCCGCCTGTGCGTGGTGGTTCTCGTCTTGGTGGAATATTCAAAAATGCTCTGCGCTATGGTGGCCGTATTGGTGGCCCTCTGGCAGCAGCATATGCAGCCTATGACTTGAATTCGACCTATGACGAAGCCAGAGATAGTGCTGATAAAAGTGGTATGGGGACTGGTGAGTATCTCTTTAAAAAGACTAAAGAGCGGGAAGCAAACAAAAAACCGCTATTCGATGTTGATGTTGGGAAGGCTGTCAGCTCCTGGTGGAGTTCACCTTCAGCAATCGGCCAGCAAAATTATCAGACTGCAGGTGGGTATTCCATTCCTTCGTTCATGCTGCCACCGCAACAACAAAAATCACAACCCATCAACCTCACCACAAAGCTGATACTGGACGGTCGTGAAATTGCATCAGCGGTCAATGAATACAACGGCGAACAATCCGTTCGCGGCTCAACAGGAGGCCCGCAGTGAGCTGGGAAGATTCATTACAGGATGCCTCATTCAGGGGAGTCCGCTTTGATGTGGTTAATACCCGTGACAGCGCCAGCCGCGACATTGCGACGTATGAGTATCCCTATGTGGACGGTGGTGATGTAGATGACCTTGGCCGCAAGCCTCGTAACCTGCGAATGACGGTCCTTTTCTGGGGCGACGATTACGATGTGCGACTGCAGGCGTTTCTGGTCGCGCTGGATACTCGCGGCAGTGCGGAGTTGATACATCCGGTTTTCGGCTCCATGACGCGCATGCAGTGCATTGAATATCAGGCGTCACACGAAGCCGAGAACGTTGATTACTGTGTCGTCGAGGTGGCCTTTATCCAGGGCGGCCTGAATCTGCCATTCTTTGGCAGTGACTTCCCGTTGTCGAAAGCGGATATCATTTTCAACCAGGCGCAATCCGCTCTGGAGAGAGCCCAGACGGCTATCGACAATATTCTTTCTCCTTTGCGAACTGCGAAGAAGTGGATGAAGAAAGCAAAATCGCTGGCAACCACGACGCTGAATATGGTGACGGTGCTTAAAGGGGAAGTGACGGGGTTTGTCAGCTCCACCTCAGATTTTGTTAATTACCCGAAAGCGTTCATGAATGACCTGCAGAGTGCGCTGAGCCTGACGTCGTTTCAGTCCAAATCTAGTGTCAGTAATAATCCCGGAAGCTATTCACAGTCCTCAGACGTTTCCGGCACAGCGGGCATCGTGATGGCCGACTGGAAGAATGGCCGCAACGAGTTGCAGGATGTGGCGACATTACCTCATGAGATTGTGACCGGGCAAAGAACGGCGGCGGTTGCGGTTCCTGCTGGTTCATCTTCCACGGATATTACAGAGCTGGTAACGGCTGTAAAAATCCAGGTAGCCATCCAACTGGCACTCGATGCTTCCGACATACTCAGTGACAGCAGCATCAGCGATATTCTGTCTCCCGTCGATATTGAGCAGATCACCAATGACACCCGGACGGCCATTCAGGATGCCATCGAACAGACTCGCGAAACCTTTGCTCCCGATACGCAAAATGTGAGCGCCGGTGAAACACCCAGCGGCGTGACATGGCAGCCCGTGGTTGAAAGTCTCAAGGATATCGCCCTGACCGTTCAGGAGTTGGGGATAGCGGTTATTACAAGCAGACCGCCACTGACTACACGCGTGGTATCGTCCGACGCTAACCTGCATCTGCTGGCGCATCTGTGGTACGAGGACTACACGCGCGCCGCCGAGCTGCTGCGCCTTAATCCGACACTACGTAACCCTAACAATATCAAAGCCGGTGACGTTCTGAATGCCTACTCAAGATAAAGATTCGCAGAATACAGTGAGCCTGGTTATTGATGGCAAAATCCATAGTGCATGGAGCCGCTATCAGATTGACTCCGATTTTCTGATCCCCTCCGATGCATGGAGCGTAACGCTTGGGCTGCCTGACGGTATTTTCCCTCCGGCCATTAAACGTGGTGTGCCGGTGCTGGTCAGGGTGGGTAATGATGTTGTCATGTCCGGTCGGGTGGATGTGGTTCAGCGCCGGGTATCCCGTCAGCAGGTCTCTTTATCTCTTTCCGGTCGCGATGGCGCAGCCGTGCTTGTTGACTGCGCTTCACCCGTTTTTACCTCCCGCCAGCTCAGTCTTGAAGAAGTGATCGCCCAGGTTGTCAGACCGCTGGGGATAACGAACATCCGTATCGAGGCTGAATCATCCCTGCGTAATGACAAGGTCAGCGTGGAGCCCGGAGAACGTGCGTGGGATACGCTTGAGCGTGCAGCTGCAGCACGCGGTTTATGGCCATGGTTTGAGCCGGATGGAACGCTGGTGATCGGCGGGCCAGACTATACGAAAGAACCGGTGGCCACGCTTGTTCTTAATCGTGACGGTCGGGGTAATAACGTTCTCGATCTCAGTGACCGGTCATCTGTTACCGGTGTTTTCTCGGAGCTGACTATGCTGGCTCAGGGACATGGTCAGGGGAAGAAGTCCGGCAAGCTGGATATCATCGATGTTGACGCTCTGAATGATGACGCAGAAGATGACAGTGCAGAAGATGATACCGATGGTATTTATAACAGCACCGGCTCAGCTGAAAATGGTTTTCATGGTCTGCGCAGCACCGTTCGTGACAGCACAGTGCCGTTTTACCGTCCGCAGATCATGGTCGCTGGCGATGCGGATAATCAGGAACAGGTTGATTACCGTGCGAAAAAGGCTATGGCCGACGCCCGACTAAATGGGTTTGATCTTACTGTCATTGTCAAAGGTCATCGCATGAAGAGCGGGATTTTATGGCAACCAGGCCAGCGTATCCGCGTGCGAAGTGAACCGCATGATATTGATGATATTTATTTTTTAATGGGAAGAGAGTTTTCAGGTGGTCGCCCGGACAATACCATTACGACCCTGCGCCTCAAAGAGGACGAAGTCTGGATACCGGATGCTTATCCGAAAAAACGTAAATCACGAAAACGCCGCGCGAAAGTAAATAAAGAGCTGGAGATTATTGATGTGGAACAAAATTGATTTACGTATTAACACCGCATTAAACCGTATAAGAAAAGCCTTCAGGGGCGTTTTAATAAGGGTTAACAGCGGCGGTGATATTCAGACCATTCAGGGTAAAGGTCTGGCTACTGAGTCTCTGCAGGATGTGGAGATGTTCCAGCAGTACGGTTTTACATCCAACCCGCCCAGGGGGACTAAAGCCATTATGCTCCCGCTTAACGGGCGCACCAGTCATAGCGTGGTGATTGCCACGGAACACGCTGCATACAGGCTAAAGAGCCTGAAAAGCGGTGAGCTTGCCATTTATTCGGATGAAGGCAGTAACATTATTCTGAAGCGCGGAAAAATAATTGAAGTAAACTGCGATGAATATATCGTTAATACTAAAAAGAACACGGTGAATACCGAACAATATATTGTTAATACCAAAACGTATAAAACCACAGCCTCAGAGCGGGCAGATTTTGATACACCACTGCTGAAAGGCAGTAATGAAGTCGCTGACAGCAAGTCTACGCTGAATACCATGCGTGAGACTTTTGACGGTCACGACCACGACCACGGCGGTGACGCAGGCACAACGCAGAAACCTAATCAGCAAATGTAATTTGTGGTAACGTTAATTCTCACTCAGATTAATACCCACTGAACCCCTTCACCGATAATTTAAATTTCCATGCCGATAGTATGACGGCATGGAAATGTTGATTGATCCGACGACCGGCGATTATACCGGCGAGACTACAGACTCCCTGGCCAATGCCGTTTATCTTCGGCTAACGACCCCGCTTGGCTCATGGTGGGCAGATCCAGCTCTGGGTTCTCTTTTGCATACACTCCGCCGTGAAAAGGATGTGTCTCGCGTTCAGAAACTCGCGGTGCAGTATTCGCAGCATGCCCTGCAGCCGATTATTGACGACGGTCGCGCCCAGTCCATTTCCGTTACTGCAGAGCACTGGCAAAAAGGCTGGATGCTGCTTCATATCACCGTCACGTCCGCGAGCGGAACGCCGCAGACCTGGAAATATCCGGTTAAGGTCAGCTGATGCCATTCATTACCAAAAATGCCGCGCAAATTCGCACTGACATTCTGCGGGATATCAAAAATCTCCTGCAGTTGTCTGATGATAAACTTGGCCCGGACAGCGACTGGTATGTCCGTGCATCAAGTGTAGCCAGCGTTGCCGAAGGGCTTTATCAGCATCAGGGATGGATAGTTCGTCAGATTTTCCCCGATACAGCGGATGCTGAATTCCTTTATCTTCATGCCCGTTTACGTGGGTTAACCAAAAAAGTAGCCAACAGCGCTTCTGGTCCCGCCACATTCACTGGCGAACCGGGAGCGGATGCAGCGGCAGGTCTTGTTTTCAAGCGCGACAGTGTTTCATGGACGACGACCGAAGAAACAACTATTGGGCAGGATGGGAAAGCCTCTGTAAATGCGGTGTCGTCTCTGGCAGGAACGACAGGTAATACCACGTCCATCACTTCTGCAACGCTGACCACAACACCTGACGGTTTCGACAGTACAGTAACTGTGGGTCAAATGACTGGTGGTACAGATGAAGAAACTGACGCTGAGCTGCTGGCTCGCTTACTTGAAATCATTCGCCGCCCTCCTGCAGGAGGTAATAAATATGATTACAAGCGCTGGGCTCTGGAAGTATCGGGGGTTTCTGCTGCTTACGTTTATCCGTTACGACGCGGGCTGGGTACTGTTGATGTTGTGATCACATCTGCAGGTGGATTGCCCTCGCAGGATGTGGTCGACAGGACACAGGCATACATAGAGGATGTCAGGCCTGTGACGGCAAAGAATTCTCTGGTCATCATGCCCACCATCCACACCTTTGACGTGCTGGTTAAGGTGTCCCTGGATGGGATCACACTTGCTGCCGCTACTGAGGCTGTTGCCACAACTCTTGAGGATGATGACTCACGTCGTGAGCCTGGAGTGGAATTTATCCGTAGTCAGGCGGGGACATTGATCTCACTTATTCCAGGTATTACTGACTACGAGATCATCACTCCGTCAACCAATATTCAGCCTGTTGTCGATGCGACAAAAGTTGAATGGCTTAGACTGGGAAATGTTGAGGTAGAGCTGTTATGAGCTACTACACCCTTTTAAATCGTCTTTTGCCTCTCGTCTCATACAGTCCTGGGCAACCTATCCTTGACGCATCACTGCGATCAGAATCAGAGGTGTTTAATGCTCTCGACACATCTGCTGGACTCGTTGAAGGAGGGGTCACACCATTTTATGCACGTAGTCTGATGCCGGACTGGGAGCGAGTTCTTGAGCTGACTCCTGCAGCGGGCGCGACATACCAGCAACGTCTGCAACGTGTGTTGGCAAAACTGGCCGAACTCGGTGGACTCAGTATTCCTTACTTTACCCAACTGGCGAACCGTCTTGGCTACATCATCACAATTGATGAACCACAACCGTTCAGGGCTGGTGTAAACCGTGCCGGTGATCGTCTCTGGGTTGAGGACATTATCTGGGTATGGCGCGTCAACGTTCAGAACTCTGGCACACAATCCTATCGCTTTCGTGCCGGTAGTTCAGCTGCGGGTGAGCGCCTCACGAATTTTGGCGATCCCGTTATTGAAGAGGTATTTCGTGACCTCAAGCCCGCCCATACCTTTTGCTATTTCGCATATCAGGAGAATGAATAATGCGGCCCTTAATGCCACCGGTTCAGACACCGGATAATCTTTTTCATGATGGTAATAAGCTCACTGGTGAGCCGGGGACCCTAGTTGATGCCGAGCATCTGAATAATGAACAGGCTTCGATCAGGGATGTTCAGTCTGAGCTTATTTCAGTTCTCACTGCTGCTGAAATGGAACCCAACCCAGCGGCCCTCCAGCTGTTCTCTGCTCTTCAAATACTGTTTGCTCAAAATACTGACAGCCTTGGGGCGTTGTCCGGTCTGGTCGGCGCAGCAAATAAACTCCCGTACTTCATTGCTGCTGATACCGCAGCTCTGACAACTTTGACCAGTACAGGCCGGGATATTATTGGTAAAAATACCGTCGCTGATGTTCTCTTATACCTTGGTCTGGGAGACGGTTCAATGCTACCGGTTGGCACACCGATCCCCTGGCCGTTGGCAACCCCGCCTACAGGCTTTCTCAAAATGAATGGTGCAACGTTTGACAAGGTTGTTAACCCGAAACTGGCTCTGGCATACCCATCTGGAACTTTACCCGACTTACGCGCGCAAACAATCAGGGGCTGGGATGACGGAAGGGGGGTTGACACTGGTCGTGCACTGTTGAGTGAGCAGGGTGATGCCATCCGAAACATCACCGGCAGTGCGGCAAACGTCTACACAGGCAACCCTGACCTTGCAACGGGCGCGATCAGCTATTCAGGCACGGGCATAACGTCATGGCAAAGCGGGGCGGGTTTAAGTATCTCTTATCGAAACCTGAACTTTAGTGCCGCAACACAAGTGCCAACGGCAGCAGAGAACCGGGTTAAAAGCGTGGCATTTAACTACATCGTGAGAGCGCAATAATGAAAGAATACATCACGCTGAATGAGCTGGGATTTGCAGAAACCTCAGGCTGGATTGTTTGCTATCTGACAAACCCTGATGGGGAATATCTGGGTTTTATTGACGAATTTATCCCTGCCACTGCTGGCTTGCCTGCCGGTGCGTATATTGATGAACCTCCATCTGATGAAGCGGGAAAAGCGATAATCCGTGTCGGCGATAAGTGGGAGTTAGTCGAAGATCATCGCGGTGAAACGGTCTACAGCACTGAGAACGGACAACCGGTTGAAGTGAAAACCCTTGGTGATTACCCAGAAAATACGACGCAACTTGCGCCAGCAACACCTTTTGATAAGTGGAGCGGCTCTGCATGGGTTACTGATGAAGCAAAACTGAAAGCTGCAAATATCGCTGAAGCTGAGGCACGCAAAGCACAATTGCGCGCCCAGGCGGATTCAGAAATAGCCTGGCGGCAGGATGCGGTTAATGACGGCTATGCTACTGAACAGGAGGCCGCTGACCTTGCAGCATGGAAAAAATACAGAGTGTTGCTGATGCGCATTGATACATCAAAAGCACCAGATATTGAGTGGCCCGAAGTTCCGGCCTGATCACAGAAAAATATATCTTTGCGTTCATTTTTGCACTGTGCGGAATGTGTCTTTTTGGCATCTTCCGGCAGTGCAAAATTTATCGCGTTTTGGTGCAAAAAAAATCACCGCGCTACAGGTAGCCCCCACGCCGAAACCGTTCATTTCGTAGGTAGAAGACAGGCCCCAACCGTCGCCGTTCGCTTCAGTGATGTCGCGGTCGTCGTTTTTACCCTGGTACTGAGCAGCAAAGTTCAGACCGTCAACCAGACCGAAGAAGTCGGTGTTACGGTAGGTTGCAACGCCAGTCGTACGGCCAGTCATAAAGCCATCAGTCTGAGTCCAGGTGTCGCCGCCGAATTCTGGCAGAACATCGGTCCATGCGCCGATGTCATAAGCAACACCGTAGTTACGACCGTAGTCGAAAGAACCGAATTCGTTAAATTTCAGACCTGCAAATGCCAGACGGGTTTTGTTGCCGTCAGCACCTTCGGATTCTGAACGGTTACCTTTGAACTCATATTCCCACTGACCATAGCCGGTCATCTGGTCGTTAATCTGAGTTTCACCTTTGAAACCCAAACGCACGTAAGTTTTATCGCCGTCGTTTTTGGTTTCATCAGAGAAATAGTGCAGACCTGTTACTTTTCCGTACAGATCCAGTTTGTTACCGTCTTTGTTATATACTTCAGCCGCGTTTACAACGCCTGCTGCCAACATGGAAGTCACTGCCACTGCAACTAATTTAAGTTTCATTTTTAATAATCCTTATAATTTTCTTTACGCATTTCCTGCGTCATTGCTAAACAATTTCTAAACGAAGCCGCTTGTCAATGACATGCTATTCTTAAAAATCTTGTGGTCTCCTTTCAATAATAAGTTTCAATTTATTAATTTTAATTTCAATTAGTGTGATCGTGATCGGAAAAAGTGACTCGAAACAGCGTTTTCTGGCTAATTAACAGACAGTGATGCATTATTTTCTGTGTATCACAATTCCCGTTGAAATAGTTTTAATGTGTTTTTGTTGCCACTTGAAATTTTTATCTCACGCATAACAATTGATTAGCAATAAAGACATTTGCTCATATTAAAACAGGGTGTTATGAGGATTTTCGCATTTTGATAATGTTATAAGTGCCGACATATCCAGAAATAAACTATTGCAATAAGTGCTATTTAAACAGTGAATATACGCAGAGGATTAATCACGTTCCGGTGTCAATTTATGTCAATTAATGGCGGTGGGGATTTACGAAGGGAAGGTAATATAAACAAGCGCTGAACAAGGATGCTATAGATGAAGAGAATATTCTTAAACTAAATCACACTGATATTTTGAACCTGTTGCGGCGGGCACTTCATCTGCCCGACACAGGGTTTTGAACGCTATTTGCGTGTCGCATACCAGCACAGCAGAGAACCGGCGCACACCATCACCGCGCCTTGCCAGAATGAGAACGACAGCGGAGCGCTCAGCAAGACTGCAGCCAGTGCAGCCGATAACACAGGGGTAAAATAGGAGACCGCGGCAAGGACGGTAACATTGCCGTACAGGATACCAATATTCCAGGAGGCATAGCCGAACCCGAGTGCCACGCCACACATTAATAGCTTCACGACAACAGGAATGCTAAACACCATTTCCGGTTGCTCGCTAAAGGCATATTTCAGCCATAAACTGAGCGCTGTGAGCAAAACAAAAAGGGTAATGCCGTTCTGTCCGTTGGCAAATTTACTGGTGACGGTGCAGTAGGCCGCCCAGATAAATGCCCCGGCAAAAGCCAGTGCGTAACTGAGTGGACTGGAGACAATATTACGCGTGATCTCGTCTATATGCAGGCCGTGTTCACCACCCAATACCCAGCATACCCCCATGAGTGAGATGGCTAATCCGGGGATGACCCACAGGGTTGATTTTTGGCCGTTAAACAAAATCGCAAATACAATAGTGAGGCTAGGCCAAAGATAATTGACCATGCCGACTTCGATCGCCTGGGGACGTGTTGCCGCATATCCCAGTGAGAGCGCCAGGCAAATTTCGTAGCTGACAAATAAGACGCTCCCGGCAATAAGGTAACGTGGAGAGAAACGTCTAATATTTGGCAAGCCAACCGTCACCAGACAAAGTAATCCGCTGACGGTATAGATCATTGCCGCTCCCCCAACAGGACCTAATCCTTCGCTCACGCTACGAATAAGTCCGACCATCGTGCTCCACAGCAGGATTGCCGCCAGTCCAATGAGCGTTGCTCTTTTTTTATCCATCACCTTGCCATCGCCATAAAATACAAAGGGAAAATTTATAGCACTAATCTGCTATTGCTCGCGAATTATTCTCTTTAGCGGGTAACTCCAAAGGATTAAACAAACCCGCCAGGGGCGACTATTAAGGGGGCGAAGCTGAGTGACATTGATTTGACGCAAAAAAATCAGGGACTTTGCTGTTAGTTTGCGGCGCGAAGTCTTATCAGATAACGAGGACAGCAATGGACGTCAGCCGCAGACAATTTTTTAAAATCTGCGCGGGCGGTATGGCCGGAACAACAGCTGCCATGTTGGGATTTGCGCCCAAAATGGCACTGGCTCAGGCGCGCAACTATAAACTGCTGCGTGCCAAAGAGATCCGTAACACCTGCACATACTGCTCCGTAGGATGTGGGCTATTGATGTATAGCCTGGGCGATGGCGCGAAGAACGCCAAAGAAGCGATTTATCATATTGAAGGTGACCCGGATCATCCGGTCAGCCGTGGAGCACTCTGCCCGAAAGGGGCTGGCCTGCTGGATTATGTCCACAGTGAAAACCGGCTACGTTACCCGGAGTATCGAGCGCCTGGCTCCGACACGTGGCAACGTATCTCCTGGGATGAGGCCTTTAGCCGCATAGCAACCCTGATGAAAGCCGACCGCGACGCCAACTTTGTTGAAAAGAATGAGCAGGGCGTCACTGTCAATCGTTGGCTTTCCACCGGGATGCTCTGTGCATCTGCGGCCAGTAATGAAACCGGCATGCTGACGCAGAAGTTTGTGCGCTCACTCGGCATGCTGGCGGTAGACAATCAGGCGCGTGTCTGACACGGACCAACGGTAGCAAGTCTTGCTCCAACATTTGGTCGCGGTGCGATGACCAACCACTGGGTTGATATCAAAAATGCCAATGTCGTGGTGGTGATGGGCGGTAACGCCGCAGAAGCCCACCCGGTGGGATTCCGCTGGGCGATGGAAGCGAAAAACAATAATGATGCGACGCTTATCGTGGTCGACCCGCGCTTTACGCGAACGGCATCGGGGGCTGATATCTATGCGCCAATCCGCTCCGGTACGGACATTACGTTCCTGTCCGGCGTACTACTGTACCTGATTGAAAACGGCAAAATTAACGCGGAATACGTTAAACATTACACCAACGCTAATCTGCTGGTGCGGGAAGATTTTGCCTTTGATGACGGTCTGTTCAGCGGGTATGACGCCGAAAAACGGCAATACGACAAATCATCCTGGAATTATCAGTTTGATGAAAACGGTTATGCGAAACGTGATGAAACCCTGACCGACCCGCGCTGTGTGTGGAATCTGCTGAAACAGCATGTTTCCCGTTATACGCCGGATGTCGTGGAAAACATCTGCGGCACGCCGAAAGCGGACTTCCTGAAGGTATGCGAAGTGCTGGCGTCCACCAGTGCAGCAGATCGAACCACCACCTTCCTGTATGCGCTGGGCTGGACGCAACACACGGTGGGGGCACAGAACATCCGCACTATGGCGATGATCCAGTTGCTCCTGGGCAACATGGGGATGGCCGGAGGTGGCGTAAACGCCCTGCGAGGTCACTCGAATATTCAGGGGTTAACGGATCTCGGCCTGCTCTCTACCAGTCTGCCGGGGTATCTGACGCTGCCATCGGAAAAACAGCCGGATCTACAAACGTACCTTGCGGCAAATACACCTAAAGCAACGCTGCCCGACCAGGTGAACTACTGGCGTAATTATCCGACGTTCTTCGTCAGCCTGATGAAGTCGTTCTATGGTGATGCCGCGCAGAAGGAGAACAACTGGGGGTTTGACTGGTTGCCTAAATGGGATCAGTCCTGGGATGTCATCAAGTATTTCAACATGATGGATAAGGGCGACGTAACGGGCTATATCTGTCAGGGGTTCAATCCGGTTGCGTCCTTCCCGGATAAAAACAAGGTGGTTCGCAGCTTAAGCAAGCTGAAGTATATGGTGGTGATCGATCCTCTGGTGACCGAAACCTCTAACTTCTGGCAAAACCACGGCGAGATGAACGAGGTCGATCCGGCATCCATTCAGACTGAAGTGTTCCGTCTGCCTTCCACCTGCTTTGCAGAAGAAGATGGCTCGATTGCTAACTCCGGTCGCTGGCTGCAGTGGCACTGGAAAGGACAGGATGCGCCGGGTGACGCGCGAAACGACGGTGAGATCCTGGCCGGGATATACCATCGCTTGCGCGAGAAGTACCGAACCGAAGGGGGTAAAGGCGTTGAGCCGCTGCTGAGAATGCAGTGGAACTACAGTCAGCCGGACCATCCGGAATCGGAAGAGGTGGCAAAAGAGAATAACGGCGTGGCACTGGCCGATCTCTATGACATCAGCGGTAATCTGGTGGCAAAAAAAGGCCAACTGCTGAACAGCTTTGCGCTGCTACGCGATGATGGCACGACGGCCTCGTCTTGCTGGATCTACGCCGGAAGCTGGACGGAGCAGGGCAACCAGATGGCGAACCGCGATAACGCTGATCCGTCAGGATTGGGCAATACGCTGGGGTGGGCCTGGGCCTGGCCGCTGAACCGTCGCGTGTTGTACAACCGCGCTTCGGCGGATATCAACGGCAAACCGTGGGATCCGAAGCGGATGCTGATCCAGTGGAACGGTACGAAGTGGGTGGGGAACGATATCCCGGACTTCAACACCGCAGCACCAGGAAGCGCCACCGGACCATTCATTATGCAACCAGAGGGGGTGGGACGCCTGTTTGCGCTCGACAAGCTGGCAGAGGGGCCTTTCCCGGAACATTACGAGCCGATGGAGACGCCACTGGGAACCAACCCGCTGCACCCAAACGTGATCTCAAGTCCGGTAGTACGCATCTACGAAGAGGATGTGCTGCGTTTAGGCAAAAAGGACGCGTTCCCGTATGTCGGAACGACTTACCGCCTGACCGAGCATTTCCATACCTGGACTAAGCATGCGCGGCTTAACGCGATTGCCCAGCCGGAACAGTTTGTGGAGATAAGCGAAACGCTGGCGAAAGCAAAAGGGATTGCGAATGGCGACCGTGTGACGGTGAGCAGCAAACGCGGGTTTATTCGCGCGGTAGCGGTGGTAACCCGTCGTCTGCAAACCCTGCACGTTAACGGCCAGCAGGTTGAGACGGTGGGCATCCCACTGCACTGGGGCTTTGAAGGGGTGGCGCAGAAAGGCTATATCGCCAATACCCTGACGCCAAACGTCGGCGATTCAAACTCGCAAACGCCGGAGTATAAGGCGTTTCTGGTCAACATCGAGAAAGCGTAAGGAGCGATTACATGGCGATGGAAACACAAGACGTTATCAAACGCTCCGCGACAAACCCGATAACCCCCGCGCCTCGCGTGCGGGATTATAAGGCGGAAGTGGCAAAGCTGATTGATGTCTCATCCTGTGTGGGCTGTAAAGCCTGCCAGGTGGCCTGTTCGGAGTGGAACGATATCCGTGATGAGGTAGGGCATTGTGTCGGGGTTTACGATAACCCGGCCGACCTGAGCGCCAAATCCTGGACGGTGATGCGTTTTAGTGAAACCGAACAGAACGGCCGGCTGGAGTGGCTGATCCGTAAAGATGGCTGTATGCACTGCGACGACCCGGGCTGCCTCAAGGCATGCCCGTCTGCCGGGGCGATTATTCAGTACGCTAACGGCATCGTCGATTTTCAGCAGGATAACTGCATCGGCTGTGGTTACTGCATCGCCGGGTGTCCGTTCAATATTCCGCGTCTCAACAAAGAGGATAACCGGGTCTACAAATGTACCCTGTGCGTAGACCGCGTAAGCGTTGGGCAAGAGCCCGCTTGCGTGAAAACCTGTCCAACCGGTGCGATTCACTTTGGTACAAAGAGAGAGATGCTGGATGTGGCGCAGGTACGCGTCGATAAACTCAAGGCTCGTGGTTACACCAATGCCGGTATTTACAACCCTCAGGGGGTGGGCGGCACGCATGTGATGTACGTCCTGCATCACAACGATCAGCCGGAGTTGTATCACAATCTGCCAAAAAATCCGGCAATCGACACCTCTATCAATCTGTGGAAGGGGGCGCTAAAACCGCTCTCAGCGGCAGGTTTTATCGCCACGTTTGCCGGGTTGATTTATCACTACATTGGTATCGGGCCTAACAAAGAGGTGGATGACGACAAGGAGGAACACCATGAGTAAGTCAAAGATGATTGTGCGCACCAAATTTATTGACCGCGCCTGTCACTGGACGGTGGTGATCTGCTTTTTCCTCGTGGCGGTCTCCGGGATTTCGTTTTTTTTCCCAACGCTACAATGGCTGACCGAAACCTTCGGTACACCGCAGATGGGACGCATTCTTCATCCGTTCTTCGGCGTGCTGATTTTCGTGGTGCTGATGTTTATGTTCGTGCGCTTCGTTCACCACAATATCCCGGACAAGCAGGATATTCCGTGGGTAAAAGGGATTGTTGAGGTTCCGAAGGGGAACGAGCACAAAGTGGCGCGTGTCGGGAAATACAACGCCGGGCAAAAGATGATGTTCTGGACCATTATGAGTATGATTTTTGTCCTTCTGGTCACGGGGGTAATCATCTGGCGTCCCTGGTTTGCGCCGTATTTCCCCATTCAGGTGATTCGTTACAGTCTGCTGATCCACGCCACCTCGGCCATTATTTTGATCCATGCCATCCTGATCCATATGTACATGGCCTTCTGGGTGAAGGGATCGATTAAAGGCATGATTGAAGGGAAGGTGAGTCGTCGCTGGGCGCAGAAACACCATCCACGCTGGTATCGCGATGTGGAACGAATTGAAGCAAAAAAAGACAGTACCGAAGGGATGAAGTAAGCGGATGCGTCGCCGGCATTGCCCGGCGGCGTGTTACTGCAAATATAGCGAGCCGCATTCTCATGAGTAATAAAGGGTATTCGCCCTTTTATTTATTTGCATAAAAGGGCGGGTGTTGATTAGAACCGCTCTGCAACATACCGGAACGGATAAGTGGTTGGTTTCACTTTTCCCACTTTTCGTTTCGGTAAATTCACCGCTTCTGTATGCAAATCTTTATAGGGGATCTGCGAAAGGAGATGCGAAATAATATTTAACCGCACGCGTTTCTTGTCTTCGGAGCGGGCAACAAACCACGGAGCCCAGGCGGTATCGGTGGCGGCAAACATGGCATCACGTGCCACGGTGTAGTCATCCCACATATTGAAAGATTTGATATCCATGGGAGAGAGTTTCCAGGTTTTGCGGCCATCATTAATGCGATCGCGCAGGCGGCGCTCTTGCTCTTTCGGCGTGACCTCAAGCCAGTACTTCAGCAGAATGATCCCGGCATCGACCATGGCTTTTTCCATCACCGGTGTGCCATCGAGAAACTTATCCACTTGTTCCTGAGTGCAGAATCCCATGACCCGTTCAACGCCCGCGCGGTTGTACCAGCTTCGATCAAAGATAACGATTTCACCTGCGGAAGGCAGGTGGGGAATATAACGCTGGAAGTAGAGCTGGCTCTTTTCTTTATCTGTGGGGGCGGGGAGCGCAACAACACGGAAGACGCGAGGGCTGACGCGCTCGGTGATGGCTTTAATCGTCCCGCCTTTACCTGCGCCGTCACGGCCTTCAAACACGATGCAGACTTTAAGCCCTTTGCTGACCACCCACTGCTGGAGTTTAACCAGCTCCACATGCAGCCGACGAAGCTCTTTCTCATAGTCCTTCGTCTTAAGGGAAACCTTAATGGCCTTGTCTGGAGAGGCTTTGGGCGCGGCTTTTGCTTCGGTTTTGTCTTGCCTGGTCTTTCCCATAACATTCCTCTTTTTCAGTACAGATCATGAACGTTGAAGGCGCTAACACTTTGAAGTGTAATCCTGGCTGCAACGCTTCGCGGGAATTATTTGCACAAATCAGTTCCTCTGCGGCGAGGTCCGGGTTACACTTTTACGCATATACTGTATAAATAAACAGGCGTGTATCATGGCATTGATTCTGGAAGGTGAAAAGATAGGCCGTAGCCGGTTTACCGGCGAGAAAATCGAAAATGCACTCTTTCGCCACTGTGATTTTTCCGGTACGGATCTGACGGGTACGGAGTTTATCGGCTGCCAGTTTTATGATCGTGAAAGCCAGACAGGGGGCAATTTCAGCCGGGCGCAGTTGAAGGATGCCATCTTCAAAAGCTGTGATTTATCGATGGCAGATTTCAGAAATGCCAGTGCGTTGGGGATTGAGATTCGTGAGTGCAGGGCGCAAGGGGCCGATTTTCGTGGAACCAGTTTTATGAATATGATTACCCCACGCACCTGGTTTTGCAGCGCTTATATCACCAAAAGTAACCTCAGCTACGCCAACTTTTCGAACGTGATCCTTGAGAAATGTGAGCTGTGGGAAAACCGCTGGAATGGAGCGCAAACGCCTGGTGCAACCTTCAGCGGCTCCGATCTTTCCGGTGGCGAGTTTTCTTCATTTGACTGGCGCGCGGCCAACTTTACGCACTGCGATCTGACGAACGCTGAACTGGGCGAACTCGACGTGCGCGGCGTTGATTTGCAGGGGGTCAAACTGGACAGTTACCAGGTGTCTCAGCTTATGGAACGCCTTGGGATCGTCATTATCGGTTAATCATATTCACAACCCTACCCGAAATGATGGATTAACGTGCCAGAAAGACGTTTTGAACTGGTTCGCCCTACATGATTGTTCAATAATGCATGTTGCAAATTTTTAACAAGTGGTTGTGGTATGAAAAAAACAATTTTTTCGTTGGCACTTGGTACATTCGGTCTGGGAATGGCTGAATTCGGCATTATGGGGGTGTTAACGGAACTGGCTCATGACACCGGGATTTCGATTCCCTCCGCCGGCAATATGATCTCATTTTACGCGTTTGGCGTGGTGATCGGCGCTCCCATCGTGGCACTCTTTTCCTGCAGGTTCTCGCTTAAATCAACGCTGCTGTTCCTGATGGTTATGTGTGCCATCGGGAATGCCATCTTTACCTTTTCCACATCGTATCTCTGGCTGGCGACGGGGCGTTTGATTTCCGGTTTCCCCCATGGGGCGATTTTCGGTGTTGGCGCGATAATTCTGTCGAAAATTGCGCCTCCGGGGAAAGTGACGGTTGCGGTCGCGGGGATGATCGCGGGAATGACGGTGGCGAACCTGGTGGGTGTGCCACTTGGCACCTGGTTGGGCCATGAATATAACTGGCGCTACACCTTTTTCCTGATCGCGGTTTTTGATGCGCTGGTGATCCTGTCGGTGCTGCTGTGGGTTCCTAAGCTCTACGATAAGACCGAAACGCGCCTTACCGAACAGTTCCACTTCCTCAAAAAGCCGGAGCCGTGGCTGATTTTTGCGGCAACCATGTTTGGTAATGCCGGTGTTTTTGCCTGGTTCAGCTTTGTTAAGCCCTTTATGGTCAACGTGTCGGGTTTCTCCGAAGGGGTGATGACCGTTATCATGATGCTGATGGGGCTGGGAATGGTGCTGGGAAATCTGCTCAGCGGCAAGTTGTCCGCCCGCTTTAGCCCATTACGCATTGCGGCGACAACCGATCTGGTGATCGTCGTCGCCTTGCTGCTACTGTTTGCCTTTGGTGAGCACAAAATGGCCTCGCTGATAACCGGTTTTATCTGCTGTGCCGGGTTGTTTGCACTCTCTGCCCCTCTGCAAATAATGCTCCTGCAAAATGCAAAAGGGGGAGAATTACTGGGTGCTGCCGGAGGTCAGGTGGCATTTAATCTGGGAAGTGCGATTGGGGCATATTTCGGTGGAATGATGATTACACTCGGTTTTAGCTGGAGCTATGTCACGCTGCCAGCGGCCATTCTCTCCTTCTCGGCAATGTCATCCCTGCTGCTTTATGGTTATCTGAAGGCCAAACGTAATCAGGCTAACGCGCATGCGTTAGCCTGATTCTTCTCAGGAAAGCCAGGGCTCGCCCAGGGTCAACATCAGGCGGTTGGCCCAGGCGAAGAAGGCGGCAGACTGAACCAGATCAAGCTGCTGTAACGTATCCAGTTCCTGTTTTTCGAGCGCCGCCAGATGGGCTGGCGTGATGGCAGGCGGCGTAACCGACAGCGCTGCAGCAAAATGAATTTCCGCCTGCCAGCGGGGCGACTGTCCCTCACTCAGCGACTGGCCAGGACGTACTGCCAGCAGCGCCTCTACGGCGGTGTCATCCTTTGACAACTGACTGGCTTTACGCGCATGGACAGATGCGCAGTAAATGCAGCCGTTGATTTTACTGACGACCGTCGCAGCCAGTTCACGCTCTGCACGCGGTAATCCTCCCGGCGTGTAAAAAATTCCTTTATCCGTTAACGTGCGCTGCTCCAGCACCGGCAGGTTGCGTCCCAGCAGGCGGAAATAATCCGAATCGGTATGGCCAAATTTCGCCAGGACGGCAACCTCATCGGCGTGAAAGTCTGCCAGCGGTTTGGCGGCGACCCAGGGTTCCCAGCCCAGCTCTTGCTGCGTGAAAGCCACAGGCGCCGCTTTGCCCGTCAACGTCGTCGCGGTGGTGTGCCAGACGCCAGCCACAACCGGTGCGTCACTGGCGGAGACCGGTTTGTCATTCAACAACCGCAATCCGGCGATCAACCGACTCTGGAAGCTGACAAACGCGATGACTTGTGCCAGCGTGACGATGGCCTCTTTGCTCCAGCCGGCCTGTGTCAGGGTGTTCAGGGCGCCAGGTGTCGCTTCCACAGGGGAGAAGGTCAGCAAACGGGCAAAATTCAGCGCAGGTGTTAACCGGGATGATGTCGGGTCAGCCAGGCCAAACCCGGCGTAGTGGGCGGCCAGCGACGGTGCGTTGTGCCATTTGGCCACTTTCGCTGCCACGGCAAAACGCTCATCCAGCGCGAAAGCAGGATCCTGTTGGCTAAACAGGGTTTCGTAACTGCCCTGGGCGTAACGTGTGGCGGCATCACGGGTGGCGCGTGCTTGTGCCAGAGGTGAACCGGGTACGATCTCCGCCAGCTCGGCGAGAATATCCTGACTTAATGCCATGCGTGTCTCCTCAAAGAATGTGGGGGGCAATGTGGTCTGCAATCAGCTCAATAGAGCGCAAGGTATCCCGGTGGGAAGGTTCGACCGAGTGTACCTGGAATGAGATGTCGGTAGCTCGCGCCAGAACAGAATCCCCTTGAAGTGACGCCAGTACCGTTTGCGGTGCGCCGATATGGGCGTCGAACTGACGACGATAATCTGTGACAGTGTCACCTGTAACCTGATGTCCGGCCGCACGATGCTGCTGTGCTTGTCTGGTTAAACCGGGGGCAGCCACCTTCAGTGCGTAGTCATCGCTGTCAGCGACAAACGCGGTGCGGGAGGCCAGAATTCTCGGCGCAATGCCCGCTGGTAGGGCGTCAAGATAGGCATCCACTATAGGGTTTTGGATCTCATCCAGCGTTAAATCGAGCCGATCTGCCGGGCGGGGCTGAGTGCGGGACAGCATCAGCCCATGTCCTGCCTGTGCAGCTCTTACTGCGCCGTCAATGGAGAAGGTTGCGATCCAGATTCGGTCGGCAAGTTGCGGAGCTGGCGGGTAAAGATGATTATCCGGATGCGTCAGCGAATCGCCGCGCCAGGCACTTTGGATCAGATGTAAATATTCGGCGAAGGCTGCACCGCGCTCCTCGAATGTCAGGCCGAACGGCAGAAACGACGTGGGCGTACCGCCCGAACCAAAACCGACCTCCAGCCTCCCGTCGGCCAGCAGATCCAGTACTGCGGCGTCTTCCGCCACGCGCAGTGGGTTTTCCATCGGCAGGGTAATGATGGCGGTTCCCAGACGAATGTGTTCTGTATGAGCGGCAACGTGTGCCAGGAACAGCAGCGGAGAAGGCAGGCCGCCTTCATGTTCGTGAAAGTGGTGTTGTGCAATCCACGCACTGTCGAAACCGTGGCGTTCAGCGTGGCGGATCTGTTCTGTCGCCAGCCGGTAGCGTTCTTTTGGTGTGGCATCATCCAGCAGGCGGGTGAAAAAACCCAGGCGTTTTCGCGTCATGCAAACTCCTCCGTAACAGGTGAAAAATGGGGAATGGCGTCAATCAGTTCGCGGGTATAACTGTTCTGTGGCGAGGCAAACAGGGTCTCGACGGCGCCATGTTCAACAACCTGACCATTGCGCAGCACCGTCACGCTATGTGCGATACGGCGAACGGTCGCCAGGTCGTGGGTGATAAAGAGATAGGTCAACCCCAGCTGTTGCTGGAGCTGCTGAAGCAGTGCCAGGATCTGCGCCTGTACTGTGACATCCAGGGCGGAAGTGGCCTCATCAAGCACCAGAATCGTCGGGTTCAGAATCAGGGCACGTGCGATGGCGACACGCTGACGCTGCCCGCCTGAAAGTTCACGCGCCGTCCGGTTCAGTAACTCGACAGGCAGGGCTACCCGCTGGGCCACCGTTTCAACACGCGTTTTTCGTTCCCCTTTATTAAAGCGGGCAAAGTTTTTCAGTGGCTCTTCGATGATTTCAAAGAGCGTCTGGCGCGGGTCGAGCGACGCAAAAGGGTTCTGGTAGACAAACTGGATTTTTTGCCGTAACTGCCTGCGCGCCTCACGGCTTAGTTCAGTGGCGTTAATGTCGTCAATCACCACACGGCCACTGTCTGCCTGTTCAAACCCCAATAGAATACGGGCGAGGGTGGTTTTGCCTGACCCTGACTCACCCACCAGCGCATGCGTGCTGCCGCGCGTAACGTCAAAACTGACGGTATCAAGCGCCTGTAGCTGATGACCTTTTCCCAGCGAAAATTGTTTGCTGATGGCCTCTGCGCGAATCGCAGGCGACGCCAGCGGACGTCCGGATACCGGAGCAATCGTCAGCCGCTGTCCTTGCAGGTCGCTTAATAGCTGGCGGGTGTAAGCATGCCGGGGAGCGCGGACAATGTCTGCTGTCGCGCCCTGTTCCTGAATTTCGCCGTGACGGAATACCAGCAGTCTGTCAGCACGTTGCGCGGCCAGTGCCAGATCGTGGGTGACGAACAGCACCGCCGTACCGGACTCGCGGCGCAGCAGATCCAGCAAATCAAGAATGCGCTTTTGTACGGTCACATCCAGCGCGCTGGTTGGCTCATCGGCAATGATCACATCCGGGCGCAGTGCGATAGCGATGGCGATCAGCACTCGCTGTTTCATGCCGCCGGAGAGCTGGTGCGGGTACTGTTTCATCCGCTGTGCCGGATGGCTGAGCCCCACTTTGGTTAACAGTGTCAGCACCTGTTCATCACGTTGAGCCGCCGTCATTTTTTGGTGAAGCTGAACGATTTCGCCCACCTGCGCGCCTATTGTCTTCACCGGGTTAAGCGAGTTACCAGGGTCTTGTGGTACGAGACTGATACGTGCTCCACGCAGGCTATCCAGCCGCCGGGATGACCACTGGCTTATCTCCTCGCCATTCAGACGGATGCTGCCGCTGTCGCGACGGGCATTTTCTGCCAACAGGCCAATGATGGCCTGAGCCGTCGTGGTTTTGCCTGAACCGGATTCACCGACAAAGGCCAGCATTTCACCGCGACCAAGGCTAAAGCTGACGTTATGCACCACTTCACGCCACTGGCGGCCCGTCCGGTAGCTGAGGGTAAGATTTTCAACCGCGAGTACCGTCATACGCGACCTCCGCTGAACTGTTGACTGATTCGGTTAGTGGCCAACACCACGGCAATGACGACAATCCCGGGGAAGGTGGTGAGCCACCAGGCGGTTGAGAGATAATTGCGCCCTTCAGCGATCAATAACCCCCATTCTGGTACGGGAGGCGGTGTGCCATATCCCAGAAAACTCAGTGTGGAAAGGGCCAGAATGGCCTGCCCGAACTGCAACGTGGCGAAGGCCAGCACCGCGGTTAAGGCATTGGGCAGAATATGTCGCCACAGCACGGCCCAAAAGGTTCCGCCGCTGCCGAACGCCGCTTCAACGTAGTCAGCATGGCGAATGCGGACCACTTCCCCCCGCGCCAGACGTGCGAAGCTGGCGATTGATGCAACCCCGACAGCGATAGCGGCATTGACCGTGCCAAAACCAAGCAGGATGATCACCGTCAGAGAGAGCAGCAGGGATGGGATTGCGAGCAGTACGTCAACAAAACGCATCAGCAATGACTCGACGCGCCCGGCAACAGCACCGGCGATAACACCCAGACCTGTACCGACGACCAGCCCGAGGCTGACGGCGGCCAGTGCGGCACTCAGGGAATGCGATGCGCCATAGACAATCCGGGTATACACATCGCGACCAAGCTGGTCAGTACCCAGCCAGTGTCCGGACTGAGGCGCGAGACGCTGTGCTCCTGCGATGCCTTCAATCGGGCTGTAGTGGGTAAAAATGCCCGGTGCGAATGCCGCGAATGCGGCCAGGAACATCACGGCCCAGGCCAGCCATAATCCTGGCTGCCACGGCAATGCCTGCCAGGAAGGGACGTGTTTTCGCGCCGCCGCTGCGTAATCAACCAGGCTCATGATGCACCTCCGGTAACGGTTTGCAGGCGAGGATCGAACAGCGGCATCAGCAGATCCACCAGCAGATTGATCAGGACAAAACCGAGGGCTGAAATCATGACCACTGCCTGAAGCACCGCGATATCCTGGTTGTTAACGGCCTGCTGTGTGAGCTGTCCCAGGCCGCTGCGGCCAAAGACGGTTTCAGTGATCAGTGCCCCGGCAATCAGTTCCCCGAGCAGCAATCCCGCAATATTCAGTACCGGCAGCAGCGCGTTCCCGGTGACGTGCCGCCACAATACGGCGGTTTCACTCAGCCCTTTGGCCCGCGCCACAGCGACGAATGGCTGAGAGGCCACTTGATCCAGACTGCGCATCAGAATCTGCGCCAGCGGCGCGGAGATCGGAATAGCGACGGTGACGATCGGCAGGATCAACCCCTGTAGCGGACCAGGGTTAATGACCGGAATCAGCCGGAACTGGAAGGAAAAGAGCTGAATCAGGGCGATTCCCAGCCAGAAAGTGGGCAAGGAGATAAACAGCACAGGCAGAGACTGTATCGCGTTGCTGAGCCAGCGTAAGCCGGGCAAACGCGCGGCAAAGGCCAGGGCGAACGCCAAAATCACGGCCAGGGCGAAGGCGGGTAATGCCAGGCTTAAAGTGTCCGGCAGATTTGTGGCAATCAATTCGCTCACCGGAACCCCTGCCTGTAATGAGTAGCCAAAATCCCCGTGGAGCATGGCAAACAGCGTGTGGGCATATTGCTGCCACAACGGACTGTCTGCGCCATACGCCACGCGCATCTCCTCGATTTGTGCCGGGCTTAACCCTAAATCCGGATTCTGAAATTTGATCAGTACAGCATCACCCGGCAGCACCTGAAGCAGCACAAACGAGAGGGTAAATGCTGCCCATAGCACCAGCAATCCGTGGCCGAATCGTTGCAGAAGTGCGTGGCTCATGATCGGCTCCTTAATGTTTTTCGAGCCATGCGCCGTAGAACGACGGACGGCCAACCGCTTCAAAACTCACGCCTTTTAACCATGGCGCACCCGCAAATACCTGAGGCTCTTCGAAGATAGGGATCACATAGGCGTTATCCAGAAGGTAATGCTGTGCATCCCCCGTAAGCTGGAGACGTTTTTGCGGATCGGTTTCGGCAGAGATATTCACCAGCAGTGCATTGAGCTTGTCGTCGCGGAAGTCTTTCACTTTGTCGCTGGAGCCGCCTTTTTGCAGAAGTGCGTCTCGGTTCGCCGGGTAGAACATGCTCTTCACAACGTCCGGGTCTGCACGTCCCACTTCGGATACCGTTAGCGGTGTTTTCAACGGATCGAGGTTATCCAGCGTGCGGCTTCCCGCATCACCCGCTTTAACGCTCAGCGCTACACCAACTTGTCGCCATTGCTGGGCGACCAACTGGAGAACTTCTTTGTTTTGCGGCTGCGGCAGGGATTCATAAATGGTTAGCGCCAGGCGTTGTCCATCTTTGGCCCGGATGCCGTCGCTGCCCGCTTTCCATCCGGCTTCATCCAGCAGGGTGTTGGCTTTTGTCGGGTCAAACGTCAGTTTGTCGCTCAGGTCAACAAAACCGGCGGCGGAGTCGGCAATCACCGATTTTGCCTGCGGATAATTGGGGGAGAAGAGGGTCTCTACCACCTGTTTAGCATTGGTGGCATGCAGTAACGCCTGGCGGACGCGGATATCTGAAACCAGCGGGTTATCCGGGCGGAAGCTGATGCTGTCGTTTACCCCGCGCGTGGGGGCCGCGTAAATGGTGTATCCCTGATCGGTAGCCTGTTTCTCGTCATAAGCCTGTACCTGACGAATAAAATCAGCCTGGCCTGCCAGTAGCGCACCCACGCGGACGCTGTCTTCCTGGGTAACAATAAATTTAATGCCATCCAGATTTGCGGGCCCTTGCTGCGCGAGGTTTTTCGGCCCCCACTGGTAGTCTTTGCGGGCATCCAGCGTTACTTCCCGACCCAGTTTTTCGTCTTTCACCACAAACGGGCCTGATCCAATGATATGGCGGGCATCGCCCAGCTCTTCAAAGTTACGTTTCAGCGTGCTCAACGACACCAGACCGGAGCCGATAGTCGCTGTACCTTGTAAGAAACCCGGCGAAGGTTTTTTAAAGAAGAACTTCACAGTCAAAGGATCGACCACTTCACTGTGATCGTAGTTATTGATCACCTCGGAGACCGGCAGGCGTTGTGCTTTGTTGCCTAATCCGTAAGTGTCGAAGTTTTTCGCTACGGCGCTGGCATCCAGTGGTGTACCGTCGGAGAAGGTAATACCTGGGCGGATTTTAAAGGTATATTCCGTTTTATCGGTGTTACTGCTCCAGCTTTCAGCCACCCAGGGTTCAACCTGGAGTGTTTTCGGGTTCTGCCAGGTCAGTTTATCGGTGATCTGATTAAGGATACCGCCGTTGGGATAAAACCCACCGGCAGGGGGATAGAGGTTGGTGTGGGCCTGTTGCTCCAGGTAGACAAGCGTGCCACCTTTAACAGGGGCATCTGCGGCATATGCTGACGTTGCCACAAGGATGAGCGCCGTTAGCAGCGGCAGGCGAAAGGGGGTTTGCATGGTGAATTCCTTTGTTATCTTCTTGTTAGCGTCGGATTCATCATCGGGCGCGGCAGAAAACAAGGGAACAAAGGAATTAAGATAAGGATTGCCGGAAAGTGAAAATAAAAACGCCCCGGGGAAGGGGCGGTAATACAGGACTACACAAATTTTGCCAGCGGGTCGGCTGCCGCAAAAGCAACTGCGCGGTCGGCTGCGGGTGGATAGATTAGCTCGTGAGTAATGGCCATTTTGATCTTCTTCGCCTCCTCGCGTACAGACTTGACCGTTTGCTCCCAGCCTTCGGTATAGACTGCGCCCCATGCGCCTAAATCGAGGCAGGTTACATAGTTCACCTGACGATAAGGACAGGGGGCAACGCCTAACAGGCTGGCCGCCGCGTTGTGTCCGGCAATGACATAACTGCAACTATACTTGTCGCAGTTAACTGCGACAACTTTTTTCTGAGTTAAAAATTAAAGCGTCGAAAAAGCAGGTAGTTACTGGAATCATGAACTCCGGGCTGTTTTATGCTCATCCTCAAGGCTATAATGACCTGGATTATTAACCTCGGAGTTAAACATGGCTTTTTACAGTTCCGGCGTGGAATATGGCATTCATAGCCTGATGTGTATGGTGGATGCGAAAGGCAACGAACGCGAGATGAGTGTCCGGGAGATGGCGGCCTTACAGGGCGTACCTTATGACTACCTGGGGAAAATTTTCACGCGTTTGTCACGTGCCGGGCTGGTTACCAGTACGGAAGGCAAGGGGGGGGGATTTAAGCTGGCGCGTCCTGCCGAGCTGATCTCCGTGCTGGATGTGGCGCACGCGATTGATGGCGAGAAAAATATGTTTGAGTGCCGAGAAGTGCGTCAGCGTCTGGCGGTGTTTGATGAAACCCCTCCGGGTTGGGTATGCGACGGTCCGTGCGGAGTTCGCTCCGTAATGGATAGTGCGCAGCAACGTATGGAAGAGGAGCTGGCCCGACACACGATCCTCGATCTGGCACGCAAAATGTATCGCAAAGCGCCTGATACCTTTCAGATTGAAGTTCAGGAGTGGATTTCAGACCGACGAAATGCGTCCTGATTCTTTAACTCACGCCCTCTCAGCCAGGGAGAGGGCGTGGCGATGGCTTACGAGCGTAAATCAATCACCATACGGCCACGGATCTGGCCCTGTTCCATCTCTTTGAAAATGGCGTTGATATCTTCCAGCGGTCGCAGCGTGACTTTCGGTACAACCTTACCTTCAGCTGCGAACTGGAAGGCTTCCAGCAGATCCTGACGCGTACCCACCAGGGAACCCACAACCTGGATACCATCCAGAACCAGACGTGGAATATCCAGGCTCATCGCTTCTGGCGGCAGACCGACGGCCACCACACGGCCACCTGCACGCACAGCATCGACGGCTGAGTTAAACGCCGCTTTTGCCACCGCAGTGACCACTGCGGCATGCGCGCCACCGGTTTTCTCCTGAATGACTTTCGCGGCATCTTCGCTGCGGGAATTTACGGTTAAATCAGCACCCATGCTGGCGGCCAGTTTCAGCTGTTCATCATTCACATCAACAGCAATCACTTTCGCGTTAAAGACGTTTTTGGCGTACTGCAGCGCCAGGTTACCCAGACCGCCCAGACCATAAATGGCAATCCATTGTCCGGGTTTAATATAGGAAATTTTCACGGCTTTGTAGGTGGTAACACCCGCGCAGGTGATGCTACTGGCGGCGGCGGAATCCAGACCGTCAGGCACTTTCACTGCATAATCCGCCGTCACGATGCACTCTTGCGCCATGCCGCCGTCAACGGTATAACCCGCATTTTTAACATCGCGGCAGAGTGTTTCATTTCCGGTGTTACAGTATTCGCAGTGGCCACAGCCTTCGAAGAACCAGGCTACGCTGGTACGATCGCCCACTTTCAGTGAGGTCACACCCGGCCCAATTTCTTTCACGATGCCAATCCCTTCGTGGCCCAGGATCACCCCAGTCTTATCCCCAAAATCACCATTTTTAACGTGAAGATCGGTATGGCAAACCCCACAGCATTCCATCGTCAGGAGTGCTTCACCGTGTTTGAGCGCCCGCAAGGTTTTCTCGGTAACATCAACGTGGTGATCTTTGGTTACAACAGCAGCCTTCATATGTTTCTCCTTATTCATGGTCAGCATCTGCATAGCAAACAAGACGGATGAGAATACGTCTTACTTCTTTAGGATTAATCCTTTGACGGCGTGTTGCAAGGGCGGTGCAACAAAATGTAATAATTTCATTAGCTTCTGATTAATAAGTCAGCAAAAAATCATTAATACTCTTAATAAATGGGGGGTGATAAAAACTGACAAAAAAGCGTCATGGGTCTGTCATCTGCCAAACGTACCGTGTTGTCTTCCTAATAACCGAAGAGTTAAAAGACAATGCATCTGGTGAAAAAACTTATCGCAATCAGCGTTCTCCTGTCCGCTTCCGTTCAGGCGCAAAACATCCTTGAATTCCCTCAGCCGGAAAACAACCCGGAAGAGTTTTACGCCGTCACGGAGATCCCGGCGGGCGGCATTATCAAATATGAGACCGACGCGAAAACCGGTTTTATTATTGCTGACCGTTTCCAGTCGATGCCGGTGGCTTATCCCGCAAACTACGGCTCGTTGACCCAGTCGCTGGCCGGTGATGGCGACCCACTGGACGTGATTTTCTACACCCGTGCGCCAATGGCGCCAGGTACACTCATTAAACTGCGTGCGATTGGTGTACTGAAGATGGTGGATGGTGGTGAGAAAGACGACAAAATTGTGGCAGTTCCGGCGAGTAAAATCGACCCGACATACGACGATATCAAAGAGTTGAAAGACCTGCCGAAGATTGAAGTCCAGCGCCTGGAGTCGTTCTTCCGCGTCTACAAACAACTTCCGGAAGGACGCAAAAAAGTGGAGCTGAGTGGCTTTAATGATGCCGCGACGGCGAAGCAGGAGATCAAACAGGCATGGGATGCCTGGAAAGAGAAAAACCCTCAGTAGCAAACTGGCCCGGCGGATTTTCCGCCGGGCACAGACTTACAGTTGCGCCTCCAGTGCCTCAATTTCTTTACGCCATTGCGCCTGAAGTTGTGGCTTTTGATGCTTAGGTTTTCGCGCTACATCCTCTGCCAACAGTGTTTCCAGCGCAACCAGCCTTTCCAGCAGATCGTCATACGCTGACGGGATTTCGTCCCGTGGCAACGCATCATCTACCGGTTGAGCCAGACCCGAACTTTCACGCAGACGTTCAAACACGGCGTCGGCATCGTGCCATTCGCTCAGCTTCCCGTCTTCAATCAGCCAGAAACGATTGCAGCTATGGCGGATCAGTTGTCGGTCGTGACTGACCAGCAAAACGCCACCCTCGAACTGCTGCAGCGTTTCACCCAGCGCCTCTTTGCCTTCCATGTCCAGGTGGTTGGTCGGTTCATCCAGCATCAACAGGCTATAGCGGGCAAGCGTAAGACCGACAAACAGCAGGCGAGAGCGCTCGCCGCCACTGAGCGTACTGACCTTTTGCCCGTGACGCGCCCAGGGGAAACCGGAACTTATAAGCGCCATTTTGCGATCCTGTTGATGAGGTGCAAACGGCTCCAGCGCATCCAGCAGCGAAGCGTCGTCCGGTAACTGGTGCAGTGTCTGGTCGTAATAACCCAGGGTTACACGCGGATGAATGATCAGCCCTTCGACACAGCCTCCATGGGCGAACTGTCGCCAGATAAGTTTCATCAGTGACGATTTACCACATCCGTTGCGTCCGACAATCGCCACCCGATCACCGCTTTTCAGTCGAGCGATATCGACATCAAACAGCGGGAGCAGCCCCGGAGCCGGAGGTACAGCGAGATTGCTTATCTCCAGCAGCCGATCGGCTCGTAGCGCATCGCCCCGCAGGGTTAATGTCCACTGACTGCCCGTAGTGACTTCTGTCTGGCTCTCCTTTAGCCGCTCAACCTGTTTTTCCATCTGCTTGGCCTTACGGGCCAGATCTTCGTTATCGTAGACCTTGCCCCAGGTGGCCAGCCGTTTAGCGCTGGCGGCGACGCGATCGATCTCCTTTTGTTCCGCCTTGTGGCGCTGTGCATCACTTTCATCCTTTGCAACCAGTGCCTTGCGTGCCGCCGAGCAGGGGAGCGCAAAGTAGTGCAGCGTTTTGTCACGCAAGATCCAGCTTCCGTTAGTGACAGCATCCAGCAATTGCCTGTCATGCGAAACCAACACAAAGCTGCCGGACCAGTTCTGTAAAAACTGTTCCAGCCAGAGCATGGTTGGCAGATCAAGGTGGTTGCTGGGTTCATCAAGCAGCAGCAGATCCGGCTCGCTGATTAACGCCCTCGCCAGCAGCAGACGGGTGTGCTGACCGCCGCTGAGCGTTGCCGATTGCAGAGCCATATCCTGTGCGGTGAACCCCATGCTCGCCAGCAATGCTTCTGCCTTCCAGCGCAAACTGTCATGCTCTGTGCGGGGGACTTGCGCCAGTACAGCATCGAGCATAGTCAGCGGGTAAATGGCCTCCGGCAGATGCTGTTCAACGCGGGACATCAGGCAATGTCCGGCCAGCGCCACCGTTCCGCTTGCAGGCGAATCTGTGCCGTCCAGGACTTTCAGAAGTGTACTTTTTCCGCAGCCGTTATCGCCCAGCAGGCCAATGCGGTCGCCTTTTTTCAGCGTAAAGGAGAGGTCGTCGAAGAGCGTGCCAAACGCCGTATCAACACGTAAAGAATGTGCAGTGAGTAAAGTGCTCATTTGTTGCTTACCCAAGAGTTACAGGCAGGTTAATGCCTCGTCAAACATCGCTGACGATAACTCAGTAAGCCCGAGAGAAGGGATTTCAGGGATTGGTGTCTTCGCTCAAGCCGAAGTTATCGCAGCACGATACCGATAACGCTTGAGCGGGTACGATTACCAAATGTATGTGAAAAATGGAAAATTTCACAATACAGCATAGTTGGCCTCCTTATATATTCAGTAGGTTAATGAATGAAAGGAGTGTAGCGGAAGGATGCGAGAGTGCAAACAATAAAAAAGGCAACTTACGTTGCCTTTTTCGCGCTTAAATCGACGTTCGACGGTAGCTGCGGTATTCCGGCATCCAGAAGTTCTCATCAATGGCTTGCTGCAGAGCATCGGCAGAGGTTTTCACCGCCACGCCCTGTTGCTGCGCCATTTTGCCCACGGCAAAGGCGATAGCACGCGAAACTTTGTGAATATCTTTCAGCTCCGGTAGTACCAGTCCTTCGCCGTTATTCACCAGAGGCGAGTATTTCGCCAGCGTTTCGCTTGCCGACATCAGCATTTCATCGGTAATGCGTGACGCGCCGGAGGCAATCACACCCAGGCCAATTCCAGGGAAGATATAGGAGTTGTTACATTGGGCGATCGGGTAGGTTTTCTCCTTCCAGACGACAGGATCAAACGGGCTACCGGTGGCGACAAGTGCGTTACCTTCAGTCCAGGCAATGATGTCCTGCGGCATTGCTTCCACGCGCGACGTTGGGTTGGAGAGCGGCATCACGATAGGGCGTTCGCAATGTTTGTGCATCTCGCGGATGATCTCTTCAGTGAACAACCCGGTCTGCCCGGAAACACCGATCAGGATGTCCGGTTTCACGTTGCGTACCACGTCCAGCAGAGAGAGCACTTCGTTGTCGGTGTCCCAGTTTTTCAGGTTGTCGCGCTTCTGCACCAGCTTCGTCTGGAACGGCAGCAGGTTTGGCATCGCATCGGTCAGCAGGCCGAAGCGATCGACCATAAAGACGCGCGAGCGAGCCAGCTCTTCGCTTAACCCTTCACGCTGGGTCTGGGCAATAATTTGTTCGGCGATCCCGCAACCAGCAGACCCTGCGCCGAGGAAGACGATTTTCTGGTAGCTCAACTGGCTGCCAGCCGCACGGCTGGCGGCAATCAGCGTACCGACGGTGACGGCTGCTGTGCCCTGAATATCATCGTTGAACGAACAAATTTCATCGCGATAACGGTTCAGTAATGGCATGGCGTTCTTCTGCGCAAAATCTTCAAACTGCAACAGAACATCCGGCCAGCGGTGTTTAACCGCCTGGATAAAATCATCCACGAACTGGTAGTACTCATCATCAGTGATACGCGGGTGACGCCAGCCCATATAAAGCGGGTCATTGAGCAGTTGCTGATTATTTGTGCCGACATCCAGCACAACCGGCAAGGTGTACGCCGGGCTGATCCCACCACAGGCGGTATAGAGGGATAATTTACCGATAGGGATACCCATCCCGCCGATCCCCTGGTCGCCCAGGCCCAGAATACGTTCGCCGTCGGTGACCACAATCACTTTGATATTGTGGTTGGGCACGTTTTGCAGAATGTCGTCCATGTTGTGACGGTTCTGGTATGAGATAAACACCCCGCGGGAACGGCGGTAAATCTCGGAGAAGCGTTCGCAGGCGGCGCCCACAGTCGGGGTATAAATCACCGGCATCATCTCTTCGAGATGATTTTGGACCAGGCGATAGAACAAGGTTTCGTTGGTATCCTGGATGTTACGCAGATAGATGTGTTTATCGATCTCCGTCTTGAATCCCTGGTACTGGATCCAGGCGCGTTCTGCCTGTTCTTCGATGGTTTCGACCACTTCAGGCAGCAGGCCGAGCAGGTTGAAGCTGCTGCGCTCTTCGGCGCTAAAGGCGCTGCCTTTATTGAGCAGGGGAAACTCAAGCAGAACCGGGCCTGCATAAGGAATATATAAGGAACGATGTTGTTTCGGTTTGTTGTCCATGTCACTCACTCTTTTTTTGAAGATCCGTCCCTGGCACTGTCGTTTGTCATCTTTCTGGCCGGTGCTACGGGTTTCGGTCGGCTGGTATTATAAAGGAGCTGAATGTTAATTACCGCAACACATAAGCAAAAACACCATCGGTTTTGCCGATGGTGTTGTGCGTCATAACGCGAAACTTACTTCTTTACGTGGCGTCTTCTGCCTGAAGCCTGGTGGACAACCGTTTCGTGGTTGTCTTCAATAACCACTTTTTTGTGGTTAGAAATCTTATAGTTAAGTCCCAGAATATGACGTGCCTTACGGTTCGATTTCATGCTTACTCCTCAATCCTGTTGATAGTTTTAAGGACCACTCCGCATGTGCGGACGAAATGTAACCCCTTAGGTTGCCCATCCAGCTTAGCAGGTTTTCAGCTTACCACTTCATTTCGCCGGTATTCACTTTGGCACTCAGCTCCAGCGAACTCGCTTCTGCGAGATCGGGATACTGTTTTTTCATCGTGCTAATCACGGCTGCCGAGCCTTTCTGGTCTGCCAGAGCCTTTTCGAACTGCTGGAGATAGTTGCTGGTGAAGGTGATAGCGCCAGTGCCTGTCGGAGGTGTACCAAGATAGTGCCCTGGGATCACGCGCTCAGGCTTATGTGCCGCCATCGCCTCCAGTGTGTGCAACCACTGTTGGCGGCTCTCTTTGGTTTGGGTATCGGCTGTCCAGACGTGAATCCCCCATGAAACGCCCGTCCCGCCTAAAATGGCTTTTGCCGAAGGTATCCAGACATAGGCCGCATAGCTATCCGGCTGTTCAATGCTGACGGTTTCACCATCGATCATAAAGGTGGTGGAGGCGATAACCTGTGGAACGACAAGTGTTGTCGGCGCGCCATCTTTCATCTGCGGACCCCAGAATGCCAGTTTGGCATCTTTGGTCGCTTTAATGTGATCCACCACATTTTGGGTTGCCACGACTTTGGCGTTCGGGAACGCTTTCACCAGTGGTTGCAGACCAAAGTAGAAATCCGGGTCGCCGGAGGTAATCACGATCTTATTCAGAGTCTTTCCGCTGCGACGAATTTTCTCAACCAGAGCTTCGCCATCTTTTACGCTGAATTGTGCGTCAAACAGAACAGCCTCTTTCGGCCCGGAAACCAGCGTGGAGGAGACCGCAAAAATAGCGTTCTCTTGTGGGTTATAGGTGTCCAGCGTGAGCGGTGCGGCAAATACCGCTGGCGTGAACAGGGCGCACAGCAGTGCAAGGCGGTTAAGCGTCATCATCATTTCTCTTATCAGGTGGAAAGCATCCATTGTAAGGATTTCTGCATTTGCCAGAATTCCTGAAACAAGACATGCTTTGTTTCATAAATCGATCAGATGGAGTGCTGGAATGGATCGCGTTATTGCCGCTCAGGTCTATAACCGGATATGTGAGCTGGGCAGTTTGAGTGCGGCGGCTCGTGCGCTGGGGATTTCCCGGCCAATGGTGAGCCGTTATCTTGAGCAGATGGAAAAGTGGGCCGGGACACGGCTGGTACACCGCTCGACGCGGAAGCTGACGCTGACAACGGCAGGCGAAAAGGTGCTACAGAAAACGCGCACGCTGACGCAGTTATCTCAGGAAATTGAAGATCAGTCGGCGAAAGACAGGCCATCCGGCACATTGCGTGTGGCCTGCGCGCATTTCACGGCGATGCACATGGTGGCTCCTGTGCTTCCCGATATTCTCTTACGCTATCCGCAACTGCGGGTTGAACTGGATGTGAACAACCATCCTGTGAGTCTGGTGGGGGAACGCATTGATGTGGCGATCCGCATCACTGATAACCCGGAACCCGGTATGATTGCACGCCGTCTGGGGGAGTGTCGCTCGGTGTTGTGCGCGTCGCCAGAGTATCTCGCGCAGAAGGGGGTTCCTCAACATCCTGAGGATTTAGCCCTGCACAACTGTTTGCATTACAGCTTTTTCGCCGGGCAGTCGTGGCATTTCCTCTCTCCGGAGGGCGAGGGTGTCAGTGTGGCCGTTAGCGGTAACCTGAGCGCCAGTATCTCCGCGCTGCTGATGGAGGCCGCTATTCGCCATTGCGGTATTGCGATGCTGCCAGAACGCGAGGCGCAAACGGCACTTGAACAAGGGACATTAGTGCCCGTGTTGTCATCGCTCACACCCAAACCGCTTGCTATCTATGGCATTTATCAGTCGAGAGAGTATCAACCCGCGGCCTTGCGCCTGTTCCTTGATGAAATTGCCGGTAGCCTGGGGTAATTCATGAGCTACGCTCATTACGCTATTCCACTTTTATCCATAGTCAGCGCGCCAGGGGTACAGTAGCTTTGGACGGTTCCTTTTGCGCGAGACCACTAGTGAGGTAAAGAGATGAAAGTTCTGGGCTATGCAGCAAAAACTCCCACCGCGCCGCTCGCACCGTTCACCTTTGAACGTCGCGAACCCCGCCCCGACGATGTGGTGATCGAAATCCTGTATTGCGGCGTCTGCCATTCCGATTTGCATCAGGCGCGTAATGACTGGGGATTCAGTGAATATCCTGTTGTTCCGGGTCATGAAATTATTGGTCGCGTGAAATCCGTTGGTGACAGTGTCACAAAGCTGAGCGTCGGCGATCTGGCCGGTATTGGTTGTATGGTCGATTCGTGCCGCGAATGTGAGCCCTGCAAACAGGGGCTGGAGCAGTATTGTGAAGAGGGCAATGTCCAGACCTATAACGGCCATGATCGCTTTGACCATCAGCGGACTTACGGCGGTTATTCCCGGACAATTGTCGCCAGTGAAGACTTCGTCCTGCATATTCCGCAAACCCTCGATCTGAAAGGTGTCGCCCCTTTGCTCTGCGCCGGGATCACCACCTGGTCGCCATTGCGTCACTGGAATATTGGCAAAGGCAGCAAAGTGGCTGTGATTGGTCTGGGCGGACTTGGTCATATGGCCATTAAGCTGGCTCACGGACTGGGCGCTGAGGTGACGCTCTTTACCCGCTCGCCAGGCAAAGAGGCGGATGCTCGCCGTCTGGGGGCCGATCATATTGTCTATTCCACCGATGACGAACAGATGCAGTCGGTGGCTAATCAGTTCAACCTGATTATCGATACCGTACCGTATGTTCACGATATTAATCCGTATATGTCGACACTGACGCTGGACGGTACGCTGGTCTTTGTTGGCTATCTGGGGGACAACCCGCCAGTGAGCACATTGCCGCTGATCCTTGGCCGTAAATCGGTTGCGGGCTCCTGCATTGGCGGCATCGCCGAAACCCAGGAGATGCTCGATTTCTGCGGTGAAAAAGGCATTACTGCAGATGTCGAGGTGATCCGGATGGATGAGATCAACGCGGCCTTTGAGCGCATGCTTAAAAGTGACGTGAAATACCGCTTTGTGATCGACATGAGCACGTTGAACGCCTGATATAACATTATTTATGACAGCCCAAGATTTCATCATTTTTCCTTTGGGCTTCACCTTCCTACACTCGCGCTACTTTTTATTCTTATTGAGTAGCGTGAGATGCCTTTTGTTATCTATATCTTTACCATCAGCGCCTTTGCGTTAGGCCTGGCTGAATTTATTCCTATTGGACTGACCGATGTGATTGCTCGCGATCTGCACCTTAGCGTGGAGCATGTCGGGGCTACCGTCACGGCGTATGCGCTCGGGGCGACATTTTCAGCTCCGGTCCTTACCGCACTGACCGCGGGATGGGCCCGCAAGCGGGTTATGATCCTGACCATGATTATCTTTAGCGTCGGTAGCGTGCTGGCCGCACTAGCACCGTCTCTTGAGTTGATGATCGTTGCCCGTTTCGTCGCCGGTCTGGGGCACGGTTTATTCCTGGCGGTTGCCTCCAGTACAGCCGCAGCCCTTGCCGGTCCCGGTAAAGCAGGGCGAGCGGTGGCGGTGGTTTTCGGTGGATTCACCCTGGCGATGGCGTTTGGTGTCCCGGCGGGAACCTGGCTTGGCGGGCTGATGAACTGGCGACCAATGATGGCATTGATTGGTGTGTTTGGTCTGTTGGGCGTAATCGGGCTGATCCCAGGAATGAAAGATCCGCTTCCTGGTAACACCAGCGTGACGGTTAAAGGCAGTCTGTCGGCTTTGCTTAATCCTGTTTTGCTGGGGGCTGCGCTGGTGACAGTACTCTCCTATGCCGGTTCGTTTACCGCGTACACGTACATTGCACCTCTGCTCACGTCCCTCACCGGCCTGAGTGTTGCAAGCGTGGGTATCTTCATGTTTATCTACGGGATTGCGGCGGCAGTGGGTAATGTTCTGGGCGGAAAACTGACGGACGTACTCGGGGTAAACCGTGCCAGCGTGCTGCTTATCGGCGGAATTATTGTTGTCACCCTGGGTATGTGGATCTTTGTCCGTCACCCGCTGATGATGGGCGTATTGGTCGCGTTACTGGGAATGTTCACCTTTGCCGCCGTTCCTGCGTTGCAGGCACGATTAATTCATGTGGCGCATGATAAAGCGCCCCATGCACAGGGTATCGCTGCGGGGCTGAATATTGCCGGGTTCAACTCCGGGATCGCATTAGGATCGGTGAGCGGCAGCCTGACTATCGTCCACGCAGGCTTAATCTATACGGGGCTGGCGGGGGCTGTACTGTCGATTCTGGGGCTTATACTGCTGTTCGTGCAGACCCGCACAAAACGCCAGACCACGGTACAGACAAACTGAACAGAGCATCGGGAGTAAGGGATGAGCCATCTGACCCATTTAAGAACGTTTCTTGAAGTGTACCGCCTGCGTTCAATGTCTAAGGCAGCGGTACGTCTGGGCATGACTCAGCCTGCGGCGTCCCAGCACATTCAGTCACTGGAAGCACTGACCGGCAAGCTTCTGTTTGTTCGGCAGGCGCGGGGGGTTGCAGCGACGGAAGCGGCAGATGAGCTTGCCCGTTCGATTGCCCCGCATATCGATGGTCTGGAAATGAAGCTGGCAACGCTGCGTCCGGGAGGTGTCAATGGTGGAACGGTACATATTGTCGGGCCTTCGGATTTTATTCACTACTGCCTGGCGCCACGGCTTGCTCCGCTCATTCAGGATGGCTTCAGCCTGCGATTCCATACAGGGGAGAAACGCCGAATTTATGACCTGCTGGATAACGAAGCCGTTGATCTTGCGGTGACGGCTTCCGTTCCCGACCCCCACCGCTATCACTATGCCCGTTTACTGAGCGAAAAATTGCTGCTGGTTTATGCCCCTTCATTGATGAGGCATCTGGAGACGCTCACCCAGGAGACATTAAGCCGCACACCGCTGCTGGCTTTCGATGAAGATTTACCCCTGGTGCGCGCGCTCTGGCTATCACTTTTCAACACCGCACCGGATTTAAAAGCGGCGCTCACTGTGCCTGATATGCGAATTCTTAAAACGCTTGCGCTTAATGGCCACGGCTGGACGGTACTACCAGATTATCATTGTCATACTGAGCTGGCGGAAGGGCACTTGATTGCGCCTCAGGCGCACCCTCCGGTAAACGAGCTGTATCTGGTCTGGGGAAAACGCAGGACGTTAACCCCAGCGGCACAACACATTAAGGATGTGGTGCTGACCGGGCCTGTTTAAGGCGCATTCCCCTTAATGGCCTCAGGAAATACCTCTGAAAGCCAGTCAATGAATACTCTCAGACGGTGCGTGACATGCCGGTTTTGCGGGTAAACAACATGAAAAGGGTAAACGGCGGGACGCCATTTCTGCAAAATCTCCACCAGGGCTCCCTCTTTCAGTAATGCCCCCGTCGAGTAGCTAAACGTCTGCACGATACCCAGCCCCGCAACGGCGGCCGCGAGGTGGGCATTACTCTCATTTACCCCGAAATGGTGCTCAGCCTTGATCTCTTGCACTTCGCCGTTGCGCGTAAAACGAAACGGAAAGGCCCGGCCCGTCACCGGTGAGAGATAACTGATGAGTTTGTGCCCGTTCTTCAGTTCTTCAGGATAAGCAGGTATGCCGTAGGTTTTCAGGTATGTCGGGGTTGCGCAGGTGATAAGCACCGCATTCCCGATATGGCGGGCGATAAGAGATGAATCATCCATCGGGCCGCCACGGATCACGCAATCCACATTGCCGCTGATCAAGTCAACCGGACGGTCAGCAACGCCTAAATCAATCCTGATATCGGGATAACGGCGAATGAAATCTGGCAGCGCAGGGATCAGCACATCCCGCGCCGTTGAGCCACCAACGTCAATGCGCAAACGCCCTCCGGGCGTGGTTTGTGAGACAGAAAAAGAGGTATCAATGTCTTCAATATCAATGAGCACGCGTGAGGCTTTCTCGTAATACTCCAGTCCTTCAGGCGTTGGCATCACGCGCCGCGTCGTGCGCTGCAGGAGGCGAACACCGAGATGCTGTTCGAGGGATTTAACCAGCTTGCTGAGCGTCGCATTCGGCATATTCAGCGAATCTGCCGCGCGGGTAAAACTGCCACTTTCAACGACGCGGGCAAACGCGCGCATTGCCATTAACTGATCCACCTTGTGCTCCTGATTCAGTGAAATGATTATTCCCCTGTGTGAATAGTCATTTTCATTTTTGCCTATTTTTCATTAATCAGACCAACGCTACAGTAAGTTCAACGCAAGCGAAAGCCCCTTCAAATGCTTTTGCTGGCATCACAATCTACCTAACAGAAGGTGAACAACATGAACGCATCTCTCTCAGGAAAAATCGCACTGGTTACAGGTGGCAGTACGGGCATTGGTCTGGCGACGGCTCAGGAGCTGGCGGCTCAGGGCGCACAGGTTTACATCACAGGGCGTCGTCAGGAGGAACTGGATGCGGCCGTCAAATCTATCGGGTCTGCCGCGACCGGTATTCGTGCGGATGCTTCAAAACTGTCAGATCTTGATCAGGTATACGCGCAGATCGCAAAAGAGACAGGACGGCTGGATATTCTGTTCGCTAATGCTGGCGGGGGCGATATGCTGCCACTCGGCGCGATCACGGAAGAACAGTTTGACCGGATTTTTGGTACTAACGTTCGCGGTGTGCTGTTTACTGTGCAAAAAGCACTGCCGCTTCTGGCGGCCGGGGCGTCCATTATCCTTACGGGTTCCACCGTTTCGATTAAGGGAACAGCAAGCTTTAGCGTTTACAGCGCGAGTAAGGCTGCCGTCAGGAACTTTGCGCGTTCGTGGGCACTGGATCTTCAGGGGCGGGGCATTCGGGTAAACGTCGTCAGCCCTGGGCCGATTAAAACACCGGGGTTGGGCGATTTGGTTGCCCTGGAGGATCGTCAGGGATTGTTCGATGCGCTTGCTGCGCAGGTTCCTCTTGGCCGCCTCGGCAAGCCTGAAGAGGTGGGTAAAGCAGTGGCGTTTCTGGCGTCTGATGCCGCCAGCTTTATTAATGCCACCGAGCTGTTTGTGGATGGCGGTATGGCGCAAATTTAAGGCCCATACAACACCGTTAAATCGCCGCCGAGACGGCGATTTTTCAGTGGCCGGTGCGCATCTCGCCGCGCCAGGGTGGGGCGAGCGCACTGCGTCAGCGAACAATACGGCTCCAGCCATTCGGCATCCGCCGTATCCCGTTTCAGGACATAACCCGCCAGTCGCGCCAGCGCCCCCTCGTTTTCTTGCATCAAGTCAACCCGGTTCGCGTGGGCAAAACTGGCCATCATCACCAGCGGCTCGAGCGCATAGTGGTGGTATGCCAGCGCTCTGGAACCCCGTTTTTTCTCGTTAGGTAACGATCCATCAGGATCAATCTGGCTGGCGGCAATACGGTACTCTTTAAGGGACCAGTCGAATAAATCCCGACGGTTGAGCGCCACACTTGTAGCCATCACTGACCATGCGGCCCAGTAACTGTGATTATTGGTTTTCGACAGCGGAAGCCCATCCCAGTCGGTCACGACCTGGTCAGCCAGCAGGCCGAGCCAGCGCTCTGTTTCGGCCGACGCGTGATGGTTTGCCAGGGGATGTCCGGGTAAAAATTTCAGTTCAAGCCAGCCCGTCGCAAGCGTTGCCAGCGCCCACTTGCGCATGGATCGCCCGGTGTGGTTGGTGTCTGTCGACTGGAGTGCGCCGGCATTGGCCCAGGTGGAGTAGCCTGCGAGAATACACGCCAGCGTTCGCGGATCGCCGCTTTGTTTATAGCGCCAGACCATCGTCATGATCCCACGTTCAAAATCGGCAATGGGTTTCGTCGCACTCTGGTATGCCGCTTCTGCCTGCGGATTGAGCGTGGCACGCGCCGGGCCTGACCCTTCATATTTACTGCGAAACTGCAACGTACCGGTAAAAGGAGCGGGTAGAGTGACACATTTGCCTTTGACCGTCTGTGGCAGCTCACGGGTAAATCCGGGCGGCGGGACGAGCGGGCTGGCAAGCCCGCTTATCGGGAACAGGAGAAGGCAGATCGCCCGACGCATCAATCCACCTCCCGCCAGCAACGCACCACCCGGTTGTCAGCCGTTTGTTGCAACGACTGCGGTTTCCCGCACCCGGAATCGGCTAACGGGCAACGCTCGCGAAAGTAACATCCGGCAGGCAGGTGGCGATTACCCGGCAGCTCTGTTTTGCGCAGGGCAAGACCATCGTCCAGCGGCTCGCCGGTTTTAGGAACAGAGTCGAGAAGCAAGCGCGTGTACGGATGCCGGGGTTGGCCCAGCACCTGTTGGGCGCGGCCCAGTTCAACGATTTGCCCGAGATACATCACCGCCACGCGGTCGCTCATGTGTCTGACCACTGAGACGTTATGGGAAATCAGCACATAGGTGAGATTACGTTGCTGCTGGAGCGTCACCAGCAGATTGAGGATTTGCGCCTGTACTGAGATATCGAGCGCGCTGGTGGGCTCATCCAGCACGATAATATCCGGATTGGACGATAATGCCCGGGCGATAGCAATACGCTGACGTTGACCGCCTGAAAAGGCATGGGGAAGCCGATCAAGGTATTCGGGGCGGATCCCAACCTGTAAGGCCAGGGTTTCGGCCAGTTGGCGACGTTCATGTTCCCGGCTGCGTTTCTGGATCCAGACCGGTTCCGTAATAATGCGCCAGACCGGGAGGCGGGGATCGAGTGATGAAAGCGGGTCCTGAAACACCATCTGCATGCCCTCTGTGCCGTGAGCGTGATGACAGCTTCCGGTACTGGGCTTTAGCATCCCCATTAATAGCTGTGCCAGAGTGCTTTTTCCGCAACCTGACTCCCCGACAATCCCCAGCGTCTCACCCCGGTGGATATGCAGATCCATCCCGTTAAGGGCGTGAACCTGCTCCGTCACACGACCTAACCAGTTTTTGCGGGCAGGAAAGTTCACATGCACGCTGTCCAGTTCGAGCAGAATATCAGACATGACGATCCTCCAGTTGCGGATACCAGCACGCGGCCTGTTGTCCTGCTGCGCCGTGGGCGGTTAAGCGGGGCGTTTCGTCACATTGCGCGCTGGCCGCGAAACAACACTCACGGAAGGCACAACCCCGGGGCAGGTGGGTGAGATTGGGAACTGTCCCCGGAATAGCCGGTAACATCTCGCGCGGTTCACCGTTTTCAGGCGCACACTGCAGCAGACCAATCGAATAGGGATGCACGGGATGGTGGATGAGCGTTTGCGTTGTTCCACTTTCTATCACGCTGCCCGCGTACATCACATACATGCGGTCGCACAGTTGCGACACCACCGCCATATCATGACTGATAAACAACACGGAGGTTCCGCTGGCGCGCGCTTTGTGTTTAAGCAAACGCAGAACCTGCAACTGGACGGTGACGTCCAGTGCGGTGGTCGGTTCATCGGCAATAATCAGCTCCGGCTCGCAGGAGAACGCCAGGGCGATCATCACTCGCTGGCGCATTCCCCCCGAAAGCTCGAAGGGGTAGCGCTCCATCACCTCCCGGGCATCCGGAATTTGCATCTCTTCCAACAACGAAATGGCTTTTTGCTGTGCGTCCCGCCGGGTCAGTGGCTGGTGCTGACGAATTACCTCCACCATCTGTTTACCGATCCGGCGTGTGGGGTTTAGCGCCGTCATGGGTTCCTGGAAAATCATGGAGACTTTCGCCCCTCGCCACTGGCGGAGCTGTTTCTCCGTGGCGTTCAGAACGTCATCGCCCAATAGCGTCACGCGGCCGCGATGAATACGGTAGCTCCCTTCAGGCAATAAGCGCATAGCCAGCATGGCAGTAACGGATTTTCCTGAGCCAGACTCGCCAACCACGCCGACAATCTCCCCGCGTTTTATCTCCAGAGACACACGATTCAGCGCGTGGACTTCTCCACGATAGAAGGGGAAGCTCAGGTGTAAATCTTCAATCGATAAGACCGTATCGCTCATGACTGTTTTCCTCCTGCTTTCGGGTCAAGCAGGTCGCGGATGCCATCACCAAACAGATTGAACCCGATGGCGGTAATCAGGATAGCCGCCCCTGGAAATGCGCAGTACCACCACTGGTCAAGGACATAGTTACGACCGACGGCGACCATCGCGCCCCATTCAGCAGTCGGTTGCTGTGCACCTAAACCGATAAAACCGAGTGTGGCGGCCATCAGAATGGCGCTGCCAATATCCAGTGATGCCTGAACGATCAGCGGCGGCAGGGCATTGCGCAGAATATGCCAGCTGATCAAATGCCAGCGTGATGCGCCAAAGGTGCGGGCCGCCTGTACATAGGTAAACTGGCGCACGACCAGCGTTTGCCCGCGAGCCAGACGGACGTAAAAGGGAATGCGCACAATGGCAATCGCGAGCATGGCGTTAAACAGACTGGGGCCCAGTGCGGCTGCCAGTGCCATCGTCAGTACCAGCGACGGAATGGAGAGCATGATGTCCATTATCCGCATAATGATGGCGTCACCGCGCCCACCCAGGATGCCGGAAAAACAGCCCAGTAGCGAGCCGATGCCTCCGGCAATGAGCACCACCGCCAGGCCTGCGGCGATGGATTGCTGGCTCCCCACCAGCACACGGCTGAACAGATCGCGACCCACTTCATCCGTGCCAAACCAGTGCTGAGCCGACGGAGCTTGCAAACGGGCGGTTAAATCCAGCGCGTTTGGGTCGTGTGGCACAATCCACGGCGAGGCGATCATCAGCGCCAGCATCAGGAACATAATCACTCCACCCACCAGTGTCAGCGGGCTTTTGCGCAGTAGCCAGAACAGTTTTGCCCAGTCGATGCGCGGCCTGTTGGTTTTCACGGGGACGGGCGTTTCTTGCGTTAACATCATTCGGCACCTCCGCGCCCGATACGGGGGTCAATCCACAGATAGAGCAGATCAACCACCAGATTAACCAGCACATAGGCCAGTGACACCACAACAGCGAAGCCCATCACGGCAGGGAAATCGAGCGCCTGAATAGAGGTCACTACCCAGGCACCCATGCCCGGCCAGGCAAAAACCGTTTCGGTCAGGACTGCGCCATAAAGCAGATCCCCCAGCGCCAGACCCAGCACAGTAATCGACGGGATCATCGCGTTGGGCAAGGCGTAGCGCAGGATGATGTACCAACCCGGCAAGCCACTGGCCCGCGCGGTACGAATGTAATCTTCGCTAAGCTGCTCCAGCATGGCAGAGCGGACCTGACGCGCCACGATGCCTAAATGGACAAACGCCAGAGTCAGGGCAGGCAAAATCAGGTGTTGCAGGGCATTAAAGAAGACCTCACCGTTTCCTTCCAGTAACGCATCCACCAGATAGAATCCGGTGACGTGTGCGGGCGGATCGAGCCAGTCATCCAGTCGGCCACCACCGGGCAGAATTTGCAGATGCCCGTAAAACAGCACAATCACCCCCAGCCCGAGCCAGAATGCTGGTGTCGAGATCCCAGTCATCGCCATCAGTCGCACCAGGTGATCCAGCCAGCGGTTGCGATAAACCGCAGACAAAATCCCCAACGGTACACCGATCACTAACGCCAGGAGCAGAGAACAAAACGCCAGTTCCAGGGTTGCGGGAAAGAACGCTTTCAAATCTTCCGCCACCGGGCGACCGGTGCGGATAGATGTCCCCAGATCGCCGTGTGCCAGGGCATCCACATAGCGCCCAAACTGGATATAGAGCGGCTGATCCAGCCCAAGCTGCTGGCGAATGTTCTGCACGATGTCATCGCTGGCGCGGTCACCGGCCAGCAGACGGGCCGGATCGCCGGGGATCATGTGCGAAATAATAAACGTGATGATACAAACACCTGCCACCACCAGGATTAACCCCCAGAAGCGCTGGCGCAGAATGCTCCAGAACGTCATACACTTTCTCCCCGGCTCGGTCAGTTACTTGCTCATCGTCGAGATGTTGAACACCTGCTCAAGCATCGGATTAAAGACGAAACCCTTAACCTCTTTGTTCATCGCCAGTTGGTAGTTTTTCTGGAACAGATAAACGTAGGCGGCTTCGTCGATCACAATCTTCTGCGCCTGTTGGTAGTCTTTGGTGCGTTCGGCCTGGTCTGTGGTTTTCAGGGCGCTTTGCAGCAGACTATCCACCTCTTTGTTTTCATAATAAGAGCGGTTGCCTGGCAGCCCTTTTTTGTCTGACTCAAACCAGTAGTTCATGAACATGTACGGGTCGGCAAAGTCCGGACTCCAGTTACCAATCGCGATGTCATAGTCTCCTTTGCCTACACGGTCGCGCATGGTGGCGTTAGCCAGCTTCTCCAGCTTGACGCTGATCCCGATTTTGCCGAGGCTGGCCTGAGTGGAAAGGGCGATAGGCTCCCAGTTCGGGTCGTTGTCGGAATAGAGGAACGTCAGGCTGGCCGGTTTATCTTTCACGTTGGCGAGCGCGTCTTTGGCTTTGGCTTCATCAAAGCTGTATTGCATCGCCGTGGCATCGAAGCCCCACATGCCGTCCGGAATCGGACCGCGCATCTGTTTGCCATTTCCGCTCAGGATCCCTTTCACCATGCCCTGGTAGTCCGTCGCCCAGGAGACAGCGCGACGCAAGTCAACCTGGTTCATTGGCGCTTTGCTGTTGTTGAGATACAGATAGGTGACGCGCAGTGACGGATATTCTGCAACGGTAACGTTGCCTTCCTGCTTGAGTGCGGTGAGTTGATCCACCGGTAGTGAATCCGCGATATCCAGATCGCCACGGGAGAGTTGCAGGCGACGTGAAGCGCTCTCGCCGATGATTTTCACCGAGACGCGTTTGAAATGTGGCTTTTCTCCTGTCCAGTGTGGGTTGGGCACCAGGACCAGTTGCTGGCCTTTCTGCCAGCTTTTCAGCATGAACGGCCCAGAACCTGCCGTGTTTTGTGCCAGGAACCCGCGCGCATCATCCGCAGCATTCGCTTTCAGTACGGCCGGGTTAATGATAGAGGCGCCGTCGTTAGCCAGCGTATAGAGGAACGGGGCAAACGGCTGGCTCAGGGTGAATTTCACCGTGTGGTCATCAAGTGCATCAATTTTTAAATCTTTGGGGAAGGCTTCCGAAGGACCCTGAGCAATTTTCAACAAGCGCTCAAAGGAGAGTTTTACCGCTTCGGCGGTCACTGGCGTCCCGTCGGCAAACATCGCGTTATCCTTCAGTGTGAAGGTCCACTCTTTTTGATCGTCTGACGCTTTCCAGCCCGTGGATAAATCACCTTCCACTTCAGTGGTTCCTGGTTTGTACTGCACCAGACGCTGATAAGCCGGATAGGTCACGGTCCAGTCATTGTTATCAATGGTGACGGCGGGATCGAGGGTTTGCGGATCGGCCGCTTTCCCGATAACCAGCATATCTTTTGGCACTGCCGCCTGGGCAGCAGAAAGGCTCAGGCCCATCGCTGCGGCAATCAGGGCTGGACGAAACAGAGACATAAATGCGTTTGATGTTTTCATGGCAGAGCTCCGGGATTAAAGGGCGGTGTGTGTTGTCGAAAAACAGGCAAATTGGTCGTCCAACAGGGGATAACTGGCCGCCTGAGGCAGTTCAAAATGCCACCATTCACTGCAGATCCCGACAAAGCCGCCGCCAAACATAATGGCGTTGAGCAACAGGCGATGACGCTGCGCCTGCGGGGGGACAGAAGGGTGATACGGATGCGAACGGTCGTGCATTTCGTCAAACCCCGCGCCCATATCCAGCACGGTGTTGTGTTCATCCATCAGCGTCACATCGATGGCGGTTCCCCGACTGTGGTTGGAGCCAATCGCCACATCCACCACATATTCCGGATCAGGACAAGCCTGCCACAATTGCGCCTGGGCCTGCTGCGGACGATAGGCGTCGTAGACCACCAGTTTGAGTCCGGCCAAAGTGGCGATGCCGATCGCTTTGGTCAGTGCAGTGATGGCATCAGGGTGAAGCAGACACAGGTGTTCCTGGTAAATCGGCCGACCGGTAATGTTGTCGGCGGTGGCGTATTTCAGATCGATATGCAGCGCAGGAAAAGTCTTCGCGACATCAACCAGTTGACACTCTTCGGGCATAGCTCCGCTCCTTAGCGTTCGAATTGACCAAACTCTTGTTGTAATTGCCGGTTTGCCGCCAGTCGGTCAGGAAGTGCATCACCCAGCGCCTCCACCACGCCCGACAACAGCAGGTTAAACAGACAACTCACAGGGGCTAATGAATCCCAGAAATGTCCGGTATCCGTTTTCACCTGCAATAAATCAATGGGGTAGTCCCGCGCCCACGGACACCAGATATCGGTGATGAGCGCCATTGCGATCCCTTTGTCGGTGGCAACCCGACAGTACTGACGCGCGATAGCGGAGTAAGCACGCGTATCCGTCAGCACAACATAGGGATGTGAAAAACCAGAGTTCAGCGACTCGACCCAGCTCCCGGATAACCCTTCGGAATAGCTGACGCGTGGACGCAGATATTCCAGATGGCTGAAGAAGGCGTTGGCGATCCCGCGCGTGGACTGAATGCCCAGCACAAACACGGCGTCAGCATGCGTGAGCTGGTGCACCACGAGCTTAAACGCGTCGCTTTGCGCCAACTGGTACACATGCGATATGGCATCGACTTCCAGCGAGAGGGAGTGCTGAACCCTGTCTGACAGCGGGCGTTGCTGCTGCCAGGAGTCGAGGCGCTCGTTCATTCCCCAGGGCTGATAAGGATCGCGCAGACTGTTTTTGGCATCGTCCAGATTGCGAAACCCGAGCTTACGCAGGAATCGGCCTACGGTGATCCCGCTGGTTCCTGTGGCCAGAGCAACGCTTTCCGCCGTTTCAAACGGAATTTGCGCAGCATGCGCCAGCATCCAGCTTGCAACCCGTTTTTCACTGGGCGTGAGCTGGCTAAAGGTGGCCTCGATCCGGGTCAGCAGTTCTGGTTTTGTCGTCATACCGCCTCGCTGTTAACAGTCTGTCAAATGCCCGATATTTGTTATCTGATTAACAATGCACGACGCATGCCATGTCCACATGGGCCTGTAAATCGCCTGTGCTGCAAAGTTAATGCAATATTTACTTAACCAATGATCAACATTTGTGCAGCGTAGTTCACTTTTGGTGCAACGTTGGTCTCTGTAACGATGTATTTGGTGAATACGTCAGTGCCTTCACATTTTTGTTAAGATAAAGACATGATGGAAAAGGAAGGGAAATCGGCATGGCGAACTTGCCCTGGCGTGTCAGTGTGCGGCTGGTGCTCCTCACAAAAAAAATCGTGCTGGTGCTGGGTATTGTGCTGGTTGTGTTGCTCGCAGTCCGAATTTATCTTTCGCAGCAGGGACCTGAACTGCATCTATGGCACACCTGGACGGCGGATGAAATGTCCGTTCGGGAGATCGATAAAGCCAGCTTTGCGCAGTACCTCGCCCGTGAAAGCAAAATTTTTGCCGATTTGCAGACCAGGGTAACGAACAAAACAGCGGGAGATGATCGTACCCCTCTGAACCGCTATTACCGGGGTAGCCTGGTCTGGCCTGGGCGGTTTACGCCTGATACCAATCGTTCGTTTGTGCTGATGCCGGAAGGGACACCGCGTGGGGCTGTGGTACTGCTTCATGGTCTGACGGACTCCCCCTACAGCATGAAACATCTGGCCGTTGATTATCAGCGCCGTGGGTTTGTGACCGTCGTGCCACGCCTGCCGGGTCACGGGACTGCGCCCGGCGCGCTGACGCGTGTGGACTGGGAAATGTGGCTGGCGGTGACCCGTCTTGCGGTGCGGGAAGCGACGCGACTCGCCGGGAATGATGTGCCACTGCATCTGGTGGGTTATTCCAATGGCGGCGCGCTGGCAATGAAATATACGCTCGATACACTGGAAACCCCTGCGCTGCGTAAGCCTCAGCAACTGGTGCTGTTGTCCCCGATGATCGGCGTGACGACGTTTGCCCGTTTTGCTGGCCTGGCAGGTTTACCTGCCATGTTACCGGCCTTTGCCAAAGCAGCCTGGCTGAACATCACGCCTGAATATAACCCTTACAAATACAACTCCTTCCCGGTTAACGCCGCGCGGCAGTCCTGGCTACTGACACAAGTTTTGCAGCAACAGCTCAGTCGTGATGCACGTAATAACACGCTGACAGGATTGCCTCCGGTGTTGGCTTTTCAATCGGTGATGGATTCAACGGTAAGTACTCGCGCAGTGGTGGAGTCACTTTTTAATCAGTTGCCTGAAAATGGCAGTGAGCTGGTAATGTTTGATATCAACCAGGCCGCCAGCTTTCGTCCACTGTTCAAACCCTCATCATGGACTGCGGTGTCCGAATTGCTGCCAACGGCAGTGCGTCATTACACTGTCACTATAATCACCAATGCCTCAGCGAATACCTTTAACACCGTGGCGAAAACCACGCTGGCTGGTAGCAAACAGGAGACGGTTTCTTCTCTGGACACGCGGTATCCACAGGAGATCTACTCGCTTTCGCATGTCGCCGTTCCATTCCCCCCTGAGGATGATTTGTACGGCAGTCACCCTGCGGCGAAAAACCGCTACGGGGTTAGTCTTGGAACGGTTTCGCTCAGGGGTGAAACCTCAGTATTAATTGTTAGCAAAGATGCGCTGATGCGAGTGACATCAAATCCGTTTTATGACGATATGCTTTCGATGATCCATCAGCATAATGGGACGATATCCCTGAACAGAAAAGCACCGTAACGCATTCATTTGACTTATGTTTAATGAGGAAAATCTTTAAATATTCTATAGCGATAATATCATTAGTCGGCAATGGTAAATTATGCTAAACAATACGTTATAGGTGCACCCTCCAATTCAGGAACAGTTCTTGTGCTGACTACACTCATTTATCGAAGCCAGTTGAATTCATCCTGTAAATCTATCCACCAGGCTTCTCTGGTTGAGAAAGCCCGGCATCGGAACGCAAAACTGAACATTACCGGGATTTTGCTTTTTAACGGCTATGACATTTTGCAAGTGCTGGAAGGCTCGGAAGAAAGCGTCATTCAGCTTTTCCATAAAATCCGTGAGGATAAACGGCACAGCGACGTGGTTGAACTGATGCGCGACTACGGCCCGCGCAGACGTTTTGAAAACGTCGGTATGCTGCTGTTTGATCTCCAGGTTAAGTCACCGAAATCGGTGCTTGAATCTGTTTTGTGCTACAGCAAACTCGAAAGTTACCTGGCTTCTGATGACCGGGTGTTTAAATTCATCCAGACGTTTATTACCCAAAAAAATCCGTCGCCACCAGACACGACGTACAATGCGGATAAATGGACGCTCTCGCGGGAAAATGCCCCCTTTGGTGAGTGCATTAACGGTGTGATTGCGCATCAGTCTTGCCAGTTTGCGCTGCAACCGATTGTTGAACCCGGAGAGGGGAAGATCACCTCGCTTGAGGCACTCATCCGTGGCAACGATGGCGGTAGCCCGGAACGATTTTTCTAGGCGATCGATCAGGACAAAGTGTACGAAATAGATTTGCAAACCAAAGCCTATGCGTTTGCGCTGGCCGAAAAAATCGGTATTGGGGGGCACAAAATCGCGGTGAATCTTCTGCCGATGTCTTTGGTTAACGTACCGGGGGCGGTGGAGTTTCTGGTTGATCAAATTAAGCTTCACGGTCTTCAGCCAGAGCAGGTGGTGATTGAGGTGACGGAAAACGAGATGATTTCCGGGTTTAATCAGTTTAACAGTGCGATCAAACACCTGCGGGCAGAGGGAATAGGCCTTGCGATTGATGATTTTGGTTCGGGTTATGCCGGGCTTTCCCTCCTGACCAAATTCCAGCCGGATAAGATCAAGATCGACCGCGAGATCGTCAGTAACATTCATTTGAGTGGCCCCAAACAGGCCATTGTGCGATCTATCGTGAGTTGTTGTACCGATATGGAAATCTCGCTGGTGGCGGAAGGTATCGAGAAGATAGAGGAGTGGTGCTGGCTGGAATCTGCCGGTATTAGACGTTTTCAGGGTTTTTTGTTTTCCCGTCCTCAGCTTAATGGCGTTGGCGATATTCACTGGCCACAGGTAACGCGTTAACAGGGACACCCTTCGTTTCAACGCGCTATTTATACCCCGTATATTTCCCGTTCGTCTGGCCTGTGCTTAAATAGCTAAAACGGTTTAATTATAGTTTAGCTAAGAGGTGTACATGAAAAAGGTCTGGGTACTTGGCGATGCCGTCGTGGATTTGTTACCGGATGGAGAGGGTAAATTACTGCAATGCCCAGGAGGGGCGCCGGCAAATGTCGCGGTAGGTATCGCAAGGCTTGGCGGGGAGAGTGCGTTCATCGGCAGGGTTGGCGACGATCCCTTTGGCCGATTTATGCAAAAGACATTAGCGGCTGAAAAGGTAGATGTGAAGTGGATGCGGCCCGATCCTCTTCATCGCACGTCAACGGTAGTGGTCGACCTCGACGAGCAGGGCGAGCGTTCGTTTACCTTCATGGTGCGCCCGAGTGCCGATTTGTTCCTGGCGTCTGCCGATATTCCCGCGTTTCACGCGGGAGAATGGCTTCATGTCTGCTCCATCGCCCTAAGTGCAGAACCCAGCCGTAGCGCGACGTTTCAGGCGATGGATGCGGTAAAACGCGCGGGCGGCTATGTCAGTTTTGACCCCAACATTCGCCCCGACCTCTGGAATGATAACGATACGCTGCGCCAGTGCCTGGAACAGGCGATGAGCAAAGCGGACGTGGTGAAACTTTCCGTCGAGGAACTTCACTTTGTCAGCGGTTATCAGGCCGTAGAAGAAGGGCTGGTGGAGCTGATGCGGCATTGTCCCGCCAGACTGGTCCTGGTCACACAGGGTAAAGACGGGGTGATTGCCTGGCATGACGGAAATGTCGTGCTTTATCCGGCAACACCTGTAGAGAGCGTTGATACAACCGGTGCGGGGGATGCATTTGTTGCCGGACTGCTCTACGGACTCGCCAGCAACGGATTGTCTGCGGCCCAGGACCTCGCTTCCCTCATCGGTTTAGCACAACGCTGTGGAGCGCTGGCTACCACGGCAAAAGGTGCGATGACCGCCTTACCTTACCATCACGAACTGTAAGTTTTCCCTTCACAGGCCGCGCTCTGGCGGCCTGAATTGTCGCCCAGGTCACAATTACTAAATCGGTTTAGCAAAAAACATTGCTCATCTAAAATTCGCGGGTTTAGTATCATCAACCTAAACCGGTTTAGCAATTTAGCAACTATCAATGACTTCTTTTTAGGGATGCGACAAAATGTATAAAAAACGCAGACTTGCCGTGATGATTGGCATGCTGGCCGGTAGTACCTCTGTTTTTGCCCAAACGGATATGACAAGCATCGAAACACGCCTTGCCGCGCTTGAGCAGCGTCTTCAGGATGCTGAAACGCGAGCCCAGGTTGCAGAAAAGCGCGCGACGGTAGCAGAACAAAAAACACAGCAGCTGGTGGCCGCTCAACAAAAAGCGCAGACCACAACTCAGGACGTCGCGCAGCGAACCGCCATGCTGGAGAAAAAAGCCGACCAGAGCAGTGGTTTCGAGTTCCACGGCTATGCGCGTTCCGGTCTGCTGATGAACGATGCCGCATCCAGCAGTAAAAGTGGTCCATACCTGACACCAGCCGGTGAAACAGGGGGCGCAATTGGGCGTCTGGGTAATGAAGCGGACACCTACGTTGAGCTCAATGTTGAGCATAAACAGACGCTGGATAATGGCGCGACGACCCGCTTTAAAGCCATGCTGGCCGACGGGCAAAAGACGTATAACGACTGGTCCGCCGATACCAGCGACCTCAATATTCGCCAGGCGTTTGCTGAGCTGGGCAATCTGCCCGATTTTACCGGCGCGTTGAAGGGCAGTACGTTCTGGGCCGGTAAACGTTTTGACCGTGATAACTTCGACATCCACTGGCTGGATTCCGATGTGGTGTTCCTGGCCGGGACCGGTGGTGGTGTGTACGACGTGAAGTGGAATGACACACTGCGCAGTAACTTCTCGATTTATGGGCGCAACTTCGGCAGTGAAGAACAGATCGACAATAACGTTCAGAACTACATTCTGAGCATGAACCACTTCGCCGGGCCATTCCAGTTGATGGTGAGCGGACTGCGCGCCAAAGATAACGATGACCGCAAAGATGCTAACGGCGACCTCATCAAAACAGATGCGGCAAACAACGGTGTTCATGCTCTGGTCGGCCTGCATAACGACAGCTTCTATGGCATGCGTGAAGGTTCCGCCAAAACGGCTCTGCTGTACGGCCATGGGCTAGGGGCGGAAGTTAAGAGTATCGGTTCCGACGGGGCACTGTTATCGGATGCTGATACCTGGCGCTTTGCCAGCTACGGTGTGACCCCGCTGGGCGGCGGCTGGCACATCGCTCCGGCGGTGCTGGCGCAAAGCAGTAAAGATCGTTATGTGAAAGGTGACAGTTACGAGTGGGTCACGCTTAACACACGCCTGATTAAGGAGGTCACGCAGAACTTTGCCCTGGCCTTTGAGGGAAGCTATCAGTACATGGATTTAAACCCGGAAGGGTATAAAGACCGTAACGCCGTAAATGGTAGCTTCTACAAACTCACCTTCGCCCCGACGCTGAAAGCGGGCAAGATCGGTGATTTCTTCAGCCGTCCTGAACTGCGCCTGTTTGCAACCTGGATGGACTGGAGCAGCAAACTGGATAACTACGCCAGTGATGATGCCTTTGGCAGCAGTGGTTTCAACGCCGGCGGGGAATGGAACTTTGGGGTACAGATGGAAACCTGGTTTTAACCCTTCACGCTCCCGCACTGCGGGGGCGTTACTTACATCATAAAAATGAGGTCAGGCAGAGGTGTCTATGGATTTTGATAATATCGCCCGTGAGCTTATTCCGCTGCTCGGTGGCAAAGAGAACATCGCCAGTGCTGCGCACTGTGCTACGCGTCTTCGTCTGGTACTGGTCGACGATGCGCTTGCCGATCAGCAGGCCATCGGCAAGGTGGAAGGGGTAAAAGGGTGTTTTCGTAACGCCGGTCAGATGCAGGTGATTTTCGGTACGGGTGTGGTCAATAAAGTCTACGCCGCGTTTATTCAGGCGGCAGGGATCAGTGAATCCAGTAAGTCGGAAGCGGCCGATATGGCGGCGCGTAAACTGAATCCGTTCCAGCGAATCGCGCGTCTGCTGTCGAACATCTTTGTTCCGATCATTCCGGCGATTGTGGCCTCCGGTTTACTGATGGGCCTGCTGGGCATGGTGAAAACCTACGGCTGGGTCAATGCCGATAATGCGCTCTACATCATGCTGGATATGTGCAGCTCGGCCGCGTTTATTATTCTGCCGATCCTGATTGGTTTTACCGCCGCCCGTGAATTTGGCGGTAACCCTTATCTGGGGGCGACCCTGGGCGGTATTTTGACTCACCCGGCGCTGACCAACGCCTGGGGTGTGGCCTCCGGTTTCCACACCATGAACTTCTTTGGGTTAGACATCGCCATGATTGGTTATCAGGGAACGGTGTTCCCTGTGCTGCTCGCCGTCTGGTTTATGAGCATTGTCGAGAAACAGTTGCGTCGCGTTATTCCTGATGCACTGGACCTGATTTTGACTCCGTTCCTGACGGTCATTATTTCCGGTTTTATTGCCTTGCTGATTATTGGCCCTGCAGGGCGTGCGTTAGGGGACGGGATCTCATTCATTCTGAGTACGCTGATTGAACACGCGGGCTGGCTGGCCGGGCTGCTGTTTGGCGGCTTATATTCGGTGATTGTGATTACCGGCATTCACCACAGCTTCCACGCGATTGAAGCAGGTTTGTTAGGTAACCCGGCCATTGGCGTTAACTTCCTGCTACCTATCTGGGCGATGGCGAACGTTGCACAGGGCGGGGCATGTCTGGCCGTGTGGTTCAAAACCAAAGACGCAAAAATAAAGGCCATTACCTTACCGTCAGCATTTTCTGCAATGCTTGGGATCACCGAGGCGGCGATTTTCGGTATTAACCTGCGTTTTGTGAAGCCTTTCATTGCAGCCCTGATTGGCGGTGCAGCAGGCGGGGCATGGGTTGTTTCCGTACATGTTTACATGACGGCTGTCGGGTTGACGGCAATCCCTGGAATGGCAATTGTACAGGCAAGCTCACTTCTGAATTATATTATCGGCATGGTGATTGCCTTCGGGGTGGCGTTTATCCTCTCGCTTCTGCTGAAGTACAAAACGGACGCTGAATAATGACATTACCTTCACGCTGGCCTGCTGTATTGCAGGCCGTAATGAAAGGCCAGCCACGCGCACTGGCTGACAGCCATTACCCGCAATGGCATCCCGCGCCTGTCACAGGGCTGATGAACGATCCGAACGGCTTTATCTGGTTCGCCGGGCGTTACCATCTGTTTTACCAGTGGAACCCACTGGGATGTGACCACCGCTATAAGTGCTGGGGTCACTGGAGCTCTGTCGACCTGGTACACTGGCAACATGAGCCTATGGCGCTGATGCCGGATGAAGAGTACGACCGCAGCGGATGTTATTCCGGCAGCGCCGTCGATAACAACGGCGTACTGACTCTGTGCTACACCGGCAACGTGAAGTTTGACGACGGTAGCCGTACGGCCTGGCAGTGCCTGGCTGTACAAAAAGCGGATGGCAGCGTTGAGAAACGTGGCCCCGTAATGGCCCTGCCGGAAGGGTATACCGGGCACGTGCGTGATCCAAAGGTGTGGCAGCACAATGGCGAGTGGTTCATGGTGCTGGGCGCACAGGATCTGCAAAAACGCGGCAAAGTCCTGCTTTTTAAATCACCGGATTTGAACACGTGGCATGCCTGCGGTGAGATAGCCGGTCATGGTGTGAATGGCCTTTCCGATGCAGGCTATATGTGGGAGTGTCCGGATCTGTTTGCACTCGACGGCACACACATTCTGATCTGCTGTCCGCAAGGGCTGACGCGCGAAGCACATCGCTATCTCAATACCTATCCGGCAACCTGGATGAGTGGAGCGTTTGACTATGATCGTGCGACGTTTGATCACGGCGCACTGCACGAGCTGGACGCGGGCTTTGAGTTCTATGCGCCGCAAACCACGCTGGCCGCCGACGGGCGACGAATTCTGATTGGCTGGATGGGCGTTCCTGACGGGGAAGAGATGTTACAGCCGACTCGCACGCAGGGCTGGATCCACCAGATGACCTGTCCACGCGAACTGCGGTATCGCGACGGAAAATTATGGCAAACCCCGATTCGTGAACTGGAGCAACTGCGTCAGGAGGAACAACGCTGGCAGGGCAACGCGTGTGATGCTCCGGGTCTGGATGCGACAGGCCTGGAGTTTGAGCTAACGCCGTCGTCATCGGTCAGTGTGGATTTTGCACATACGCTGCGGTTAACGGTCGATCGTGACGGGCTGCGTCTGGAGCGAGCCAGTCTGCAAAACGGAGAAACGCTGACACGCTACTGGCGAGGTGATGTCCAGCATTTACAGGTTCTGTGTGACCGTTCCAGTGTTGAAATTTTCATCAACCACGGCGAAGGTGTGATGAGCAGCCGCTATTTTCCTGACCATCCTGCACGGGTGAACTTCGAAGGTGCGTCCGACATCACATTACGGTACTGGTCGCTGCGCGGCTGCATGATAGAATAGAGGTTTTGGCAGCCGGATCTAAGTCGTTGTGAGAAAAACAAAACGCGTCACAATAAAAGACATCGCAGAACTGGCGGGGGTATCAAAAGCCACCGCCAGCCTGGTCCTGAACGGACGCAGTAAAGAGCTTCGTGTAGCGGAAGACACCCGTGAACGCGTGCTGGCCATTGCGAAAGAGCACCACTATCAACCGAGCATTCATGCACGTTCTTTGCGTGATAACCGCAGCCATACCATCGGACTGGTCGTTCCCGAAATCACCAACTACGGTTTTGCCGTCTTTTCTCATGAACTGGAGACCTTGTGCCGTGAGGCGGGTGTTCAGTTGTTGATCTCCTGTAGTGATGAAAATCCGGGGCAGGAAACGGTGGTGGTCAACAATATGGTGGCGCGGCAGGTTGATGGTCTGATTGTCGCATCCAGTATGCTCAATGATACCGACTATCAAAAGCTGAGCGAACAACTGCCGGTTGTTCTGTTTGACCGTCACATGAACGACAGCTCCCTTCCTCTGGTCATCACGGACTCCATCAGGCCAACGGCTGAACTGGTGGCAGAGATTGCCCGTGAACATCCTGATGAAGTCTATTTCCTTGGTGGTCAGCCGCGTCTTTCCCCTACACGCGATCGTCTTGAAGGGTTTAAGCAAGGCTTGCACGATGCAAACGTTGAGTTACGGCCGGAATGGATTATTCACGGTAATTATCACCCAAGTTCCGGCTATGAGATGTTTGCTGAGCTGTGCGCGCGGTTAGGCCGTCCTCCCAAAGCCCTGTTCACAGCAGCATGCGGATTACTGGAAGGGGTGCTGCGCTATATGGGTCAGCACAATCTGCTGCAAAGCGAGATGCGACTGGCCAGTTTTGACGATCACTATCTGTATGATTCCCTGACCATACCTATTGATACGGTTCGCCAGGATAACCGGCAACTGGCATGGCACTGCTTTGATCTGATTGGTAAATTGATCGAAGGGGAAACCCCGGAGCCATTACAGCGTAAATTGAATGCGACGTTGCAGCGGCGATATAAAAAGGCAGAGTAAATCTGCCTTTTGTTTATTAATTGCTCAGCCAGGGGGGGGTTAATTAATAGCCTAAAAAACAGTATAAATGGTTAGTCGTCAAATAGATAAGCTACAGTCATTAAATATCCCACTCACACTATGGCACTTTCACCTAACCCATTGATATTAATTATTTTAATGTTATGTTAATTTTATTTAATAATGTAGTAACTTTAATTAAATAATAGTCCCATTACGCCGATAACCTTTAGGAATATTTATCCCTGAGGTGTCTATGTCGTTGAAAAAATCGTCTCTGATTATTTTGTTTACACTGCTGTTTTTCTTTGTTGCCAGTACGATCACAAGTGTCGGGTTAATCATCAAGAGCAACAATTCGCTCGATAATGTGAATAAAGAAATTCAGGTTGTCCTGTCGATAATTGACCCTATCAACCATAGCCGTACGCTACGTGTAAGAGCGATGGAGTATGTGAAGATGGTGGAAGCGGGCGATTCAGCGGATCTCTCTGAGAAGCTGATGGCGGTCAAAACGGCGCTGACCAAAGCAGACAGTGCGTTTGCTGCGTTTATCGCTTCGCCGCGTCTTCCAGATGAAGCGCCAATGGTTAATGCCTACGCCGATGCCTGGAAAAACTACCGCGATCAGGGTCTTGAACCTTTAATCAATGCTGCAGAAGCGAAAGACTCTGCAAAATTCAACGCGTTAATCCCGGTTGTCTCTCAGCTTGATCGTCAATATGAAATTGTGCTCGACCAGGTACTCTCTGTACACCAGAAATATGCCAGGAGCCTGAATGAAGATGCGAGCAGTAATTTTGTCTCTGGCCTCGCGATTATCGCCGCATTCGCGTTACTGTTTGTGGTGGTGATTATCGCCGTCAGTCTGCTGATGAAGCGCCTGGTATTTGCCCCGGTAAATCTGGCCCAAGAGCACTGCAGTCAGATTGCTGCCGGTAAGCTGAACATCCCTGTCCCGGTGAAGGGAAGTGCCAATAACGAAATTGACCACCTGATGGGGTCAATGGAGCAGATGCGTCAGGCGCTGCTCTCAACGATTTCACAGGTGCGTGATGCCAGCCATACGGTGACCTATGCCGCCCAGGAAATTGCCTCCGGGAATATCGATCTGGCGTCACGAACAGAGCAACAAGCCTCTGCGTTGACACAAACAGCGGCCAGCATGGAAGAGCTGAGTGCTACGGTGGCGAATAATACCGACAACGTTCATCAGGCCAGCCGACTGGTTCAGGATGCGGTGAAAAATGCCCATACCGGAGAGTCAGTCACCCGCGAGGTGATTGAAACCATGAATACGATTGCCGCAAACTCTAAGCGTATTGAAGATATTACCAGCGTGATTAACAGTATCGCCTTCCAGACCAATATTCTGGCCTTAAACGCCGCCGTTGAGGCTGCTCGTGCCGGAACGCAAGGGCGCGGATTTGCAGTCGTGGCAAGCGAAGTACGTACACTGGCGCAGAAGAGCGCCGTTGCGGCGAAGGATATCGAAAACCTGATTGCCCAGTCAGTGACCAGCGTGAAAAACGGTGCTCAACTGGTAAACCGCTCCGGAGAGGTGATTGATTCCATTATCACGTCAGTCAATAAAGTGAACACGTTGATGGAGCAGATCTCGGTTGCCTCAGAAGAACAAAGTCGGGGGATTGGCCAGGTGGGTCAGGCCGTTACGGAGATGGACGGGGTAACTCAGCAAAATGCCGCTCTGGTTCAGGAGTCTGCCGCTGCCGCTGCATCTCTTGAAGAGCAGGCGCAGCATCTGACACAGAGCATTTCGAGCTTTAGTTTACCCGCGCACGCCTAACCCTTCTTCCAGGGGGAGTGGTCCCCCTGCATAAAAATAAAGTCACTTTTTTAGCAATATTTCCCCCGCTCATTCGTCTACCTCATCACAAGCCATAATCAGTTACTGTAATGAGGTAAATACAATGAGAGATTGTGATATGCGTGGTCATGGACGGGGTTTTGGTCGTCATCGTATGGGGAAAGCGCTGGTCATAGGCGCTGTGTTGTTTGTGGTGCTCGGCCTTCTGGTGATGAGCTTATGGAATGCGTTGTTACCGGCCATTCTGGGGGTTAAAGCCATCGGGTTCTGGCAGGCGCTGGGCATTCTGGTGCTGAGCCGCATTCTGTTTGGTGGACTGGGTTTCCGTCCGGGGATGTTTGGCGCGCACCGTCGGATGCATGAACGCTGGATGCAAATGACACCCGAGCAGCGTGAAGCCTTTATTCAGCAACGGCGCGATGGGTTTGGTCGTCACGGACATTGTCATTGGCGCGGTCATCGTGATGACAAGCGTGAGGACAGTACACCGAAAGCGCCGGAAGCAGAGTGAGTGAAATGAAGGCCGGGATGGTGGGGGAATCATTGCTGATGTCGGCGCTTAATGCCTGCCGCTCCCGGCTGAAAGCCTTTATTCGCGGACGAACTTCCGTACGCGATGACGCCGACGATATCTTGCAGGAAGTGACATATCAACTGATGACCGTGGAACAGCCCGTGGAGAATGTCGCGGCCTGGCTGTTTCGCGCGGCGCGTAATGAGATGACCGATCGTTCGCGCAAGAAGCGTGAAGTTTCGCTTTCCGGATATTTCACCGAAGAGGATGAAGGGCATGACCCGGAAGATGAATTAGCTGAAACCTTGTTTGGCGTGCCGCAAACACCAGAGGAAGAGTACCTGAAAATGCTGTTGTGGGAAGAGTTGGGACTGGCGCTGTCAGAATTGCCGCAAACGCAACGGGAGGTCTTCGAAAAAACGGAACTTCAGGGTTACAGCATGAAGTCACTGGCGGAGGAAAGCGGGGTCAGCGTACAGGCACTGTTATCCCGTAAACATAAAGCAGTGCTTTTCCTTCGAACTCGACTGCGGGACGTTTATGATGACCTGACCGACTCGTGACGCAAAAACACAATAAGTTGAGGTATAGATGAAGAATACATTGTTAGCGTCTGTGCTGATGATACCCGGACTGGCAATGGCGGCAGAGGCCGTTCCTGACGCGGTGAAGCGTTTCAGTGAGCAGCAAGGGATTAAGATCATCAAAAAAATCAATGCTCCCGGCGGAGCGCCAACCTGGCTTGGTCAGTATCAGGACATGGGCGTTACCATTTTTCTGCTGCCTGACGGAAAGCATGTGGTTTCAGGCTATCTTTATGATGAAAAAGGTAAAAACCTCAGCGAGGACTATTTTAAAAAAGAGATCTACGTGCCTCTTGGCAGAGAGATGTGGAAGCAATTGAATGCAACACATCCCCTGAAAGAAGGGGCGGATACCGCACCGCGTAAAGTGTTTGTTTTTGCCGATCCATTTTGCCCTTATTGCAAAACCTTTTGGTCTGAGGCTCAACCGTGGGTGAAGGCAGGTAAAGTCCAGTTAAACACGCTTCTGGTGGCGTTTCTGAACCCCAACAGTGGACGCAATGCCACGGCAATATTGAACGCGAAAGATCCGGTAAGCGCCTGGCGAGAATACGAGCTTTCTGGCGGGAAAACATTGCCTCAGGGTGAGACAAACGCCTCCCGGTCGACCTTTACACTTCTGCAGCAGCACCAGAAGTTAATGGACGAACTGGGGGCGAATGCCACCCCGGCCATTTATTATATGAATAACCAAAACGAACTTCAGCAGGTCGTTGGAATGCCTGACGAGAAGCAATTGCAGGAGATGTTTGGTCCGAAACCATAAGCCTCAATGTCATCAGGCAGAAACAACGCGTTTCTGCCTGACACATTAACTTCCCCAGCGACTTTTGAGATAACTGACCGCATCCTGCGTCTGGGGCTGATTGAGGTAATCCTCGCGGAACAGGATCGTGCCGCTAATGCTGGGCAGCGAATCGTTTAAATCGAGCTGTTTTTTCAGCTCCGGTACGCCGCCATTGACCGTCCAGTCAGGCTCGTTTTTCGATGGCTCACCCACTTTGTACAATGCCACGCCGATGTAGAGGCGTGTATGTGTTGGTTTCACCACATCAGCCCACCATTTTGCCAGCACGTCATACCGGGCCGCACTGCGGGAGAAAGGCCAGTAGATCTGCGGGGCGATGTAATCCAACAATCCTTGTTGTACCCAACGACGGGTGTCAGCATAGGATTCATCGTATGCTGCTGCGCCGCGTGTGTCAGAGCCGGCCGGGTCGAAGGAGAGGTTACGCCATACGCCTGCCGGGCTGACACCAAACTCGACCTGTGGTTTTTGCTGCTTGATGGCCCGTGAAACCTGCTCGATTAACTGCTGGGTGTTATGCCGCCGCCAGTCTGCTTTCGATACAAATCCCTGTCCGTACTGTTTATATGTCAGGCTGTCATTCAGGGCTGAACCCGGCGTTTCGGCATAGAAGTAATCATCAAACTGCACGCCATCAATCGCATATTGCGCCACCACTTCTGTCACAACCTGTGTGATCCAGTCGCGTACCGCCGGAATTCCAGGGTCGAGAACAAAACGATCGCCAGCGGTGCGTATCCAGTCAGGATGTTGCACAAATACGCTGGAAGGGAGTTGCGATGACGTCCGGTTAAGCTCTGCAATGGTGGAGGGTTTCGTGTTTACAGAAACCCGATATGGATTCAGCCAGGCGTGGACTTTCATTCCGCGTTTATGCGCTTCATCCAGCATAAACTGCAGCGGGTCATAACCCGGATATTCACCTATGTTGCCCGTTAACATATCGGACCAGGGCAGTATTTTGGATGACCACAGTGCCGTGCCATCGGGTTTGACCTGGAAAAACACGGTATTAATGCCCAGGCTTTTGAGCCTGTCCAGCTTGTCTTGCAGGGCCTGTTTCTGCTGGCGAATTCGTGTTTCAGCGCTACTGGCATTGATTGAGGTCACCGGCGGCCAATCCAGGCGGGAAACCGTTGCCAGCCAGATGCCACGCATCGGCTCGTTTGCCTGTTGGGTTGGTTTCTCCGCTGGAGGACGCGGAGTGATAAGGGATTTGGGTGGTTTTGAGGAGCAACTAACAAGTAAAAGTGCGCAGCCAATAAGCGCACCTGTCCGTTTTACGTGTAGCGACATTGACGTTTTAGCTCTTAGTAATCCGACTATTTGCCCAAGGGTTAAAGGTGAGAACATCCGGTTCTTCGGTGGCATCATCACTGAGAGAATCAAGATACAGTGCTTCAACTTCTGCACGCGCCCATGGGGTGCGACGCAGAAATTTCAAACTCGATTTGACACTTGGATCGTTCTTAAAACAGTTGATACTGATCAGTTTGCCCAGCTCACTCCAGCCATATCGTGCAACCAGCGCGTTGACTTGCATCTCAAGCGTTACGCCGTGCAAAGGATCTTTAGAAATGTGTGCAGTCATGTGGCGTCCGGTTATCTCATATTCAGGGGTGGTGTAGCCCTGAAAGGGTACAAGAAACGGGGGAGTGCGGCAATGGGATGCGTTTTTCCTGCTGTAATTTTGCTTATGGAAAAACTGACGAAAAAAGTAGGCATAAGATAGTGATAACTTGTGATTGAGATCATAAATGGAACTCAATGTTTTCCGAGTTATTGCCGTTATTACTATAACCATTCCTTATATAGTGATAATGATGAACAGACTTGCACAAACCACCGTCCTGACCAAATTGCTGATCGGCTTCTCCATCCTCATCGCCATGATGTTGCTGTTAGGCGGTGTTTCCATCTACCAACTCAATAGCAGCAAACACCATATTGATGAATTTCTGAAAACCCGCATGCCAGACATTCGCTACTCACTTGAAATGCGTGGTGTTTTGTCCGAAATGCGTCTGCAACAGATCCAGTATATTTCTTCGCCAACGCCAGAGGAACGTGAAAAACACCGTGGGGAACTGTTGCAAAACCAGGCCATTTTTCTCAATGCACAGCAGCAATATGCGAAAACGTCTGCAGATGCGCCCAGGGAGATGCGTGACCTTTTTGCAACCGTTGTCGACAACTTTAAAAACTTTGTGGATGTGAATGCCAAAGTGATTGAAGCCGTAAACAACGGAAATACCGAAGAAGCTTCCAAAATTAGCGGTGCAGTATCGTCTAAATACCGTACGCAATTGATGAAAGATCTGGCCACGCTGGTGGACATGGAGGTGGCCAATGGTGAGAGTGCAGGGGAAGAGTCACAGTCTGGTTATATTCAGGCGTTATACCTGTTAAGCGGTTTGTTGCTGTTGGCACTGATTGCCACCGGCGTCATTGCCCTGCTTATTTCCCGCAACCTTTCACGCCAACTGGGCGGAGAACCCGCCTATGCGGTATCGATCATGAAAGAGATTGCTGCCGGTAATCTGGCCGCAGAGGTGGCTATTCGTGAGCGCGATACCCAAAGCCTGCTGGCAACCGTCAAGTTTATGAACGCGAAACTGGCGGAGATCATGAACGGCATTACCCACGGCAGTGAATCCATTTCGCTGGCAGCCAACGAGATTGCACAGGGTAACAGCGACTTGTCTCAACGCACCGAAGAACAAGCGGCATCATTAGTGCAAACCTCAGCGAACATGCAGCAGATTACGGAGAACGTAAAAAGCAATGCTGAAAACGCGCATAAAGCGAGTGAGCTGGCGCGTTTGACCTCACAAACCGCGGTGAAGGGCGGGAAAGAAGTCCACGACATGCTTTCGCGGATGCAGGAGATTTCCGATAGCTCGCAGAAAATCGTCGATATTATTTCGGTGATTGAGGGGATTGCCTTCCAGACCAACATTCTGGCGCTTAATGCCGCTGTTGAGGCAGCTCGCGCCGGAGAGCAGGGTAAAGGTTTCGCGGTTGTGGCTGGTGAAGTCCGTAATCTGGCACAAAAAAGTGCCGATGCCGCCAAACAGATCAAATCGCTTATTGAAGGCACGGTTGAGAAAATTACTGATGGCTCGCGTTTTGCTGATACTGCCAGTCGGGCAATGAAAGAGATCGTCACCTCGGTTAATCAGGTTACGGACATTGTGGCGGATATTTCAACCGCTTCGACGGAACAGCATCAGGGGATCAAAGAGATCAGTGTCGCAATCGAGCAGATGGACCAGGTGACTCAACAGAACGCCGCATTAGTGGAGCAAGCCGCCGTCGCGGCACAGTCCATGACGGAACAAAGCGAAATACTGCGTGATTCAGTGCGCTTCTTCCAGTTGAGTGCGCAAGCAGCACGTTAATCATAAGAATATTGCCCAATCGCGACAGGGCGATTGGGCAATGGCGTAAGAAATGTTACCGGGCAGTGTTTTTATGGGCCATTCTGGCAATGGCATTATCATTAAGGCTGTACTTACGCATGATCAGCACCAGTAACGCGACCAGAATGCCAGGGAAAACGGTAATTTTTTGCCTCTGTCAACTCAAGCGACGAAACTTACGGGAGGCCGGTGCGGAAAAAATCCTGTTCCAGCCAGGACATTATCCGTACTGTATCCACATCGCCATATCTCACCGAAGGTTCGCGTGTTTACGCAATGGCTGGAGACGTTGCTCAAGGTTTTATGCTGAATGGGAAATATTGAGGGCGGGGATGACAGAACAGGTTAATAAGGATGGATTGCATTATGGCTGGTGCGGTTCTGATATCGCATTAACATAATGTCAGCAAACGAAAGATGTGGAGGGGACGTAACCCTATGATTTTATGTAAGCCATTCAGGTTCAGAAGTCATTTAACATAATATACATTATGCGCACCAAAGTAGACTACGCAACAATCCAGTATTTTGTGGTTATGATTATGCTGGTCGCTGAAAGTCTTCTGAAGCCATTTTTTGGCATCTCCATCATCTCTTCCTCTATGTTTTACTTACACAGACGAGCATGCAGTCTCAGAACATTTGAGCGGATTGACGTGACCACTTTCGTTGAGAAATCGTTGGGCAACGAACTGATGACTGTATCAAGTGCCAGAGGAACATGTTCAGCCAGCGTCTGCATGATCTCCTGCATCTGCTGCTCAGGAAATTTCAGTGCTTTTGCCGTTGCCAAAAAATGTCGCGGATAGATTTTGTCGATAGCCGTTTTTCGGCCTTTTGATGCGCTAAGACTCATCGCCAGTTTTAGATCGCTGATGTGCATTCCAGCTCCGCCAAGTACGGGAAACGCCGAAATGATGTCATAAAATGGCGTTAGCTTGTAACTCCCTCCAGCCTGAATAAAAACAGAAAAATTCTTCGCATGTCCGTCTGTAGCACCAAGTAACCACTGGAACACCTGGAATTTCATAAAATTGTGGCGATCTTTAAGCGCTTCGCTGGAACCGAGTAAAAACGTCATGATATGAGAAATCCCCGGCCCACCATCCGACTCATATTTCACTGATGACGGAAGTCCGAATGTCTGGCACATATCCTCTTGCGGTAGCCGAAGTAACATTGAATGGGTTGTGTTCCATCGCCTGTCAAAACGTTCGACGGCAAGTGCCCGAATTGCACCGGCCTTGATTATCTCCGCATTTGGGACATCAAAACCCAGCGCCTTGGCCAGCGACAGGCAAAAGTATTCATTATCAACACTATCACTAAGATCCAGTGTTGCATTTGGCTGCTTAATTTCCCCGATAGGCAGTTTGATAATGTGCGTTGTCGGTGTAATTCCTGTGGGTATACACCAGCCTTCGTCTGACCTGAGAAGCGCTGTTTTTTCCTGAGCTCCGGCAACAGAAATACGAAAGTTATCCTCCTCAGCGATCATGCCGAGAGGAATATCAGATTGGTATGCCGACAGGACACGCTCAAGTTTCTTCTCACTCAAGGTTTCCCAGGTCATTTCCTGGGTGCTTACCGTTTCATCAGGGGGCAATAATGTCACTGCGCCAACACTGTCTCGCCCTACTTCTGACAATAAATCAAAGGGTTGCTTAGAACGGGCATGATAGCGCTTTACGATACGATCCCGAACAATCGGGCTATCAGGCAGCAGGTTATCAAAGAAATTAAACACAGCATCAGAGGTGATATTGCCAACCTGTAACGGCAATGATAAGGACAACGGCCTGGCATGGCGATTGAACAGCCACTCTTTTTCATACTTAAAGGTATGCGCCCCATTCGGCAACTTGGTCAGCTCGCCTACCCGTTCGTTGTTCATCCACGTCACTAATTTAGGCATTACCAGTCCAGATCCTGTTGTTCATCTTTTTCAGATTGCGTTGACATCTCGTCACTTTCGTACAACGCCATTTTCATTTCAAGTGACTGTAAAATCTTAAAAAAAGTGGTCAGCGTTGTGTTGTCGGGCGAGTTTTCAAAGTTCGATATCGTGGCTTGCTTGATCCCGATTTTTTTCGCCAACTCGCTTTGAGTCCAGTTATTTTTTTGACGAATCAGCTTCATCGTGTTTGCCAGTTGAACCGGGCTATAAATCATCGGTGGTTTCATGCGCTCATCTCCACAGGAATTTATCCCCTTGCGGGGATATTGCAAGTATTATCCCCGCAAGGGGATATTGTCAACCTGTGTAGCAGGAATATCCCTTTCAGCGGATAAAGACTGATTTATCCCCTTCAGGGGATATGTCGGAATTGCCGCAATACAGATTGCCAACATGGTTGGGGCTCATCCCATCGCTCTTTCCCGTACCAGCCGTAAAAACAAAGTGTTAATGCAAGCAGGTGCGGCAGCGGTCATTGCCACAACCGAACAAGATGTGACGCAAGAGCTGAACGCAATCACGCAAGATAACGGGGTTAACGTGGTTTTTGATCCTGTTGGCGGGCCTGATGTGGCTAAACTGGCAAGTTGCATGGCACAAGAGGGGCAATTTTTCCAGTATGGTGCTCTAACAGGTGACCGCCACTTTTATGAACTCAGCTAATAAACCCTAGAAAATTACCCTCCCTAATCAAATAAATCGTTCTGCGTTATGCTTTTCCACTACAACAGCTAAAGGATAACGTCATGCACACAGTAAAACTGAACAACGGTGTAGAAATGCCCCTGCTGGGCTTTGGTGTTTTTCAAATGACAGACACCGCAGAATGCGAGCGTGCGGTTATCGAGGCGGTCGAAACGGGCTATCGCCTGATTGATACGGCAGCCTCCTATCTGAATGAAACTCAGGTTGGGAACGCGCTGAAACAAAGTGGTATTGCGCGTAATGAATTGTTTGTCACCACCAAACTCTGGTTACAGGACACCTGTTACGAAGGGGCAAAGGCGCAATTTGAGCGTTCGCTGAACCGCCTGCAGATGGATTATGTTGACATGTATCTGATTCATCAGCCTTATGGCGATGTCCATGGCGCATGGCGGGCCATGGAAGAATTACACCAGGCTGGTAAAATTCGGGCCATTGGTGTCAGTAATTTTCATCCAGACAGGCTCGCCGATCTCATGGCATATAACCATGTGATACCAGCGGTCAACCAGATCGAAGTCAATCCGTTTAACCAGCAGTTACATGCTGCGTCCTGGATGAAGAGCCGTGGCATTCAACCTGAAGCGTGGGCTCCTTTTGCCGAAGGGAAAAATGCCCTCTTCCAGCACCCGGTATTAACCGCCATCGGCCAACAATATGGTAAAAGCGTCGGACAGGTCATTCTGCGCTGGCTCTACCAGCGCGGCATTGTATCCCTGGCAAAATCGGTACGCAAAGCGCGGATGCAAGAGAATATCAACATCCTCGACTTTGAGCTTAGCCAGGATGACATACTCAACATCACAGCCATTGATACGGCGACCAGCGCATTTTTCTCTCACCGCGATCCGGCCATGGTGGAATGGTTGACCGGTCGTAAACTCGACGTCTAACCTGCAATATCAGGCACACGCGGGGTGAAAATCGCCTCGTTTGTGTTCGCGTTAATTATTCCATAATCATGAATTCTGAAAGCAAAACAAATCCACATACAGGAACAATAAGAGCCCTTACACTCTCCTTACGTTAAGCAATATATTCATTTAAAAAAGGTGCAATATGAAATATCGAACGTTAGGACGCAGTGGATTAACCGTCTCTGCTTTGGGGATGGGAGCCATGAATTTGAGTTTCGGTACAGGGAAAGCGGTTGACGATAATACCGGTATAAACGTGCTGCATGCGGCGGTTGATCGTGGGATTACATTTTTCGATACTGCTCAGGCCTACGGCCCCTATATAAATGAAAAACTGGTTGGCAAAGCCCTTCAGCCCTACCGGGATAAGGTCGTTATTGCGACTAAATTTGGCTTCAAACTGGAAGATGGCGTGACTACGGGCCTGGATAGCCGGCCAGAGAATATTCGTGCGGTGGCCGAAGCATCATTGAAGAGCCTAAAGACGGACTATATTGATCTGTTTTACCAGCACCGCGTCGATCCCTGTGTTCCCATTGAAGAGGTGGCAGGCACACTCCAGGACCTTATTAAAGAAGGGAAAATACGTCATTACGGTCTCTCTGAAGCAGGGGCTGATACGATTCGCCGTGCTCATGCGATCCATCCTGTAACCGCCGTTCAGAATCAATATTCCCTGTGGACACGCGAACCCGAAAACGATGTTCTTCCCGTCTGCGAAGCGTTAGGCATTGGGTTTGTTCCCTGGGGGCCACTCGGAACCGGTTTTTTGACCGGAACAATTGATGCCTCAACCACATTCGATGCCGATACCGATTTGCGTGCAAGTTTTCCACGTTTCACCCCGGATGCAATCAAAGCAAATATGCCTCTGGTTGAGATGCTGCGGGATGTCGCGGCCCGTAAGCATGCCACCCCAGTACAGATTGCGCTGGCCTGGTTACTGGCCCAGAAACCCTGGATTGTTCCAATCCCAGGCATGGACAAGGTGGCCTATATTGATGACAACCTGAAATCTGTCGAACTGGAACTCAGTTTCCGTGATTTATCTGACATGGATACATTACTCTCAGGCATTCAGATACAGGGAAATCGCCTGGATGACGGGTTACTATCACTGTCAGAATGATGCGACAGAGCCGGAGTCAAGGTTACACCCACTGCCTCGTCGTTCCCCCTCACTGTTCCTCAAATACCTCACTGAGGATCTGAGTCAGCAATTCAAATACCAGGCGAACACGGGACGGTAGCAACGGCTGATGGGGACGGAAAATATACAAATGCCAGGGATGGAAATTGTATTCAGGCAAAATATTGACCAGCTCACCACGACGCAAATAAGGACGAACAGTCATATCCGGCAGTTGGCTGTAGGTTCTTCCTGCCAGTGCGGAGGCTAATTCACTGCCGATATCCGCAGAAATAAACGCGGGCTGCTCCGGAAAGAAACTACTGCCATCAGCGAACTGCCACGGCCAAATCCGGCCTGAATTACTGTTATTTAACGCACTGAGTGGGAAATGATATTGCAGATCATGCAGAGAGACCGGCATGCCCTTACGGGCAATTAAATCAGGTGCAGCCACAATATTAATACCAACGGGTCGTATCGTTCTAACGATAAATCGATTATCCGGTATTGCGCCAATCCGAATACCGATATCGATTTGCTCATCAATAATATTGAGATGGGAATCACAAGGCAGCCACTGAATATTGATTGCGGGATAATCAATCAGTCTTTGCAGTAAACGGTGCAGGATATCCTGGTTTTCAAAAAGAGGCGGCAGCGTCACGTGTACACTCCCTGCCATCTCCTGAACATTTTTGCGTTTACCCTCCGCAAAGAGAGCATCACTATTGGCCAGCAGTGCTTCCGCTTTTGGCCAAAAATGCAGGCCAAAGGTCGTCAATTTCATCTGCCGTGTATTACGTATAAACAACATCTCCCCAAGCTGTTGTTCAAGCTCTGCAATACCCCGGGTTACCTGCTGGGGCGCGATCCCCAGACGGGTTGCTGTCTCCCTGAATCTCAGGGTTTCTGCTGCGGTACAGAAGATTTTCAGGGTATCAAGTTTATCCAGCATCGACACGCTCAGAGACCATATTTCAATACATTATTATTCCAAAAATAGCCGATTCTGTCTGCCTGGAACTCGTTCTCATTCATGAATGATACTCATAAACGCATACGGATTTACGCTCTCACTCTCAACGATTTCTCGCGCTATCCTTTGTTATCTCAGACAACACCCCAGGCGTTGGGTTGTCTCAGTGATTCTAAGGTGAAATCAATGAAAGAAATTATCGTTGTGATTGGAAGCGGCTCAATCGCACAGGCTATCGCCCGCCGGGTCAGCGTTGGGAAGACTATTTTGCTTGCCGATATTAACCCGGAAAATGCAAAAGAAGCCGAACAGACTCTCTCCCGGGCTGGTTTCGAGGTTAGAACAACGGGAGTTGACGTGTGTTCCCGCGAATCAATTCAGGCACTGGTCAAAACGGCCTGTGAGCTCGGTGAAATCAAGGGCGTTATCCATACCGCAGGTCTTTCACCTTCCCAGGCCAAAGCGCAGGATATCATCCGCGTTGATCTCTATGGTACGGCGGTCCTGTTTGAGGCGTTTGGTCGGGTCATTGCGCCTGGCGGCGCAGCCGTTGTTATCGGTTCTCAGTCCAGCCATCGTCTTCATGTTGATGCCCTTTCTCAGCACCAGGCAGATATGCTCGCGACGCTGCCACCGGAAGATTTACTGGCCTTGCCCTGGATTTCGGCAGTCGACGACAGCCTCTATGCATACCAAATTTCTAAACGAGGCAATGCGTTACGGGTTATGGCGGAAGCCGTTAAGTGGGGAAAACGGGGCGCCAGAATCAATTGTATTAGTGCCGGTATTGTCTACACGCCTCTGGCGTATGACGAGCTGAACAGCGCAGAGCGTGGCGAGTTCTATCGGAATATGCTGACAAAATCTCCGGCTGGCCGTGGCGGCACACCGGATGAAATCGGTGAATTAGCGGCATTTATGTTTGGTCCTGGCGGAACTTACATTACCGGTAGCGATATTCTGATCGATGGTGGTGCGACAGCGTCATATAAATATGGCGAATTAAGGCCTTAATCTTTCGGCGGTAAATGCATCAGGATCGTTTGGCCCAGATAATTACTCCAGTTAAAGCTATTTTGTAGAACGATTACCGCATTTTGGTTTTTTTGGTCAAAGCCAATGTAACTGGAATATCCGCCAATATAGCCCACCTGATAGGTAATTTTGCGATCCGGAGATGAGTCGCTTACCCACGCAATATTGGCGGCCTCTTTCTGGCGATAGAAATAGGTTTGGGTAACATCCCTAAACGCGCGATCAAGCTCTGGGGATCTTGTGGTGGAAAAATGCGCCCGGGCATATATCGCAAGATCTCGCGCGCTGCTGTATAAGCTTGCCGCGCCCGCCATATTCTGCTGGAATACCCAGTCAGGCGTCAGTTCACCGCGCGATATCAACTTAGGTTGATCGCCTGCATGGCCCAGCGCGCGATAAGAATAACGCCTGAGCTGCATTGGGGTATAGCTGCTGTTTTGCATCATTAAAGGTGTAAACAACGTGCGCTGAGCCAGGCTTTCGATGGACTCGCCCGTGTGTTGTCGCAGAATATAACCTAGGATGGCATAGCCGAGATTAGAATATTGTGGGACACGGGGTTCAGGGGCGGTAAAGTCACTGAGGTAAGTCAGTACATTATCGCTGTCCAGTTGGGTGTAAAAATTCTCGCCGGTACTGAAATAACCGACCAGATGTTCCAGCGTCAGCAAGTCCATTGGCTGACGAGGTAACCCAGAGGTATGAGTTACCAACTGCAGTAACGTTATCTTCTTCGCATCCGGGCTGAGTGTTGTCGATTCTGGCAACAGCGTTTCCAGCGTATCCGTCCAGCGGAATTTTCCCTCGTTAACCAGCATCGTCGTGATTTCAGCCGTCACGCCTTTACTCAGCGAACCTAGCGCGAACAGAGTATCAGGAGTAATGGCATAACGATGTTTATCGTCAGTAATACCGTAGGAATGAAATTCAGCCGCCCCATTATGCTGAATAATGGCCACGATAAGACCTGTCACCTGTTTGTCCTGCATATATTGCTGGATCATCGGGTCAATGCCACGGCCATAGTACCCCACCACAATGGGGGTATTGTTTTGCTCCGGAATTTCCATTTGTGAAAGTGTACTGGTGCTACACCCCGTCAGTATCACAACAGGAAGGAGAGAAAACGGCGCGTTAATTTTCATTGTCAGGGGCAGACATGGATGATTCACGTTCCAGGTGAAAAGAGGCGCGCATTATATAACAGTCTCAGGTTAGTTTTGAATTCATGATGGGATCAACGTGATTCATTATCATGATCGGCGGTCATGATAACCGAAACGCCCTTCTCGCTGACCGCGTTGATCCAGTCAGCATCTGTACCATTTTCTACGACAACGGTATTAACCAACGACACGTCACCAATCACAAATGACGATGCTGTGTTAATTTTCTCTGGAGAGGCCAGCACGATGGTTTCTGCAGCTCTGCCGGAAAATGCACGTTTGATGCACGCTTCTTCATAATCGCCAGTGGTAAGCCCCGCCTCAGGATGAATACCGGTAACCCCCATGAAAAACAGGTCGGCATGGACGGTGTTGATCCCTTCGATGGCCGCCGCACCTACCGTCACAATCGAATGTTTATACAGACGACCGCCAATTAAAATAACCTCAATGGAGGGATGATCGACCAGGCCCAGCGCGATGCCGGGGCTGTGAGTGATGACGGTAATGGCGAGGTGGCGTGGTAAAAATGTGATCAGTTCTGAAGTGGTTGTTCCGCCGTCAATAATCACGACCTGACCTGATGAGATCAGCTGTGCCCCTCTCTGAGCCACGCTTTTTTTAGCCTCTATTTTCAGTGATTTGCGCTCAGAAAAGGGGGCGATAGCGGATGAGGCGGGTAATGCACCGCCATGCACGCGCTGCAAACGCCCTTCGGTTGCCAGCTCGCGTAAATCGCGACGAATGGTATCTTCGGAAACGTCAAACTGGATACTGAGTGCGCCGGAAAGAACCTGGCCTTCGGCTTCAAGTTTTTCAAGGATTAACTGCTTGCGCTGACTGGTAAGCATCTCTCTTTTCCTGTTAATGCACGATTTATCTTGAATATGCACGATATTGCTGATTATGATACTTACTCTACGTAAGGAGAAAGTATCGTGCAATCAAAACGTGCAGAAATACGCATTATCGAGAGCCAGACGCTGTCCGATAACTGGTACGTCCTGAAGAAATACACCTTTGATCAGCAGCGTCGCGATGGCGAATGGCAGCGGCAAGAACGTGAAGTCTACGACCGGGGGAATGGTGCAACGATCCTGCTCTATAACCGTGACAAAAAAACGGTGATCCTCACTCGTCAGTTCCGCTTCCCGGTGTTTATCAATGGGCATGATGGCTATCTCATTGAATCCGCTGCGGGATTGCTCGATAACATGGATCCTGAAAGCCGAATCAAGGCCGAGGCGGAAGAAGAGACCGGTTTTCGGGTGTCCCGCGTTGAAAAGGTGTTCGAGGCATACATGAGCCCCGGCTCAGTGACCGAGAAGCTGTTCTTTTATCTGGCGGAGTATCACCCACACGATAAAACCAGCGCTGGTGGTGGGTTAAAATCAGAGGGAGAAGACATCGAAGTGCTTGAACTCTCACTGAATGAGGCACTAGAGGGCATCGCGAAAGGGCTGATCGTCGACGGGAAAACCATCATGCTGCTTTACCATGTTGCACTGAAAGGCATTTTATAAGCGTCAGAACCCTCGATACCCGCCACAATGCGGGTATCGGCGTGTGCTATTCTTGCTGGAATAGCCAAACTGGAGATGTGTCAATGTCCGACTGGAATCCTTCTCTTTACCTGCAATTCGGGGCAGAGCGTACCCGTCCCGCGGCTGAACTGCTCGCCAGAGTCTCTGTCGAAAACATCACTTCCATTGCCGATCTCGGTTGCGGGCCAGGGAACAGTACGGCTCTGTTAAGACACCGTTGGCCGTCGGCACAGATTACTGGGGTGGATAATTCCCCCGCTATGCTGGAAGAGGCGCGCAACGCGTTGCCAGATTGCCACTTCGTTGAGGCCGATATTCAGCAATATAAGCCTCATCAGCCGCTGAGCCTCATTTACGCCAACGCCTCCCTGCAATGGATACCGAACCACTATGAGCTTCTGCCTCATCTTGTCTCTCAGCTCAAATTAAACGGTGTGCTGGCCATTCAAATGCCCGATAACTGGCTGGAGCCCACGCACGTGTCGATGCGGGAAGTGGCGTATGAACAAGGTTATCCCGATCGCGGACGTGAACCGTTGCCTGGCGTACATGCCTATTACGATATTTTGACTGAAGCCGGATGTGACGTAGATATCTGGCGAACCACCTATTATCACAAAATGCGTTCACATCAGGCGATTATTGACTGGGTAAGTGCCACGGGGTTGCGTCCCTGGTTACAGGAGCTGAACGAGAGTGAACAGAAGAACTTCCTGAAGCGGTATCATCAGTTACTGGAAGAGCAGTATCCGCTCCAGGAAAACGGGCAGATACTGCTGGCATTTCCACGGCTTTTTATCGTCGCGAAACGTGAGCCATGAGCCGATTATCAGAATTGATAAACGACGCCTACGGCGACAACATCGTCAGTGTTAATCCCCGCTTCGCGGGTAAATTTATCCTCATCGACGAGGTTAACCATATAATCAACAAACACATTGATGTTTTTGTTGAAATTATAGGTTGCACCAAAGTCGACATATTTTATTAAATCTTCATCGCCATAGGTATTTCCTGCGGCGGCTTTGCCCAGGTTTTTGCCTTTCAGTACGTCATACGCGACAAAAGGTTGCAGACCGAAATCAAATTGGTATCCGGCATAGAATTCCATGATTTGGGACTTATTGGCATATCCGTAGGCGCTATCACTTGAATGAGAGCCAAAGCGTGAAGCGTTATACGCCTGCGTGAACATCGCGGCCAGATAGATATTATTGGCATCATATTTAATTGCGCCAGAATATGCCTCTGCGCGTTTACCCTGCCCCATAATACCAACGGTGTTATTTTGCTCATTAGAGCGATCGGCGCTCATCAATGAACCTGCAACACTGAAGCCCGCACCAATATCATAGGTGACAGATGCGCCAAAACCGTCGCCATTTTGACGTAAAACGTCACGCACACCGGGTTCGCCACCACCATCATTTTTACCCTGGTATTGCAGGGCAAAATCAAGACCTTCTACGGCGCCGAAGAAATCGGTATTTCGGTAAGTCAGTAAGCCATTAGCACGGCTAAACATGAACTGGTCTGAGCCATAACTCTGGCTGCATATCCGTATAGCCCAGGGAATCATACAGCACGCCTTTATTACGCCCGTAATCGACAGAACCAAAATCGCTCACTTTCAGACCGGCAAAAGCATAACGAGTGCGCGGGTTATTGCTCTCAGACTCCGCGCCATTGGCATTAATATGCATCTGCCATTGACCGTAACCTGTGACTTTATCGTTAATTTGTGTTTCACCACGGAACCCAAGACGCATATAGGTCTGATCGCCATTCCAGTCGCTACTGTCATTATCAGAAAAATAATGCTCGGCAGAAACCAGACCATACAGATCAAGTTTATTACCATCTTTATTATAAATTTCTGCTGCGTGTGCGGTTGTGCAGAGCAATGAGGCACTCACCAACATGCTCAGTTGATTAATTTTCATTTTTATACCCTGTTATATGCCACTTATTATTTTTACAACCCTAAAAGGAGTTGCAGGGCAATATAGTTATCATCGATGTAAAAACAAGTAAAACATTTAAATCATTAGCGCACAAATCGTTAATTTATCATGTAACCAAATTCAATTTTTAAAAGCACATATTGCGAACGTAATTTAACTCAAAAAAAGATATTAGAATTTAGTTACTCTGGCGCATTCTATGGTATTGCTGTCTATCTCGGGAATGATATTCTGTGGTGCTGCTCAAGCTCATCATGTACCCGCAGGACATGCAAGAACGCGCCTCCTTCCAGGGTCAGGGCTGTTAACGTTGAGAGGCTAAAAATATGTAAGCTGCATACTGTGTACCGGTAACTACGCCATTCATCAGCATATGAAGTATCACTGGCATAAGAAGCCCTCCGCTCTTCACCCGTGCCACCGTAAACGTTAAAGACACCAGAAACAAGATAATAAATGTTCTTATTTCAGTATATTGCAAATGGACAGCCGAAAATATCAGGGCTACTTTTCTGTGTATGTATCTCAGGTACAAATACACTGCGATACATGCACAGGAAAATACCGGGTGTCAGAGTGAAATACGATAACGGACGTAATCGTCGGCTTCGCCGAATTTGTCATATAACTTACGAGCCGGGTTATTTTCTCGCGTAACCCAGTACAGTTTTGACCAACCCTCCCGCTTACCTTCAGCCAGAAGCGCGTCGATTAATGCATGCCCCGCCCCAGCCCCTCGGAAATTCTCATCCACAAAGAGATCTTCCAGATAGCATATTGGGGCCGTTGACCACGTACCTTCATGCAGCAGACACATGGCGAATCCTATAACCTTTCCATCATTCTCCGCCACACGGCAAAAAAGCGAGGAATGAGGGTTAAGCGCCCTTTCCCACGTAAATGCAGTCACAGATTCATCCAGTTCACACTCATAAAAATGCGTGTAACCATCCCATAATGGACGCCACTGTAGGTAATCTTCTGCACATAACTCTCTCACAATTACAGCCATATTTTCCTCATCCTACAGGTCTATTGCCATGTCAAAACAACGTAATTCAGCTTCTGCCAGCCTGGAGGGATAGCGATTTTCACCTAAGGTTACAAACCCATGTTTTTGATAAAAAGAGTGGGCATTGGGTGTCGAAGAGAGCGTCAACCGCGTCATACCTCTCGCTTTCGCCTCCTGCTTAATGGCATCGAGGATCTGCGTTGCCAGCCCTTTTCCCGCTGCGTCTGGCAGGGTAAACACCGCTTCAACACAACAGGTTTCCAGATCCAGATATCCCGTGGCCACAGCCTCGCCGTTTTCATCTTCGACGACATAAAAAGGGTTGATTTGTATCATTTTCCGGTAGTGTTCTGGCATATTTTCGGGCGTCCAGCGCCGAATAACAGCCTCATCGTAACTGGTTTGACACCCAACCCGGATGGCTAAATTGCGAATCAGCCAAAGCCTTTCAGCTTCCTCCGGCACGGCGAGTCTTACGCTCATAAACCCTCTGCTATTTTTGGTAGTCAAAACTTACAGCCAATCTTCGGCGTATGTGGTAATCATGAAAATAGCAGAAGACAAACAAAAGCATAACGCCAAAAAAAGGAGATCTGTGCGATGCCAATCCCGACGTTAACAACCGGGCGACTGTTACTCACCCCTCTGGTTGCCGAAGATGCCAGACAGATTCAACAACTCTATCCTCGCTGGGAAATTGTCCGGTATATGGTGGCAACCGTTCCCTGGCCTTATCCGGACAACGGGGCAGAACACTACGTGAACAATGTAGCGTTGCCGGATATGGAAAAAGGAATCGCCTGGTTCTGGACCATTCGCCGTCGGGAAGCGCCGGATGAACTGATGGGCCTGATCTGTTTATACGATGTCGAGGACAATAACCGTGGATTCTGGTTAGCACCGGAATGGCAAGGCCAGGGCTACATGCGCGAAGCCAGTATTGCCGCAACGGATTTCTGGTTTAATACGCTAAATAAATCGGTGTTACGTGCCCCTAAAGCGGCACTCAATAGCCGCTCCCAGCGCATTTCAGCCAGTAGCGGCATGCGGATTGTCCGGACAGAGAAGAAAGAATATGTCAGCGGATTGCTGGACTCAGAACTGTGGGAAATAACCCGCGATGAATGGAATGCCCGTCACGTCAGTTGATAGTGCTTGTCTGGTAACACGCGATCCGGCAATACCTCTTCATCGTTCATCTGTAACAGGTCTCTCTCCATCGCGTTACAGATGGCATCCAGCGGCAAATCGTTATCTTCTGTACCGAAGGGATCTTCCAGCTCTTCTGCCAGCGTATCCAGCGAGATGAAGGTATAAGAGATCAGCGCTGACACAAACGGCGTCATGTAGTGCAGATCGACCACTAACGCAAACGGCAACATAATGCAGAAGAGATACACCGTACGGTGAAGAATCAATGTATAGGCAAAGGGTACGGGCGTACTGGCAATACGCTCGCAGCCCGCAAGGACGACCGACATATCGTTTAGCCGGTTATTGAGGCTATGGAACAGAATGTCAGATAACTGCCCTTCCCGGCGTCTTACTGCCAGCCATTCACCCATGATCAACACTATCCGGTTCGACGGAGAGCAAGAGTCCATCGCCAGGCGGAGATTGTGCGCGGAGAGGTAACGTGAAAGCTGCTCGGCCTGCGGCTGACGGCGCAGTGCCATGCGCAGACAATGGGCAAAAGCGATTTGCAGGCGAACAAATTCCCCCAAATGTGGGTCGTCCGGTAATGTGTTTTTTACCTCGCGAAAGAGTGACCGCGCCGCTATCATCAGTTGCCCCCATAAAAGCCGCGCCTCAACGTAACGCGAATAGCAGGCGTTATTCCTGAAACCAAGGAAAATGGCGATCGCAACGCCGAGAATACTGAACGGCGCAACGGTCAGTTTGATACCGAGGGATGAGTACCACGGCAGCATCAGGATAACGGCGATTGACAACAGGAAGTTAAGAAACAACCGGGTATAGATTTTGGGTAGAACCGAGCCGTGCCAGACAAAAATCAGACGTAGCCAGTGCTGTTGAGGACGAACAATCATAGTCAGCTTCAGGAAAATAAAGAGCGTGACTATTAAACGTGATCGCCTTCACAGTTGCAAGCATGTTAATAGAACATTGCATTTTCTGTTCTGCAAAGCGAAATGCGCACGGTGCTTCTCCGTATTTTTTAAAACAGAGCGCGATAGTATGTTGTAACTAATAGATCACCGATAAAAACCCGGCCGAAGCCGGGCTGAAAAATTAGCAGAGTGGTTTAACCGCTGCGCGCATGCCCTGAAGCAAAATCGCATCCAGATCAAGCGTAACTTGTTCTACCAATCCATTAACCTGAGTGAGATCTTGCTCCCAGTGCTCGCTTACAGCCAGTACTGCTTTCACCAGTTCACTGGTGCTGATCTGTTTATCATGGTGTTTCGCCCACAGTTGCTGGAAACGCTCAAGCCAGTGAGCATCATCCTGAACCGGATAGCTTTCGCCATTACGTTCTGCGCGATAGAACGCAATCAATGCCGCCAGAGCAAAAGTCAGACGCGCAGGCAATTTACCGTTCGTCTTCTGCCCTGCCAGCAGTTGCGGAAGAATACGCGTGCGATATTTGGTCATCCCGTTGAGGGCAATCGACAGCAGCTGATGTTTGATATACGGGTTGCGGAAACGCCCTGTTACCGCACTGGCGAAGGATTCAAGCTCATCGCGCGGCAAATCCAGCACAGGAATAATTTCCTGGTAGATAGCTTTCTCAACAAACGCGCAAATTTCAGCGTCGTTCATCGCTTCGCCAACGGTGTCCAGCCCTGCCTGGAATGCAACCGGAACCAGTGCTGTATGCGCGCCATTCAGGATCGCCACTTTGCGCTCTTTGTACGGTTTGATGTCATCGACAATCAGGACGTTCAGCGGGAATTTATCCAGACGCAACTCACTGGCAAGTGATTTAGGACCCTGAATAACAAACAGATAGAAATGTTCGGCGGTATCAAGGAATCCATCGTGGTAGCCCAGCTCGGTTTCCAGTGCAGCCACTTCATCACGCGGATAGCCCGTCACAATACGGTCAACCAGCGTCGAACAGAAGCTGTTTGCATCATTCAGCCACTGAGTAAATGCCGCAGGCAGTGCCCATTCCTGCGCATAGCGCAGCACCAGCTCACACAGGGCATCACCATTATAATCAATCAGTTCGCACGGAATAATGACCCAACCCTTATCCGCCGCACCATTAAAGTGGCTAAAACGCTCGAACAGAAGGCGCGTCAGTTTAGCGGGATAACTCACCGCTGGCGCGTCCTCAAATTTATCGCCGGCATGGTAACTGATGCCCGCTTCCGTGGTATTGGAGAAAACAAAACGCATGTCAGGATTATGCGCCAGTTTCAGAAACTCATCGTATTGACCGTAAACGCTGATTTCACGGTTAACAGAACGGATAAGACGCGCATCGCTGACCGCTTCGCCCTTCTCGTTAAGGCCGCGAATGATGGTGGTGTAGAGACCATCCTGCGTGCTCAGTGACGGCGGGAAATCGCTCTGAATAGGACGAACAATCACCACACCAGAGTTAAGATCGGTGTTTTCATTCAACAGGTCGATTTGCCAGTCAATAAAAGCACGCAAAAAGTTGCCTTCACCAAACTGAATGATACGTTCTGGGTAGAGAGCACCGGGGAAATCACGACGGTTGAGTGTGTTCACAATGGGGTCCTTTTTTGATTAGTCATACAGCCTGATAAGATTGGTGTAATAACTTACCAAAACTTTTCGACCAAGACCCCTGTTTTGATCAATTCATGATGCAATTGTGAAAATAGTTATAAAAACTTATAGAAAACTGAAGTCGCCGTCATCGCACCGTCTGGCATTAACGCATAACGAGGGATTTCCCCTACTTTCTGCCAGCCGGCACGCTGATAGAACGTCTCAGCGCCGCTACCAGTAGCGGTATCGAGCACCAGAACCGTAATCCCGCACGCTCTGGCGTGAGTTTCAAGTGACGCCATCAACGTCAGTGCGGCGCCTTTACGGCGTGCTTTCTCACGCACCAACAGTTTAGCCACATCGGCACGGTGCGGCTGATTTTCAGGCTGGTCGGTAACCAGCTGTACCGTGCCGATGATTCCGTCGTGCTTATCAATGCAGGCCAGGACGGTGCGCTCATTACGATCAACGCTTTGCGCAATACCAGTCCAGAAAGCGCGTGCTTTCTCGCGCGTAAACGGCGACATAAAACTGACAGATGCGCCGCCGTTCACACAGTTTTCGAGGATATCGGCCAACACATCAATGTGGGTGAGAATTGCTTCCCGCGAGAGGGTTTCGGTGTGCAGTGGGGTATTCATTCGGTTTCCTTGTAGTGAATCCCCTCACTTTGCAGTTAACATTTATTTAACGCAATCCTGGTAAGCATAGGTTTTTGTTATGTCACCGGACAAGCCCACGATGCTGCTTCATGGTGAACATGTTCTCATCGGCTTTTTTCAGCCACTGTTGCTGGTCATTACGGTTATGATCGAACTCACTGACGCCCCACGAAAATTGCAATGTCCAGGGGTGAAGTTTCCGTTCGTTATAATGAGCCACCTGCTCGGTAAGATAGTGCATCGCTATCCATGCCCCCTGCTCATCCGTATCTGCGAACAGCACCGCAAATTCATCTCCACCAAAGCGGACCAGAAGATCGGCTTCACGGAAAGATGCACGCAAAAGACCAGCCATCACCTTAAGTGCTTTATCCCCCTCTTCATGACCATACTGGTCATTGATCTGCTTGAAATGATCCAGATCCATCCACCCCAGAGTGAGAGGTTCTGCCCGCCGCCTGGCAACAGAAAGAGTAAAGCGGGCAAACTGATTAAACCCACGGCGATTGAACAACCCCGTTAGTTCATCTGTCGTGGCTGCGCTCACTGCCGCAAACTCATCTTCTGCCAGCGCGCCAAGGTCACACAGTACCGACAGATCGGTGTCCGTAAATTCGCGGGGGGCATAATCGAAAATGCATAACGTACCAACGCTTGCCCCGTCACGTAATCGCAGTGGAAATCCGGCATAAAACCGGAAGCCTGGCTGTCCGATGACGAATGGGTTATCCGCAAAACGCGCATCCCGAAGCGTATCGACAACCACCAGCGCAGTTGTGCTCAAAATGGTATAACCGCAAAACGAAACATTACGCGGATATGGCGTCACCGCCTCGCCATCTACAGATTTAGCAATGAGCTGTTGATCGTCAATGATATTGACCATCGCCAGCGGGACGTTAAAAAAACGTTTTGCAAGCCGTGTCAGTCGATCAAATGCCGGAGAAGTGTCAAGTTCAAGCAATCCGGACTCTTGCAAAGAGTGCAGACGTTCCGGTTCATTAGCGGGAATTACAGGTGCTTTCATAACATCTCCTGGCGCTTCGCTTTCTTAAAAGCGTAGCCTAAACAACCGTATTGTCAGTGTGCGAAAATTCGGTTTTTACCCTCTCGTTTGGCCCGGTACAGTGCGTTATCCGCAGCCTGTAGCCAGTCCGTTACGCTCGCCATGTCGCGGGTGGCACATGCAATACCGATACTGAGCGTACAATGCACGGCCTCCTGAGCAACATCTTTCATCACTGCAGCCGCCTCCATAATACGCGTTGCAACAATATGAGCCTCATCAAGCGTGGTACTGGGGAGCAAAATAACGAACTCATCCCCACCCAGACGAGCAGGTGTATCCGTGGGGCGTGTGGCGATATGCAAAATTTGTGACACGGCAGCAAGCATTGTGTCGCCAACTTTATGACCGAAGCGGTCGTTAACATCTTTGAAGTTATCGATATCGATGAACATCAATGCAGATTCACGGCACGACAACTGGAGTTTTTTCAACTCGTGATCAATCCGCTTTTCAAGAAGCCGTCGATTGGCGATATCCAGGAGAGGATCCATCATCGCGATCCGCTCCAGCTCCCGACTTTTGATCCGCAGACGCAGCGCAATACTGTCAGTCAAAATACTCAGGGCCATGAGATAAATGGCAATCAGCGGTAACGTGGCAAACATGGTTCGTTGCGAGACAAAGAGATCAACCGCCATGCCCTGCGTCAGCCAGCTCACGAGGAAAACGCCCAGCATCACCGCAGCCGCTTTTTTCATCAACGCAACGCCACCAGCGGAAAGCCTGTCTGCAAGCAAAATAGTGGCAATGACGACCGACGCCAACGGATTAACCGCCATCATCGCGATCCAGAAACCACCCGCGCCAGCATCCAGCACCAGGTTTTGGTGCTCGGCCATCAGAGGTGAAGGTGAGTTACGGGCGCGTAGCCAGGCCAGCGTAGGCCAGACAAAAGCGTTCATAGCCAGCAAAATCATTAGCCAGACTGAACGTTGATGTTCGATCAAAACGGAAAGTACAGGGAAAAAGACCAGCAACGTACCGAGAATACGCATCAGATACATACGTTTGACAAACCGACTTCCTGGTAAGCGAGTTTTTTTACTGAGTTTGTCAGTTCCGTTCATGCTGCGAATATTCCGATATATTTCTCCCGGTATCTTATTGAGCTTAAAAATACGTAGCAAGCGATTTATCAGCAAAGTGATAACATCCACGCCGCATTCTGCCTAATGTGGTTACGTTTACACCTGGGATGCCCCGTCCTGAGATTCGGCCATTTTCAGGTTGTCGGGCAAACGTGCGCGCGTACGGTTTCGCCCCTCTTTTTTCGAACGATAGAGATACTCATCCGCTTCAGCCATCAGCTTATTAAACACGTCTGTCAGTTGCCATGACTCTGACTTTCCACTACCCAACCCAATACTGACCGTGATAAATAGCGTTTGCTGTTGCCAGGTAAACGGATGATTTGCAATCGATATTCTTATACGTTCTGCCAGTTCAAAGCCCTTTTGCGCATCGCCGGAATTCACCACTACCGCAAACTCTTCGCCGCCCATCCGCGCCACCAGCCCTTCTTCTCCGACAACCTCCTGAACCTGCCTGGCGAAGCTCGACAACACTCTGTCACCACACTCATGCCCGTAGTTATCATTGATATTTTTGAAGTAATCGATATCCAGCAGCATTACCGTCAGAAAGCGCGTATGTCGATGGGTCTCTTCCCGTTTGAGCGCCTCATACAACCCTGATCGTGAATAGACATGAGTCAGGAAGTCATAATCGGCCCGCAGCGACACTTGTTGAATCAACGAGTTGATCGCCGCCACACTCACGGAAACCATCACCGGACAAATCGCCATCGTCGCAATACCCAGACGAGCCGAGAACATCATCGGAGTCGAGAGCGGTGTCGCAACTGCAATATTAATAATCGAGTTTGCTACCAGAATAATCTCGACCGCGCCCGTGACAAACGTCAGCAGGCAAGTGACGGGGAGTGAGTAGCGAACTGCACACCAGATCAGCGCCGGCAATGGAAATGCCAGGCTCCCCGCTCCGCCAATCACTACCGATGCCATCACAGAGACAATCAATGCCAGAACCGGGAACAGATGCTCCAGACGCGGCTCCAGCGGTCTCATACGTTCAGGCATTCGCACCGTCAACATACACGGCAGGATCAACACACCTGTCGAGAACTGTTCGCTGAACCAGTCTGCAAAAAGTGGCCAGAAGGTTTGACTGTCAATCCCTACGGAACCCACCGCCCCCAATAGCGCACAGAGTAACGCTGCAATCAGGCAGTAGTTAAACAACCGCAACGCATTAATAGGATCGGGCGTTTTCCTCATCAGTTGCTTATCACGCAGTACCAGCAAGGCCACCGTGATAATAAACACCATATTCGACAGATTGATGACAAGCGACGCCACTCCCCAACTGGTCGTTACCGCGTCATACACGAGCATAGCCACATACGACACAGCATAATAATGCAGGCGGTTCAGGAAAGCGTAGCGGGCAAATACCCCCGCCATGACACCATTAAGGGGCCAGAAAAGGGATAACGCTTCTACCAGACGTAACTCCGCACCGATAAAATAAAACAGCGTGGTCAGGAGAAATATCCCCGCAGCATTTCGCAGCGGGCTTTCTGGTCGAAAAAGTGTGAACGCAGAGAGAGAAGAACGCATTAAATATCAATCCATATAATTGCTTATCGCAATTATTTGCGGTCGTCAGGATGAATAAGAATAACCTAACATGCATCTATAACACATATACGACAGGATCATAACTCGTCAATTTTAGGCGTTCATTTGGAGCACCAGCCAGTGATGGATAACGCTGACAATATAGTGCTGCTGTTGCGCACTGAGCGGCACGTCTTTTGGGAGCCCGTGCCATTTTTCCAGACACCCCCGACAGCAGGTTGCCGTCGCGTGTTGAGCGATAAATACGGGATGCCCGCGCATGGGCGTCTGTTTGCCGTCGTTTGCGGGATGCGCTGGCGCAAGGCGCTGGGCGACGAAATCAGCGGCATGCTGATCGATAGTCTCAGCCCCTTTGTCCCAACAATATTGCCGCTCTTTCGCCCCTAAGCGAAAACGTGAACGAAACGTCGAACGTGCAAGCCTTGCGAATAAAAGATCGAAGCCGGACATCAGTAAACAGACCGCCCCAGACGTTGGGTCAGTTGTTCTAGTACCGCGACGCCCGCAAGCGAATTTCCGGTATTGTCCAGTTCAGGACTCCAGACGGCAATCGCCATCTCATGTGGCACAATTGCCACTACACCCCCGCCGACACCTGATTTTGCAGGGAGGCCGACACGCCAGGCAAACTCCCCGGCATTCTGATACATCCCGCTGGTCGCCATAAGCGCGTTGATCTGGCGAGCCTGTAACGGGGAAACCACTTCCTGGGAGAGATGCGGCGCATAACCCTGATGGGCCAGAAACAGAAATGTCTTTGCCAGTTCGACACAATTCATTTTCAGCGCACAGTAGTGAAAATAGTTTTGCAGGACGGTGGCCACATCATTATGAAAATTGCCAAAGGACTTCATCAGCCAGGCAATCGCCGCATTACGGGCTGAGTGTTCAAACTCAGAGCGCGCCACCACTGCATCATAGGCAATATCCTGAACACCACACAGCAGGCGTACAATTTCCAGCATCCTCTGGCGAGGCGCACTAAGACGGCTTTGCAGCATGTCACACACCACCAGCGCTCCGGCGTTGATAAAGGGATTGCGTGGTTTTCCCTGCTCAATCTCAAGCTGTAGCAGAGAGTTAAACGGCTGGCCGGACGGGTCTTTCCCGACACGCTGCCAGATTTCCTCTTCCGGGTACTGGCGCATGGCCGCCACCAGACTCAGTACTTTTGAAATTGACTGAATGGAGAAGCGCTCCGTTGCATCTCCGGCCTGATAACGTTGCCCATCAACCGTACAAATGGCGATACCCAGTTTGTTGCCACTGACCGACGCCAGAGCCGGAATATAATCCGCAACCTTCCCTTGTCCCAGTAATGGACGCACCTGCGCCAGAATCTCGTCCAGCATCTCATTATGGATGACCGCAGCCACTCGTTACTCCTTGCCCTCAGGCTAAATCGGGCTGCGAGTATAACAGAGGCGAATATGTCACGTCAGGCCGGAAGGCGAAAACGCGAAACAGCCTGCAGCAATAGATCCGACTCGAGATGCAGGCGATCGGAAGCCTGTGAAGCGCCAGATACCAGCGCATCCGTTTGTCGTGACACCTGATTTAGCGCCTGAAGCTGACGCGTCATCTGATGAATACTTTCCCCCTGGCTCAGGGTGGCGGCCGAGATATCATTCAGTAAACTGCTCAGATTCCCCACCAGTCCAGTGACCTGCTGCAGATTATCCTCAAGACGAGTCACGGCTTTCGACCCGTCTTCAATGCCCTGCAACGAGTGGTTAATCAGCTCCTGAATCGTCTGCGTTGAGTGACTGCTTTTTCGGGCCAGCAGCCCAACTTCTCTGGCAACCACCGCAAAACCGCGTCCCTGATTGCCGGCATGCGCGGCTTCAATCGCTGCATTGAGGGCCAGAATATTGGTCTGAAACGCAACGCTATCGATCATCGCGACGATGCCGCGCATCTCAGAGGATCGATCCACAATCGCCTGCATGGAGGCATTGACGGTCGACATCATCATGTCGCCACCCGCCGCAGCCTGACGCGCTTCATCTGCACGTGAACTGGCGAGTTTCGCATAACCGGTATTGCCTTCTACGTGCGTTTCCAGGGCCGCGATATGGGCCGTCACATCATCAAGCTCTTTCGCCTGGCGAGCCGACTGTTGATAAAGCTTCTGGTTCCCTTGCGCCAGCGAACCGATATTATCGACCATCGAGGTGGTCGCATCGCTCACCTGGGTAACCAGTTGCTGAAGCCCCTGCTGCATGGTCATCACGCTGTCGCTAAGCTGTCCCATTTCACGGTTAAATCGCATCACGCCCGGAGGATGTCCAGACAAATCACCTGCCGCAAGTTGATCGATATGCGCAATCAGTTTCCGAAGCGGCGTAATCACCCATTTCGCCATCCCAAACCAGACTGCAACCGCAATGGCCAGCAACACCAGCGGCGCGAATAAAAAAAGCGTTTGCAGCCCAGAGAGTTGTTCCATCAGGGATTGTCTGCCCTGCATCGCCTGTTGCTCACTCATCTGCTGAAAGCGCGCATAGTTGTCGTTGAAATCGGTCTGAAACGCCTGAGCCGGCACAGCAAAAAAAGCATCAATCGAATTGGTTTTGACCAGACCTTCCGCCTGCTCTTTAATGGCCCCGTAAAAAAGCTGATAGCTATTGACCAGAGCATCATCCTTTGGCGGGTTAAGTGCCAGCCACGCATTCCACGCCTGCTGAGAAACCGCCAGTGCCTTTTGCGCTTCATCCATCAGGCTGTGCCAACTCCCGTCGGAACCCGTCTCTTTATCCTGCATGAAGTAGACACCGGAGCGGTTGAGCAGATCGCTCGCCGCCAGAAGTGAAACGCGCGCTAAATCCAGTTTCCCCTGCTGCTGATAGGCGAGCTGATTATGTTGTTCATTACGCTGGGCTTCCCGTAAGGAGGCGGTAAGCAGGACTGAAGAGGAAAGTTGCAGTGCGGAGAACAGCCCAATAATACAAAAGATGCCTGCCAGCAGACCAAACTGACGCGGAATGAGGCGCTGCGCAATACGGCGGAAAATTTGCGTTAGGTTCATAATATTCTTCTGTAACAATGCGTTAGACGCGAGGGAGTCTACGAAATGAAAATGACAGAACCATTGCAGAAAAATGACAAAGACCTTCTCATCGCAGGTCTATTCCAGACAGAAAACTGCACTCAAGACTCCGGTATGATGGAAAAGAGAGGCCTTCCGGCTATATATGATCATTAACTCACATAGTGCCGGGGGTCAGATATGTCTGCCAGGAACGATAGTCCTGTAATAGAGGGGAATGGGACCTTAGTCCTTCTTCTTCACGCTTATACCAAAAACGCATTGTCACTTTCATCCCTGAAACAAGCCGTCAAAAAACAATGGCCGCACGCATTAATCTACTCTCCTGATTTGCCTCTGGAACTTAGCTCAACGGCCGATCCTAACCAAATCGCGGCAGATGTATTGCTCTCCCTTGAGAATGAAATTAATAATGCAGGACACCCCATCACGAATATTGTCTTTGTTGGCCACAGCTTTGGTGCATTACTGGCCCGGAAAATCTATGTTGTAGCATGCGGCGAAACGGCTGAAGCACCTTTTGAATCTCCTTTTCATGCCCGCGGTGAGCACTTATCCGACGGACGACTTGCCAGCAGGCCTTGGGCAACAAACGTCTCCCGGTTAATTCTGATGGCAGGCATGAACAGAGGCTGGCGTATTAACCATCATTTACACCTTTTCAGAGCAGCAGGATGGCTGTTGGGTATAGCGCTGGGCAATGCCATGAGAGCCGTGACAGGACGAACCTTCACGATTTGCTCCATCCGTCAGGGAGCAGAATTTATCACCCAACTGCGTATTCAATGGATTAGAATGCGCCGCAACAGCGTTATTTCTCAGACGCCAACTGGCAATGCAACAACGATCCAGTTGCTGGGGTCACGTGATGACATTGTCGGTCCGGACGATAATATTGATCTGGTCTCAGGCGGTGAATTTATCTATCTGGATGTTCCATATTCTGGTCATGCTGATGTCGTGAATTTTGATGACCCCCAATATGGGGCAGGCCGGAAAAATGTTTTTATTGATGCGCTAACGGATCCCATACCACAGTTAAAACAAAGCAGCATTCTCCCTGCGGATGATCCCTTTGCCAGCCCTAATCCGTTGGTCACACGGGTCGCATTTGTCATTCACGGCATCAGAGACAAAGGTTACTGGACGCAAAAAATTGCCCGTCATATTAAGCAACGCAACAAAAACAGCCCCAATATATGGGCAACTGAGACATCCACTTATGGCTATTTCCCTATGTTGCCCTTCCTTTTCCCCTGGTATCGTCGGCAAAAAGTTGAATGGTTGATGGACCAATACACGCAGGCGTTAGCGAGATATCCTAATGCAACATTTTGCTATGTCGGGCACAGTAACGGTACCTATATGCTGGCCAAAGCGCTTGAACTTTATCCATGCTGTTTTTTCGAAAATGTCGTCTTCGCGGGCAGTGTGGTTCATCGAAACTATAACTGGGATCGCTACCTGAATAGCTCACCCCCCAGAGTTAAAGCCGTACTCAATTTTGTTGCCACAAGAGATTGGGTCGTCGCTTGTTTTCCAAAATTCTTTCAGTTTATGGGGTTTCAGGATCTCGGAAGCGCTGGTCATGATGGGTTTACTCTGTCCCCACAATCAAATGCACACCAGGTGACTTACATTCCCGGGGGCCATAGTGCGGCTATTGAGGAGCCACTTTGGGAGTGTATTGCCAGCTTTATCGATAAGGGGACTGTTGCATTAGGCCAAAACAATAAACTCAGCCGCTCTCGCGTCATATTACTGGTTTTGATTGGTCTGTTCCCGCCCATTGTTTGGGCAATGATTGCACTCATCGCCTGGGGAGGATGGATGCTACTTGCCTGTATTATTACAGCTTTAGTCCCACAATCCATTGAAGCACAGACAACAGGGTTCGCACTGGCAACTTACCTGTTATTTCTTTGGCTGCTACTGACACGGATATAGTCTGTTGTACGCCAATGGCCTCCACGGGAGGCCATTGGTTTTATCAAACGCGATCTTTCCATACTGTCTGCACATTGCAGAATTCATGCAAACCGAAGTGTGAAAGCTCTCGCCCAAAACCGCTCTTCTTCACGCCGCCAAACGCAACGCGGGCATCGCTGGCACTGTAGCCATTAATAAACACCCCGCCACACTCCAGCTCACGGGAGAACCGATCAGCCAGAGCGTCGCTGGCAGTAAAGACCGTAGCCGACAGACCAAAATCGCTGTCATTCGCCAGTTGCAGGGCATGTTCCGCATCCTTTGCCACGCTAACAGCGGCGACCGGACCAAACAGCTCCTGACGGAACGCCGTCATGGCAGGAGTCACGTTAGCCAGTACGGTTGGTGCATAGTAATTGCCTTCCCCGGGGATCTTCTCGCCTCCGATCAGAAGTGTCGCACCTTCCGCAAGCGTTGCCTGTACTTGTTGATGCAGTTCATCTCGCAGATCAAAGCGTGCCATCGGCCCGACATAGTTATCCTCCTGGTCCGGAGCGCCCATCTTCAGGGCAGCTACCGCCTCAACGAAACGTTGCGTAAAGCGGTCGGCAATCCCCTCCTCGACAATGAAGCGTTTCGCTGCGGCACACACCTGTCCGGTATTTTGATAACGTCCGGTGACAGCGGCTTTCACAGCCAGATCCAGGTCGGCATCATTCAGTACAATAAAGGGATCGGAGCCGCCCAGCTCCAGCACGCATTTTTTCAATGCGGCTCCTGCCTGCGCACCGATGGCCGCCCCCGCTCTCACACTGCCCGTCACGGTAATGGCCGCAATACGACGATCGTTAATCGCCTGGCTTACACCGTCGTTCGTGGCATTCACCCAGCCAAATACCCCCTGAGGGAAATCAGCATCGGCAAAAATCTGCGCGATAAGCGAAGCCGAACCCAGAACGTTTGGCGCATGTTTGAGCAAATAGCTGTTTCCGGCCAGCAGAATAGGAACGGCCCCGCGCAGCACTTGCCACAGCGGGAAGTTCCACGGCATGACGGCCAGAACAGGTCCCATCGGACGATACTCAATGACTGCCTTATTATTGTCGACCTGGGTGGGTTCAGCCTTCAGCATCTCCGGGCCATGTTCCGCATACCAGTCGCACAGGCTGGCTGATTTCGTCACTTCAGCACGTGCCTGCAAGATGGGTTTACCCATTTCACGGGACATCATTTGTGCCATCTCTTCAGCGCGATGACGCAGCGCAGCGCCTAAGTCACGCAGTTTCTGTGCCCGGTGCGCGACAGTCGTCCCGCGCCACTGACGAAAACCGGCATCCGCCAGGGCGATGGCACGATCAACCTGTTCCTGGGTTGCCCACGGATAAGCGGCCAGCGTCTCGCCATTGGCCGGGTTCACAGACTGTGCATGTGTAGCAGGTGAATGAGTCATGATGGTCTCCTTGCGATAACAGTTGATTCATTGTGACCCACTCTGCTATTTCTTAAAAATGAATAATACTAACCACCTTATTCACGAATCGAGAATGCTATGGACTTAACTCAGCTTGAAATGTTTAACGCCGTCGCACAAACCGGCAGCATCACCCAGGCGGCACAGAAAGTGCATCGTGTCCCGTCGAATCTGACCACCCGCATCCGCCAGCTTGAAGCCGATCTTGGCGTGGAATTATTTATTCGCGAGAACCAGCGTCTGCGTTTATCCCCCGCCGGGCACAACTTCCTGCGCTACAGCAAGCAGATACTGGCCCTGGTTGATGAGGCGAGAATGGTCGTTGCCGGTGATGAGCCTCAGGGGCTGTTTGCCCTTGGGGCGCTGGAAAGTACCGCCGCGGTGCGCATTCCTGAAACGCTGGCACAGTTCAACCAGCGTTATCCCCGTATTCAGTTTGCTCTCTCTACGGGGCCTTCCGGAACCATGATTGATGGCGTGCTGGAAGGAACGCTCAGTGCGGCCTTTGTCGACGGTCCTTTATCGCACCCTGAGCTGGAAGGTATGCCGGTCTATCGGGAAGAGATGATGCTGGTTGCCGCAGCGGGACACCCGACGGTATCTCGCGCAACTGATGTAAGTGGAAGCGATGTGTACGCGTTTCGCGCAAACTGCTCCTATCGCAGGCATCTGGAGAGCTGGTTCCATGCAGACCGAGCAACGCCTGGGCGTATTCATGAGATGGAGTCGTATCACGGCATGCTGGCCTGCGTCATTGCTGGCGCAGGCATTGCGCTGATGCCGCGTTCCATGCTGGAAAGTATGCCGGGACATCATCAGGTGGAAGCCTGGCCACTGGCAGAAAACTGGTGCTGGCTCACGACCTGGCTGGTATGGAGACGCGGCGCACTGACCCGTCAGTTAGAGGCATTTATAGCACTGCTAAACGAACGTCAGCCACCAGCGCCTTCTCCATAAACAGGCTGAGCGGATCGTCAACATAGGGAGCAAATGCCGGGCGTAACGCGTAGCCGCCCCGCTCATACAGACGAATAGCGGCAGGCTGTTTGATCCCGGTTTCCAGACGTACTGTATGGCAATGACGGCTCAGAGCCTCATCTTCCAAGGCCGCAAGTAGTTTTTCACCTAAATGTTGCCCACGGTGCGTCGGGTCAATATAAACACGCTTCATTTCGCCCGTGCCGTCGCCATTCAGCACCACCGCGCCACACCCTACCGCGGTGAGGTGGTGGTCGCGAATGATCATCAGTATCAGCGAAGCCTCATCAAGCTCAGCCAAATCAATAAGATGATTGCTCTCAGCGGGATAGAGGTCACTCTGATAGCGATCGAGCGCCGCGATCAGGTTCAGGATATCAGGATGGTGTGCAGATTCAGAGGTAATGGAATACATGGCAGGCTCCTTGTCGTTTTTATTTCAACATAGCCTCGCCCACTTAAGGGTGCATCATAGTATTAACTTATGCTTCCTTTCGCCTGTTGCACGACGCCTGCCCCGGCAGTATTTTTGTCCAAAGTCCGCGTTTAATCAGAATGGAAACAAAATGAACACCAAAGCCCGTAAAGTGATGATCATTGGCGCTGGCAACGTTGGCGCATCAGCAGCCTATGCCCTGCTTAACCAGAACATTTGTGAAGAGCTGATCCTGGTCGATTTGAACCGTGAGCGTGCCGAAGGCCATGCGCAGGACCTGAGTGACGCCGCCGCCTATATGCCAGGCATGATGACCATCTCAACGCGTGAAGCCCGTGACTGTGCAGATGTGGATATCGCTGTCATTACCGTCTCGGGCGGTGCACTGAAGCCCGGGCAAACACGGCTGGATGAACTGAACAGCACCGCGCGAATTGTAAAAAGCATTGTCCCGCAGATGATGGAGAACGGTTTTAAAGGCATTTTTCTGATTGCCACTAACCCGTGCGACATTATTACCTGGCAGGTATGGCAACTCTCCGGGCTGCCGCGCAGTCAGGTCATCGGGACGGGCGTCTGGCTGGATACAACCCGCCTGCGCCGCACGCTGGCGCAGGCTCTGGATATTGGCGCGCAAAGCATTGATGCCTTTATTCTGGGTGAGCATGGTGACACCCAGTTCCCGGTATGGTCGCATTCATCGGTGTACGGTTCGCCCATTGCTGAAGTGTACCAGCGTCATACAGGACATGCCCTGGACCGGGAACAACTGGCCGAAAGTGTACGTAAACAAGGCTTTGAGATATATAACCGCAAAGGCTGTACGGAATACGGTATTGCCGGAACCATCGCCGAGATCTGTCGCAATATCTTCACCGGCAGCCATCGTGCTCTGGCGATCTCCTGCATTCTGGACGGTGAATACGGTGTGGAAGGGGTTGCAACGGGAGTTCCGGCCGTTCTGGCGCAAAGTGGTGTTCAGCAGATTATTGAGCTGCAACTGGCGGAAGATGAACAGGTCAAATTCCGCCATTCTGTTGAGATGATTAAAAGCAATATCGCTCGTTTACCCTGATGTCACTCCGGTCGCAGGAAAATTTTGCCTTTCAGGTATAACGTTGCCTGACCGCCAATCAGTACGCGGTCGCCCTGTAATTCACAACGCAGATCCCCGCCACGGGCAGAAACCTGGCGGGCATTCATCCGCGTTTTCCCCAGTTTTTCACTCCAGTACGGAATCAACATACTGTGCGCTGAGCCAGTCACGGGATCTTCCGGTACGCCTTCCCCAGGACAGAAGAAACGGCTGACAAAATCGTACTGCTCACCGGGAGCTGTGACACAGACCATTTTCCCCAGTGGGATCATGGCGGCGATATCCGGTGTTAACGACTCAACCTGCTGCTGACTCTCCAGCACCACCAGATAATCCCGTCCGACACGAACCTCTTTTGCCTCACTCACGCCTAACGCACTGAAAAGCAACGCAGGTGGGTTGTCGACCGCTTCCGCTGACCACGCCGGGAAATTCAGCGTTAACCAGTCACCGTTGCGTTTGACCGTCAGGTTGCCGACAAAACGTGTGGAGAAAGTGATTTCCGTGTGTGGGTAATCAAGATATTCAAAGATGACGTGTGATGCGGCAAGCGTTGCATGACCGCACAGGTTGATTTCGTATTGTGTCGTGAACCAGCGCAGTTCGAATCCATCATCCGTTCGCACAAAAAACGCCGTCTCAGACTGATTATGCTGCTGGGCCATCCTGAGTAATGTCTCATCCGGCAACCATGCCTTGAGCGGGCATACCGCCGCCGGATTCCCCCCAAACGAAGCATCACTAAACGCATCAACCAGATAAAAATCAATCTCCTGCATTGCCTTACCTTTCGTTTTTGCTGTGTTGTTCTTTATATTCAATGAAAACAACATCCTCCGCTACCGCTGTCATAAGGTAAATTTTGAGATCTAAATCACATAATGATTGAGTTTTAACCGTTTAAAGCTTTAAGATCGCCTTCTCCTCATTTAAACAACGACCCCCAGATATCTCTATGACAACGAACACTGTTTCCCGCAAGGTCGCGTGGCTACGTGTGGTCACGCTTGCCATTGCCGCATTTATCTTCAACACCACGGAATTCGTTCCCGTCGGACTGCTGTCTGACATCGCTGCGAGTTTCCAGATGGAAACCGCTCAGGTTGGCATCATGCTGACCATCTACGCATGGGTGGTGGCACTGATGTCGCTACCGTTTATGTTACTGACCAGCAAGATGGAGCGGCGCAAACTCCTGATTGGCCTGTTTGTGTTGTTTATTGCCAGCCACGTCCTGTCGTTCATGGCATGGAACTTTACCGTTCTGGTGATAAGCCGTATCGGGATCGCTTTTGCGCACGCTGTGTTCTGGTCTATTACTGCCTCGCTGGCTATTCGTCTCGCGCCGGCCGGCAAACGCGCCCAGGCGCTGAGCTTGATCGCGACAGGTACAGCACTGGCGATGGTATTAGGTTTGCCGATTGGCCGCGTTGTCGGGCAGTATTTTGGCTGGCGTACGACCTTCTTCGCTATCGGTGTCGGGGCATTAATCACGCTTCTGTGCCTGATTAAATTGTTGCCGAAACTGCCAAGCGAACATTCCGGCTCGCTGAAAAGCCTGCCGCTGCTGTTTCGCCGTCCTGCCCTGATGAGCATTTATCTGCTTACCGTGGTAGTGGTTACCGCGCACTACACCGCCTACAGCTATATTGAACCCTTTGTTCAGACGGTCGCCGGATTCAGCGCCAGCTTTGCCACTCTCCTGTTGCTGCTTCTTGGCGGCGCAGGCATCATCGGCAGCCTGTTGTTCGGGAAGCTTGGCAATCACCATGCCTCTGCTCTGGTGAGCAGTGCCATTGCGTTGCTGACGGTATGTCTGGTTCTGCTCATGCCAGCTGCAGAGAGTGAGATGCATCTGGCGGTACTGAGTATATTCTGGGGCGTGGCGATCATGATCATCGGGCTGGGTATGCAGGTAAAAGTACTTGCGCTTGCACCAGATGCAACGGATGTGGCGATGTCGCTGTTTTCAGGGATTTTCAATCTGGGAATTGGCGCAGGTGCGCTGGTGGGGAATCAGATAAGCCTGCATATTTCGATGTCAGCGATTGGCTACCTGGGGGCGATTCCGGCACTCGCCGCGCTTATCTGGTCAGTGCTTATCTTCCGTAAATGGCCTGTGAAACTGGAAGAACAGGCACATCACGGGTGAATTTTTTGCCCGACGGCGCTTTGCTAGCACGGGCCTGTACGTCTTCCTGGCCGGGTAAGCGAAGCGCCACCCGGCAATAAACTCAGTGGTAAGTCTTAATAATTTCCAGCACGCCATTAATAATAAACTGCACGCCCATACACACCAGCAGGAAACCCATCAAACGGGAAATGGCCTCGATACCGCCCTTGCCCACCCAGCGCATAATTGCACCTGAACTGCGCAGCGAACCCCACACAATAATGCCAATAAGTGCAAAAATGACGGGCGGCGCGACGGTCACTACCCAGTCCGGGAATGTCGTCCCGTCACGTACCGTGGAGGCCGAGCTGATAATCATCGCTATTGTCCCCGGCCCCGCCGTACTTGGCATGGCTAATGGTACAAAAGCGATATTGGCGCTCGGTTCTGTTTCCAGCTCTTCTGATTTACTTTTCGCTTCAGGTGACTCATGTGCTTTTTGCGCCGGGAACAACATTCTGAAACCGATAAACGCCACAATCAGCCCACCCGCAATACGCAAGCCGGGAATAGAGATCCCGAAGGTATTCATGACCAGTTGTCCAGCGTAATACGCGACCATCATGATGGCGAACACGTACACAGAAGCCATCATCGACTGATGATTACGCTCCGCGCTGTTCATGTTTCCCGCCAGCCCCAGAAATAACGCCACTGTCGTTAACGGGTTTGCCAAAGGCAGTAACACCACCAGCCCAAGACCAATTGCTTTAATCAAATCCAACATAGTGCGTCGCTGTCCTTATCCATAATCAACTTCGCAATTATAGGGGGAAACTGTAGGTTTGAGCCATCAGCACAAGGTAAGGATTATTTACACTCCGTACGATAACTCTTCGTTATGTTTCTGATTTGAAAGCACTCAAGAAAAGTTCATGAAACGTTTTAGCAAATCGTGGCATCGGCCAATTCATTCAGTTGACTTATACTTGCCTGAGCAATAATATCTGCCGTGATTAAACTACTTGCCAGGGCAACCATTGTGAAAAGCACCAGTGATCTCTTTAACGAAATTATTCCACTGGGACGTCTTATTCACATGGTAAACCAGAAAAAAGATCGCCTGCTCAATGACTATTTGTCACCGCTTGATATCACAGCGACACAGTTCAAAGTGCTGTGCTCCATTCGCTGCGAAGTGTGTATCACACCGGTTGAGCTGAAAAAGGTGCTCTCTGTCGATCTGGGTGCATTAACCCGCATGCTGGATCGTCTCGTCTGCAAAGGATGGATAGAACGAAGCCCTAACCCGAATGACAAACGTGGCGTGTTGGTGAAACTCACCCGCGACGGCGCAGCAATGTGTGAGCAATGTCATCAGTTAGTAGGACAAACACTGCACCAGGAACTAACAAAAAACTTAACGGCGGATGAAGTGGCAACGCTTGAGCACTTGCTTAAGAAAATCCTGCCGTAAACAGAAAGAGGTATGACGATGTCCAGACGCAATACTGACGCTATTACTATTCATAGCATTTTGGACTGGATCGAAGATAACCTGGAATCGCCGCTCTCCCTTGAGAAAGTGTCAGAGCGTTCAGGTTACTCAAAATGGCACCTGCAACGGATGTTCAAAAAAGAGACCGGGCATTCATTGGGTCAATACATTCGCAGCCGCAAGCTGACAGAAATTGCCCAGAAGCTGAAAGAAAGCAATGAACCGATCCTGTATCTGGCGGAGCGTTATGGGTTTGAATCGCAACAAACTCTGACGCGGACGTTTAAGAACTACTTTGACGTGCCGCCTCATAAGTATCGCATCACCAGTATGCCGGGTGAATCCCGATACCTGTATCCGTTAAAACACTGTAGCTAATCATCGCCTGTAAAGACGTAACCGAGGAAATCATGAAAGTTATCGCCTCCGCCGCCCTCACCTTGCTGGTGCTGGTCTCCGGCCAGACCTTCGCGGAGCAAACACCCCGTGTAGCACAGCAGAACAATCGTGATGCGATGATCCTGCCCTCTGCACATGACCAGTCACCTTTTGATTTCAATCATATGGGTGCTGGCAGCGACAAATCCGACGAATTAGGCGTGCCATATTACAATCAGCACGACCTCTGATTCGTTTTTGCCCCGCTGATGCGGGGCTTTTTTATGCCTTAATGTCTCACCTGCGTCGCTCGACGCACGCGCAATCCAAAAACGTTAATGTACAGACCGGCCATAATCAGCGCCGCCCCCAGCAACTGCAACGCACTGAGCTGCTCTCCCAACAGTAACGCCGCACTGGCAATCCCCACCACCGGAACCAGCAATGACAGCGGGGCCACGCGCCAGGTTTCATAGCGCCCGAGCAGCGAGCCCCAGATACCGTAACCCACAATCGTGGCGATAAACGCCAGATAGATCAGCGACAAAATGGTGGTCAGGTCAATATTCACCAGGCTGTTGATCATCAACGTCGGGCCATCAAACACAAAAGAGGCTACCATGAACGGTACAATCGGGATCAGTGCACTCCAGACCACGAGTGACATGACGGGAGGACGCGCTTCATGCTGCATGATCAGTTTGTTGAAAATATTCCCGCACGCCCAGCTCAGGCCCGCCGCCAGCGTCAGCATAAAACCGAGCAACGCCACATGCTGGCCGTTCAGGCTTGCTTCTACCAGCACCAGCACACCAAAAACCGCCAGCGTGATCCCTGCCAGTTGCTTGCCCTGTAAACGCTCACCAAAGAAAAACGCCCCGAGAATGATGGTAAAGAAAGCCTGGGCCTGTAACACCAGGGAAGCAAGCCCCGCAGGCATACCAAACTTAATCGCGCAAAACAGAAAGGCAAACTGGCCAAAGCTAATTGTCAGGCCATAACCCAACAGCAGACGAAATGGAATTTTAGGGCGGGCAACAAAAAACAGCGCCGGGAAGGCCACCAGAAGAAAACGTAACCCCGCCAGCATTAATGGCGGCATATTGTGTAAACCGACTTTGATTACGACGAAATTAAGCCCCCATACCACGACCACCAGCAACGCCAGCAGCCCGTCTTTACGCGTCATACCCTGCCCCTGATTATTAAATTTTTGTAAACAGATTCAAGGTAACGAAAAAAAGCGCGAAGGAAAAGATCATTAATTCTGGCAGTCAGGCGAAGCACTTACGGATAAATTAGGTGCTATACAAGCCCCTTATGGCGTGTTACTCCTGATAAGACACAACAAAAAATCATAAGCACATGTCGGACAGGAATATGAAAACATCTCTCAGGCGCTCAACCGCAGCGTTGTTGGCATCCTCATTGTTATTAACCATTGGTCGTGGCGCGACATTGCCGTTTATGACCATCTATCTCACCCGTGTTTACAACATGAGCGTTGAGAATATTGGTTATGCACTGACCATCGCACTGACCATCGGTGTGGTGTTTAGCATGGGCTTTGGCATCCTGGCAGATAAGTTCGATAAGAAACGCTACATGTTGATCTCCATTGCGGCCTTTATTGCCGGGTTTGTAGCGATTCCGCTGGTAGATAACGTCACGCTGGTGGTGATGTTTTTCTCCCTGATTAACTGCGCTTATTCCGTCTTTTCTACCGTACTGAAGGCCTGGTTTGCCGACGTGCTCACACCGAGTGAAAAAGCGCGCGTCTTTTCACTCAACTACAGTTTTTTAAATATCGGCTGGACGGTCGGGCCGCCGATTGGCACGTTACTGGTGATGTACAGCCTGCAACTGCCATTCTGGCTGGCGGCATTTTGCGCCGCGCTGCCCCTGGTCTTTATCCAGCGGTATGTGCAGAGTATTGCAGCAGATACGGTTCAGGAGACAACGCCGTGGCAGCCTTCGGTGTTACTGCGCGACCGCGCCCTGTTCTGGTACACACTCTCTGGCCTGCTCGCGTCATACGTAGGCGGTTCTTTTGCAACCTGTATTTCCCAGTATGTTCTCGTCGCCAACGATGACAGTGATTTTGCGCAAAACGTGGTGGCCGTCGTGCTTCCGGTTAACGCAGCAGTTGTGGTGACGCTTCAATACATCATTGGCCGCAAAATTTCCGACCGTAATATTCGCCCGTTGATGGCCATCGGCACGCTGTTCTTTGTGCTTGGGCTGGGCGGGTTTATGTTCTCTGGCAGTAACCTCATTTACTGGGGCGTCGCGGCGGCGGTCTTTACGCTCGGGGAGATTATTTATGCTCCGGGTGAATACATGTTGATCGACAACATCGCCCCTCCCGGTATGAAAGCGAGTTACTTCTCCGCACAAGCGCTGGGGTGGCTGGGTGCGGCGGCAAACCCGATGATTACCGGTATCATTCTGACCCATCTGCCACACTGGTCGCTATTTGTGATTATGATGGCGGCGATTGTGATTGCCTGGCTGATGATTTTACGCGGAATGAGCGTGAAGGCGTGGCGCGAAGAGGTAAAAACAGCCTGAACGGCATGCGGGGTGGCGCGGTTACCACCCCGTATGCGTGGATTAGTGGTGGAGCATCTCGTCCACAACCTGCTCTTTGTACATCTCGTTCGGGTAGTACGTCGGCCAGTTATCCATCTCTTTTAACAACGCTTCATGGGATGTGTTGCCCATAAAGATATGGAAATGGCTGGACGCTTTCGGCCCAATGATATGATCGCTGAACTGGACAAACTTCGGTGCTTTACTGGTGGAATCCTTACATTCGAACAAATAACGAACGCCTTTCTTCCCTGAGGTATAGGTCAGGATTTTGTAGCCGCTGTAATCGTAATGACAGCTGCTCACCTCTTTGCCTTTGTGGAACTCCATGACATTGTTTTCAATACCAATGGTTTCCACGTCGGTCGCATACCCTTTGCGGTAATAGGCTTTAACCTCATCAAAGGATTTGCTTTTATCCTTTTCCGCTTTCTTCTTAAACACCGGGTCCAGCGCACCGTCAACTAAGTAAGGATAAACGGACTGCCAGACACCGTCCCAGTCAGACAGCTTCCGGTCTTTAACGTCTTTATCTTCAAACACGCCGTTCGCCGCTTTCTGTTCCGCTTCGGTCATCTGGTGACCGTGTGAATGGGCAAACAGCTGGCCGCTGACCAGCAGCGCCCCCAGAGTCATTGCAAATTTCCCAATATGTGCAGCCAAAACAAAACCCTCACTCCGTTTTATAAGAGCGAGAATGTTATATTATAACATCTCAGATCGCAACCCGTCCGCGCACACCTTCCTGCTCCATATTTTCACCCCGGCCACGCTGAATGATCGTCCCTCGGGACATGAGCAAGTAGCTATCGGCCAGCTCTGCTGCAAAATCGTAAAACTGCTCCACCAGCAGAATCGCCATATCGCCCCGGTCAGCAAGTTTACGGATCACCAGGCCAATCTCTTTGATTACTGAAGGCTGAATGCCTTCCGTGGGTTCATCCAGAATAAGCAGTTGAGGACGACTTGCCAGCGCACGTCCAATCGCCAGCTGTTGCTGCTGCCCCCCGGAAAGATCGCCCCCCCGGCGATACTTCATCTCTTTTAAAATGGGGAACAGCTGCCAGACCTCCTCCGGTACGTTTTTCGCTTCCCGCGCCGAAAACCGGGACAACCCCAGCAGAAGGTTCTCTTCAACGGTTAAGCGCGGGAAGATTTCGCGCCCCTGAGGCACATACGCCACCCCCGACTGCACCCGCTGGTGCGGTTTACTGTGCGTGATGGGTTTCCCCTGCCACATCACCTCTCCGGTACGTGCCGGGATCAACCCCATCAGACATTTAAGCAGCGTGGTTTTTCCAACCCCATTACGCCCCAGCAGACACGTAACTTCGCCAGTCACCGCCTCAAAACTTACACCCCGCAGGATATGGCTCCCACCGTAATACTGATTCAGTTCGTTAACCTGTAACATCATGGCTCCTTAGCGTCCCAGATAAACGTCTATTACCTGCTCGTTGGCCTGCACGTCGCGAAGCGAGCCTTCTGCCAGCACCCGCCCCTGATGCAGGACCGTCACATGATCGGCAATGGTTTCCACAAAGCCCATATCGTGCTCCACCACCATCAGGGAATGTTTTCCCGCCAGCGTACGAAACAGCTCTGCCGTGTACTCGGTTTCGGCATCGGTCATTCCTGCTGCGGGTTCATCCAGGAGCAACAGATGCGGGTCCTGCACCAGCAGCATTCCGATTTCAAGAAACTGCTTTTGTCCATGAGAGAGCAACCCGGCGCGCCTGTCCCGTTCACTGCTCAAACGCAACAGCACCAGCATCTCATCGATGCGATCAATCTGTTCGCTATTCAGTTTTGCCCACAAACTTGCCCAGACAGATTTGTCACTCTTCATCGCCAGTTCAAGATTTTCTGATACCGTCAGCGCTTCAAACACCGTCGGCTTCTGGAATTTCCGCCCGATGCCCTGGCGGGCGATGGCGGCAGAATCAAGGGCCGTCAGATCAACCGATTGATCATAAATCGCCCGCCCGCTCTGAGGCCGGGTTTTGCCGGTGATGACGTCCATCAGCGTGGTTTTGCCCGCACCATTTGGTCCAATCACACAGCGCAGTTCGCCAACACCAATATTCAGAGAAAGATCCGTCAGCGCCTGAAATCCATCGAAATTAACGTTTATCGCCTCAAGCTGTAGCACGGGATCGGTCTGGTCACGAAACCGATCACCCGGCAACTGACGGGTAAACAATCCTTCGGCTGGCTGCATTATTTCTCTCCCTTACGAAACAGTCCGTAGACGCCGCGCGGTAAAAACAGCGTGACGGCGATAAAAATCAGCCCCAGAAACAGTTGCCAGTATTCCGGCATCGCAACGGTAAAAATACTTTTCGCACCGTTTACCAGTGCCGCGCCAATAACGGGACCAACCAGTGTGCCACGCCCGCCCAAAGCCACCCAGATGGCGGCTTCTATCGAGTTAGTGGGCGACATTTCACCGGGATTGATAATGCCAACCTGCGGGACATACAGCGCCCCCGCCAGGCCGCACAACACGGCGGAAAGCGTCCATACCAGTAGCTTGAATCCGCGCGGGTCGTAGCCACAAAATGTCAGCCGGTTTTCAGCATCGCGCACGGCCGTTAAAATCCGGCCAAACTTGCTTTTTGCCAGCGCAAACCCAACCCCCAGAGCCAGGAGCAGTAACACGACGGTCGCCAGAAAAAGCGCGATACGCGTTGAGGTGGCGGTGACGGAAAAGCCCAGCAGTGTCGTGAAACCGGTAAAGCCGTTATTGCCGCCAAAGCCCGTTTCATTGCGAAAGAACAGCAACATTCCTGCATAGGTCAGCGCCTGGGTCATGATCGAGAAATAGACGCCTTTGATTCTTGAACGGAATGCAAACCAGCCGAAGACCAGCGCCAGCAGACCAGGAACCATCACAATCAGCACCAGCGCCCAGGCAAAATGCTGCGTTCCCCACCAGAACCAGGGCAGCTCACTCCAGGAGAGAAATGACATAAATGCGGGAAGCCCTTCACCAGACGCCTGGCGCATCAGGTACATCCCCATGGCATACCCTCCAAGCGCGAAGAAAATACCGTGCCCCAGCGATAACATCCCGGCATACCCCCACACCAGATCAAGCGCGACCGCCACAATGGCATAACAGAGAATTTTGCCGGTTAAGGTCAGCATCCAGGTCGATAAGGCCAGCGGATGGCTGGCGGGCAATAAGGCGAAAAATGGCATAATCAGCAAGAGTGCGACCAGCAAACAGCCGACAATTTGCGTCGTCCGTGGCGCTTTGCGCGCCAGCGTTAAGGTAAGTGGCTGGCTCATTAGTCTGTAACCCTCCCTTTCAGGGCAAACAATCCCTGCGGACGTTTCTGAATAAACAGTATGATCGCCACCAGAATCAGGATTTTACCCAGCACCGCGCCCATCTGTGGTTCAAGGATTTTGTTGAAAATGCCCAGACCAAAGGCCGCCGCGACGCTGCCGGCCAGTTGACCAACACCCCCCAACACCACCACCAGGAAGGAGTCGATGATATAGCCCTGGCCCAGCTCCGGCCCGACGTTACCGAGCTGCGAAAGTGCCACACCGCCCAGACCTGCAATACCTGACCCAAGACCAAATGCCATCATGTCAACGCGACCAGTCGGTACGCCGCAACAGGCCGCCATACTGCGGTTTTGCGTCACGGCACGCACGTTCAGACCCAGACGGGTTTTATTCAGGATAAGCCAGGTAAAGAACAGCACCAGCAGGACAAAACCCAGCACCACAATCCGATTCCACGGCAGCGTCAGGTTGGCAAAAACCTGCACCCCGCCGGAGAGCCAGGCCGGGTTGGCGACCTCAAGGTTTTGCGCACCGAATGTCATGCGCACCAGCTGAATGATCATCAAGCTGATGCCCCAGGTGGCGAGCAGGGTTTCCAGCGGTCGGCCATACAAATGACGGATGATCGTCCGCTCAAGTATCATTCCCACGGATGCCGTGAGCATAAACGCAACCGGCAAAGCGACGACCGGATAAAGCGTCAGCCACTGCGGGGTAAACTGCGTCATCCCCTGCTGAACCATCCAGGTGGCATATGCGCCCAACATCAGCATTTCGCCGTGAGCCATGTTGATAACACCCAGCAGGCCATAGGTGATCGCCAGCCCCAGTGCAGCCAGAAGTAAGACCGACCCAAGAGAAAGCCCCATAAAGGCTTGTCCGAGTATGTCGCCCCACATCAGGCGATGCTGGATGTGACGCAGGCTCTCTGTGGCAGCCTCCCGAACGGTGGCATCCGGCTCGGTCTGGGCCTGCGTAAACGGTGTGAGTTTCGCCTGAACATCCGGATCATCAGACTGCCCCAGCAGCCCGACAGCCTTACGACGAATATCCGCCTGCGGACTGGTTAACTGCAGGTTGGCAAGCGCCAGCATAAGCGCCTGACGCGCCACGCTATCCGTCTCACCGCTCACGCGTTTTTGCAGAAAATCGAGCATATCTGGCTGGGCATCACGCTGAAGTTGCCGTGCGGCAACTCGCCTTTCCGTTACGTTGTCACTGACAAGCTGATGCGTTGCCAGCGCCGTCGCGGCCAGCACCCGCAGGCGGTTCGTCAGGCGAACGGCTTTGGTCTGCCCCTCAGCCGCCGTCGACTCCCCCAGGGCGATCATCGCGTCGTTGTGGCGAGCAAACGCATGCTTCTGACTGTCGACGTACAGATTTTCCTTTTGCAGCGCCTGAAGCAACGGCAGCCGCGTCGGATCGGGCGCGGCTGCCCACTGCTCCAGCATCGCAGCCTGCTGGCTGCGATTTGCGGCAACAAAAACATCGGCATCCGCTGCCTGCACCATCCCTGGCAGCAGTCCGGCAAGCCACACTATGGCGACAAGAATGCGCATGGCGTTCATGGCTTTTCTCCCTTATGGCATCAGCTTAATTGCTGGCGGTTTTCATCGGCTGGTCAGGCTTTTTATCGTTCCCGGCAATGTAGGGACTCCACGGTTGAGCACGCACCGGCTTATCCGTTTGCCAGACCACGTTAAACTGCCCGTTGCCTTCGATTTCCCCGATCATGACCGGCTTATGCAGATGATGATTGGTTGCGTCCATCGTCAGCATAAAACCGGACGGCGCTTTAAAGGATTGCCCTGCCATCGCGGCGCGCACTTTGTCCACGTCCGTCGTCCCGGCTTTTTCCACCGCCTGGGCCCACATGTGGATGCCCACGTAAGTCGCTTCCATCGGGTCGTTGGTCACGACGGTATCGGCATTAGGCAGCTTATGGGCTTTGGCATAGGCTTTATAATCCGCCACAAAGGCCTGGTTAGTCGGGTTATCAACGGATTCGAAGTAGTTCCACGCCGCGAGGTTACCCACCAGCGGTTTGGTATCAATGCCGCGCAACTCCTCTTCCCCCACGGAGAATGCCACGACCGGAACATCGGTCGCCTTCAACCCCTGGTTCGCCAGCTCTTTGTAGAATGGAACGTTGGAGTCGCCGTTAATAGTCGACACGACTGCCGTTTTGCCACCCGCAGAGAATTTTTTGATATTGGCGACAATGGTTTGATAGTCGCTATGACCGAACGGGGTATATACCTCTTCGATATCTTTATCCTGAACGCCTTTGGAGTGGAGGAATGCCCGGAGGATCTTGTTGGTGGTGCGCGGATAAACGTAATCGGTTCCCAGCAGGAAGAAGCGTTTCGCACTGCCCCCATCTTCACTCATCAGGTACTCTACCGCCGGGATCGCCTGCTGGTTCGGTGCTGCACCGGTATAGAAGACGTTCGGAGACATCTCTTCACCTTCGTATTGCACCGGATAGAACAGCAGCCCGTTCAGCTCTTCAAAGACCGGCAATACCGATTTACGTGAAACCGACGTCCAGCAGCCAAACACCACCGCGACCTTGTCCTGGCTCAGGAGTTGCCGGGCTTTTTCCGCAAATAACGGCCAGTTAGATGCCGGGTCCACCACCACCGGTTCCAGCTTTTTACCCAGCACACCGCCTTTGGCGTTGATCTCATCGATCGTCATCAGCGCGACATCTTTCAAGGGCGTTTCAGAAATGGCCATCGTGCCGGACAACGAGTGCATGATCCCAACTTTGATGGTATCGGCAGCCTGGACGCCAAAACTCATTCCCATGGCGACCACAGAGGCCGACAGTGCAAAAGCTTTTAACAAGGTACGACGGTGCATATTTTCACTCCTGAAAAGAAAGCTGCGCTAAACGTCCATTACGGCATGGACGCAGAAAATAAAAACGTCAGCTTAAGGAGAGCAAAAAAGATGCCAGGGTGGAGGATGCGGATTTTCAGGGATGAGAAAAGAGGATTCGGAGAAAACGACTCAGGATGGTACAACGCTGCACTTTTATAATGCAGCGTTGTACCAGAGGCATTACCAGACGTCGCTGGCGATCTGCGTCACCAGACGCACTTTATCCCACTGTTGCGATTCGCTCAGGGCGTTCCCCTCTTCGGTGGACGCAAAACCACACTGTGGGCTGAGGCAAATCTGATCTTTTGCCACGTACTTTGCCGCCTCTTCCAGCCGCGCCTTCACGCCCTGTGGGTTTTCCAGCTCGCCATTTTTGGTAGTGATAAGCCCCAGCACTACCTGCTGTTTGCCCGGACGGACAAAACGCAATGGTGCAAAATCACCGCTACGGTCATTGTCATATTCCAGGAAGAAGGCATCCACGTTTACCGTACCGAACAGGATTTCTGCCACAGGCTCATAGCCACCTTCAGAGATCCAGGTTGAACGGAAGTTACCGCGACAAACATGCAGGCCGATGGTCAGATCGTCCGGTTTGCCTTCCAGCGCTTTGTTCAACACGCGGGCATAAATGCGCGCCAGTTCATCGGCATCATCGCCACGCTCGCGGATTTGGCGGCGCTGATCGTCGGAGCAAAGATAAGCCCAGACGGTGTCATCCAGTTGCAGGTAACGGCAGCCCGCCGCGTAAAACGCCTGAATTGCATCGCGCCAGGTGGTCGCCAGATCGTCAAAATAGGCGTCCAGATCCGGGTAAACCGTGGCATCAATATCTTTACGACCGCCACGGAAATGCAGCACGCTCGGGCTTGGAATGGTCATTTTCGGCTGCGCATTACCGCTGATACTTTTCAGGTAACGGAAATCCTCCAGCATTGGATGATCACCAAAACCCAGTTTCCCCGTTACGCGTACGCCATGGGCTTTAGTCTGCACGCCATTGAACTGGATGCCCTGCTGCGAATCGTAGCGTTCAACACCCTGCAACCCATCAAAGAAATCGAAATGCCACCATGCACGACGAAATTCACCGTCGGTCACCACATGCAACCCACAGGCGCATTGTTGTTCGACAACATGACGGATCGCCTCATCCTCAACAGCACGCAGTTGCCCGGCATCAATCTCACCGCTGGCAAACTGCAGACGGGCCTGTTTGATGGCATCGGGACGTAAAAAACTGCCGACTACATCGGCGCGGTATGGGGCGTGTTGTCGCTGCATGGAAATCTCCTTTGTCTGCTGGCGATAATTGCCAACAGTGATAATTCATTATTTGAACCTTTAGACTTCTGGATGTCTAAATGTCCAAAAAAGATGTCATATCTGCTGCTTCACGACAAACGAGAAAATTTCACCTGTATTGAAAAAAATTCATGTTCGGCAGGAGGATCATGAAATATCACTGGCGAATGCCAGGTTCTCGTCCTCCCAGCCGGTGATGCCACCAATCATGATTTTGACCGGCAACCCCAGACGCGCGAGCTTTAATGCCGCTCTGTCCGCGCCGTTGCAGTGCGGACCGGCACAATAAACCACAAAAATCGTCTCTACTGGCCATTCCGCCATACGTTCAGCCGTCATCTGTGACCACGGCAGATGGATGGCCCCAGGAAGGTGGCGGCGTGCAAACTGTTCCGGTTTACCCACGACATGCAGCAACACGAAATCCTGCTCATGGTTTGCCAGCGCATGATGCACATCCGCGCAATCCGTCTCAACACTCAGACGACGCAGAAAATGTGCGACGGCTTCCTGCGGTTCAGCAGTTGGAAATTCAGTAACATAACTCATGACCCTTCCTCCTCTTTGGCGTTTGTGTTAACACTACTCTATCCAAAAATTCATCCGGCGAATGTATCCACTCATGCCAGAAAACAGCAAAAAGATGACAACGTTAAGACCGGTTTTTCGCCCGCGCGTGGTCGTCCTGGCCTATGACGGACTCTGTACCTTTGAGTTTGGCGTCGCCGTTGAGATCTTCGGCCTGCCGCGCCCGGAGATGGGCGATGACTGGTATCGTTTTGCTGTTGTCGGAGTTGATCGCGGTGAGCTTCGCGCAACAGGTGGGATCAGGATGCTTGCTGACGGTGATCTCAGCCTTCTTGAAGAGGCCGATTTGGTGGTGATCCCTGGCTGGCGTGGCGTGGATTCACCTGTTCCTGCTGCGCTGAGTGAAGCACTGAGGGAGGCCAGTGCCCGGGGCTGCCAGATAATGTCAATCTGTTCCGGCGTCTTCGTTCTTGCCGCATCTGGCCTGCTCGACGGGCGAAAAGCTACCACACACTGGCGTTACCTTGAGCAACTCAAAACGCGTTTTCCGGCCGTCACCGTCGTGGAAGATGTCCTCTATCAGGATGAAGGCGACATTCTGACTTCAGCGGGTAGCGCGGCAGGGATTGATTTGTGCCTGCATGTGGTCCGTCGGGACTACGGTATGGAAGCAGCCAACCATGTTGCGCGTCGCCTGGTGATCCCACCGCACCGGGATGGCTCGCAAACACAGCAGCTTAGCCGCCCAGTGGCACAACTGCGGGAAAGCCAGCGTATTGGACAACTGTTCGACTTTCTGCATCAGCACCTTGCGCTTCAGCACAGTATTGACTCGCTGGCGCGGCGTGTCGGGATGAGTCAACGCACGTTCCTGCGCCGTTTTCAGGATGCAACCGGAACAACTCCCTCACGCTGGCTGCTCAATGAACGTCTGTTACGGGCAAAAGATTACCTGGAAAATAGTCGATTAAGCATCGATAGCATTGCGGAACAGACCGGCTTTGGTCAGTCAGCCACATTGCGACACCACTTCCGTCAGCTTTATGCGATCTCCCCAGGAGAATATCGTAAACAATTTCTCCGTTAATTCCGCTAACCACCGAAGTACAGGCAAAAAAAACCGCCAGAAACTGGCGGTAAATGCTTGCATGGATAGATCTGTATTTCTTCTCTGGGTTCCCGACATTCCCTGCCGGGTTGGATCTGATGTAACCCTAACACTGGAAAATTCAATGAAGGCTAAACAAACGTTTTAACCATGCTGAAATTTCGCGATTTCAGTCTGCATATTTCTCTCTTTCCGCTGCAAATCCAGGCCGAATCTGAATATCCCAGGTCATCCACATTTTCTCCATTTTTCGGTGCTGAAATCACCGCCGTTAAATAAACGAGAAAGGAATTATCGACATGAAAAAATTTGCCACACTTACCGCGGTCATTGCGCTGGGGCTCTCTTCTCATGTATTTGCAGACAACAAACCGCCCGTCCAGCCTGAGAAGCCCCCCATTCAGCATAACGAAAAGCAACCACCACGAGATGGCAAACAACCACAGCATCAGGGCAAAGCACCGCAGCAGCATCTGAACGGCGATAAGACTCAGCATCACAATAATAAATCGCAACATGATGGCAAACGCCCGCAGCATAATGACGGTAAACAGCCGCCAAAAGAGGGTAAAAAACCGCTGCCACCGAAAGACGACCGCCGATAAAATGCAGGGGCACAACGCCCCTGTTTTATTTCAGCCACCACAGTAATTGACAATCCCTTTGCGCTAATTTGAATTATTGAATAATAACTCTATGAAATTACCTTCATGATAGCCGTGAAATATCATTCAGCGGTGAGATAATGTTTAAAAAAGGGTTTTCAATCATGTTGTTGATCTGCGCATTATTCTCAGGTCAACTGATGGCGGGGCATAAAGGGCATGAATTTTTGTGGGTCAAGAATGTCGACCACCAGCTTCGTCATGAAGCCGACAGCGATGAGTTACGCAGCGTTGCCGAAGATTCAGCAGACGGTTTGCGCGAACACCACCACTGGCAGAAATCACGCAAACCCGAGACTCACTTTCGCTAATTAACTGCCTTTACGTTTCGGCAGCGTCTTCATCAGATCTTCCGGACTGACGGATGCCACCACACTTCCCGGTTGTGGCATTTTAAAGATGTGATTCTTCATCTTGCCAATCACATGCATTTCACACGGCCGACAGTCAAATTTCAGCGTCAACACCTCGTCACCATTCACCAGCTGCATAGGCGTTGCCTTCCAGCTCTTAATGTTGCCTTTTGCCTGTTTCGGGCACAGATTAAAGGCGAAACGCAGACAGTGTTTGGTGATCATGACCGGCACGTCGCCCTTCTCTTCATGTGCTTCATAAGCGGCATCAATCAACTGCACGCCATAGCGATGATAGAACGCACGCGCTTTATGGTTGTATACGTTTGCGAGGAAGGATAAATGCGTATCGGGATAGACCGGCGCAGGTACGGAAACGGCCTTACGGCTACCACGCGGATACTGAGCCAGACGTGCCTCATCCAGCCTCTCCGTCGTTTCGCGACGGAACTGGTTCAGGAGGCTATTCGGCACAAACAACGCGTCCGGTAAATTGACGTCGATATTGCGCGCGTAATAGATCGTCTGACCGAGTTTCGCCACGCCATCCTTCAGGCTGTTCAGTACTTTTTCGGCATGATTAGCCACGTCGAACTGACCGTCAAGGGTATGCGTTACGCTGACGCCCTCTTCACTGGTCATGGTCAGGATTAGCTGTTCCTTCCAGCCTCCCAGTTCGATATCCACGGCAACACGACGCTCGCTGGAGGTCTTTAGTAATGCCTGTTGCCAGTTGTGATCAAGGTTGCGGTTGAGGGCGGCATTGGGGCGTGCTTTGTATAAGTCAGCAGGCATTTCATTTGGCCAGACGCGGTAGCGATTTTCACCGGTTTTTTCCACCGTATTCGCGCGGAATCCGACCACTTCACGCTTGATCATCACGTTCAGACCATCGCCATTTGCCAGTGGCTCCGTAACCTGAACATCCAGATGATCTTTCGCCACTTTCAGCACTTCACCGACCGGTAAGCCGATAAATTTCGGCGAATCGAACGCACCGATATCCCCTTTACGCGCATTAACAAAGTAATCGGTGCTGCCACGGTGGAACGTTTTGTCTGTCGACGGGATAAAGAAATGCTCGGTACGTCCGGCTGACGCACGCGCCAGGTCGCCACGATCGTCAATGATGGCATCCAGCATCTGACGATAATGCGCGGTGATGTTCTTCACGTAGCTCATGTCTTTGTAGCGCCCTTCAATCTTGAAGGAACGAACGCCTGCGTCAATCAGCGCAGCCAGGTTGGCAGTCTGATCATTATCTTTCATCGACAACAGGTGTTTTTCAAAGGCAACCACCCGGCCCTGATCGTCTTTCAGGGTATACGGCAGGCGACATGCCTGAGAGCAGTCCCCCCGGTTAGCACTGCGACCGGTCTGCGCATGTGAAATATTACACTGACCGGAATACGCCACACACAACGCGCCATGGATAAAGAACTCGATAGTCGCATCCGTTGCCTGGTGAATATCGCGGATCTGATTCAGGTTCAGTTCACGGGCCAGCACAATCTGGGAGAAGCCGACATCGGAGAGAAATTTCGCTTTTTCGACCGTACGGATATCACACTGAGTGCTGGCGTGCAGTTCAATCGGGGGAATATCCAGCTCCAGCACGCCCATATCCTGAACGATCAGCGCATCAACACCGGTCTGGTACAAATCGGTAATCAGTCGCTGCGCAGGTTCCAGTTCATCATCATGCAGTATGGTGTTCAGCGTCACGAACACTTTCGCCCCATAGCGATGGGCAAAAGGCACGAGAGCGGCGATATCACTCAGGCTGTTGCTGGCATTATGGCGAGCACCAAAGCCAGGCCCGCCAATGTAGACGGCATCCGCGCCGTGAAGGATAGCCTCACGGGCGATGGAGGCGTCACGCGCCGGGCTTAAGAGTTCGAGATGATGGGATTGCAGGCGCATACGTCGTCGTTATCCGTTATGGTCAAAATGGCGGCTATTGTAGTCAGAAGTATGCGACAGCGAAACCGTTTTGCGTACCTTCAGCGGGGATAATGTATCAGTGAGTGGAAGTGCACGGTCTGAGCCGTACTATTGCGATAAGCGTGGGGTTTATCGCCCGCAAATTTCACGCCGGAATCAGCCTGAATCGTCTGCCAGACCCCTTCAATGTTCATCTCCAGTTCACCGCTTATGACCACAACATGTTCGATCACCCCCGCTTCGTGCGGCGTTGACTCGCTCAACGTGCCGGGTGCAAGCGTAATGGAAAAATGGTCGTATTTGAGCGCGTCATCCCAGGGGAACAACGGTTTTACCACCATCGCTTGCTGTTGCGGATCAAAGACCGCCTGCGGGCTTGCACCGGGTGTGATAAATGCCGAAAACGGCACGTTCAGTCCGGTGGCAATCTTCCAGAGCGTAGCAACCGTCGGGCTAGATTCATTGCGCTCGATTTGCCCAAGCATCGCTTTCGATACCCCGGTCTCTTCAGACAATTTTGACAGGCTCCACCCGCGTGCCTGTCGCAGTGTTTTCAGTGTAGATGCAAGATGTTGAGTAATATCCATAACCTCTCCTGTTAGGGCGAAGTCTATCACTTGTACGCTATAACGCACAGTGTTACATTGCACCGGACGTTATAACGCACAACGGAGTTCCTATGCGCAGTTCCTCTCATCTCTTTCCTGCCGTACTGGCTGGGTTTGTCGCCGTGCTGGTGGGATATGCCAGTTCTGCTGCCATCATCTGGCAAGCCGCTGCTGCTGCTGGTGCGGATGCGCACCAGATTGCAGGCTGGATGACCGCTCTCGGGCTGGGGATGGGCGTCAGCACCCTTGCGCTCTCCTGGTGGTATAAAGCGCCGGTACTCACCGCATGGTCAACACCAGGCGCCGCCCTGCTTGCCACCAGTTTGCAGGGCGTGACGCTTGCCGAAACCATTGGAATTTTTATTTTTGCCAATGCGCTGATTCTGCTCTGCGGAGTGACGGGGCTTTTTGCGCGCCTGATGAAGCTGATACCTCATTCACTTGCCGCCGCGATGCTGGCTGGCGTGTTGCTGCGTTTTGGTCTCCAGGCCTTTACACACCTGAATGGCCACGTTTTGCTGTGTGGTAGCATGCTGGCGGCGTGGCTGGCAGCGAAAGCCCTTGCGCCACGCTACGCCATTGTCGCGACCCTGTTGGTTGGGGGGTTTGTCGCCTGGGCTGGCGGTGACGTTGTCACGGACAAGATCACCTTATCCGTCGTCATGCCGCAATTTATCGCACCCGTATTTACCGTTTCCAGCCTGATCAGCGTTGGATTGCCCTTCTTCCTCGTCACAATGGCGTCGCAGAATGCCCCAGGCTTCGCCACCATGAAAGCATCCGGTTATCCGCTTGCCGTTTCACCGTTGATTATTTTTACCGGCGCGCTGGCACTGCTGTTTTCGCCTTTCGGGGTCTATTCCATCTGTATTGCTGCCATTACCGCCGCCATTTGCCAAAGCCCGGATGCCCATCCTGATGCCAGTAAACGCTGGATGGCGGCAGCGGCAGCAGGTGTCTTTTATCTGCTGGCTGGCGTGTTTGGCGGCTCCATTACCGGATTACTGGCCGCTCTTCCACTGAACTGGATCCAGACGCTGGCCGGGCTGGCGTTGCTGGGAACAATAAGTGGAAGCTTATATCAGGCGCTGAACAATGAAGCGGAACGTGATGCGGCAATTGTCACTTTCCTGATGACGGCTAGCGGCGTCACAATTCTTGGAATGGGGTCAGCCTTCTGGGGACTGGTACTTGGCGGAGTCTGTTACGCTGTATTTTCACGCGCTCGCCGCGCGTAGCTGCGAAGGCGTCATCCCCATCATGCTGCGAAAGCGGTTGCTGAAATGGCTGGCAGAGTTAAACCCGCACGCGAGTGCAATATCCGTGAGCGGGCTTTCGGTGTATTTCACCAGCACTTTTGCCTTTTCCATCCGCCGGTGCATCACATACTGATGAGGGGCTTGCTGCATCGACTGGCGGAACATACGGGCAAAATGGTACTCACTCAGTGCGGCCTGCGCTGCCAGCTCGGCCAGGGTCAGTGGCTGCGCGAGATTCTCTTCAATAAAGGCCAGTACATTACGCAAAATAAAGGGTGACAACCCGCCAGTCACCACCGGTAACTTCCATTGCACGTTGGTATAATTCTGCAACAGATGCGTCAGCAGCAGTGTGGACGCCGTGCTCAGAGTGAGCTGGTTGGCTTTCTGCTGCCAGTCGCAACCCAGTAAAAACTGACGATAAAGCGCAGTAATTTTAGGGTCGCTGCCAAAGATTTTTTCATCCAGCGTCAACGTCAGTGGGCGTTTATCCCAGATTTTTTCCCCAATATCCCGCAAATGGTCATCGGTGCAATAGAGATGGACAAATGACAGATCATCACGAATATCCCAGGTGGATTCGCTGTCTTTAGGCATCAGGCAGAAACGATCCGGACCACCGCCATTCTTCCAGCCAGCCGGTGTCTTTTGGTAGCTCTCGTAGCCGTCAGCTACGTAAAGGCTCAGGGTGTGGTGATCGCTTTTAACCGTAATGGTGTCGTGCTTGTTGTACCACGCCGCCAACTGGATACCCGAATTGAGCGCAACGGTTTCCCGGAGCACTGCGTTTTGCTGGCGTAGCGTTTCAAAAGTATCGTAAGCGCGAGACATAACCGTTAACACGTGATTAAACAGATCCCCAGTCTATGAACTGTCGCGCCCTGATTCCAGTAGCGGCGACAGAAAAAAGCGCAAGAATTTGCAAGCCCGGCGCAAAACGGTGACAGCACACGATCGCCGTTGCCAGCACAATGTCGTTTTCGGCTGTGAGAAGAGAGACACATGAACGCATTACTGTATGGGCTGGTGGTGATTATCTGGGGAACCACCTGGATTGCAATTTTCCTGCAACAAGGGCCTGTCGCGGCTCCCGTCTCTATTTTCTGGCGCTTTGCCGTCGCCTGCGCCATCATGATGATTGTGCTTATCGCGCTGCGTCGCGTGCGCAAACTTGCGCTCAAAGATCACCTCTTTTGCCTGCTTCAGGGCTGTTGTGTCTTCTGCTTTAACTTCTGGTGCTTTTACACCGCCGCCGCTCACATCAATACGGGGCTGGAGTCCGTCATTTTCTCCATGGCCGTGCTGTATAACGCCATCAATAGCTTTATTTTCTTCGGGCAACGCCCGCCTGCCCGCTTCTGGACAGCGGCTTTTCTGGGGTTGATTGGTATCGTCACCCTCTTCTGGGATGACTTGCTGGCGAGTGGCTGGAGCGCGTCACTGCTCACGGGGATTGGCCTGTCCGCACTTGGCACATATGGCTTTTCACTGGGAAATATGATCAGCATGCGCCATCAGCGCAACGGTCTGGAGACAATGACAACCAACGCGTGGGCTATGCTCTACGGCACGCTGGTGATGGGCGGCATTGCGCTGATCCGCGGTGATAACTTCATGCCGGAATGGACGGTGAGTTATATTGGCGCGCTGCTCTATCTTGCCCTCTTTGGCTCGGTCATTGCGTTTGGCGCATATTTCACACTGGTCGGGCGCATTGGAGCGGGCAAAGCCGCTTACAGCACCTTACTGTTTCCGCTTGTGGCTTTATCTATCTCAACGGTGTACGAAGGTTATGTCTGGCACATCAATGGGATCGTGGGTTTGCTGTTGATTCTGGGCGGGAATATGGTGATGTTTACGAAACCTGAAACCTGGTTCAGACGGCTTCGTACTGCCTGAAAATAAGCCGGCCTGCACTCCATCAGGCCGGCCTGGAGACTTATTTCGCCGGCTTCTTCACGTCAAACATGGTGGCATCCGTCGCCATATCATCAACAACCTGTTTCAGCGTAGCAAAGCCAAGTGGCGTATTTTCATTCGCCAGCTCTTTACCTTCGCCTTTACGGACGACTTTGATAACCGGTTTTCCTGTCGCGGCATCAATCAACTCACCTTCAAAATAGAGGTGGGTATCCATAGTGCGATGACCGGTTGCCATTTGCGTACCCGCCAGAACCAGTGCGACAGGAACAACTTCGTAGAACTGTAACCCTTCCTGTTTAGAGCTAACACCGGTGATAGCACCACGGAAGATCAAACTGCGTGGTCCTGGTGTTGCGACAATAGGCTTACGCTGGCCAATCGCCGTTTTCATTTTGTTGTCCGTATACGTCCGCAATTCATCAAGCGTTTTTTGGCCAATCTGCGTTGTCGGTTTAGGCGCTGGATAATACGTAATAGGATTCCAGACAATATTGTCATATTTCGCATCACTGTATGCCGGGTCGACCCAACGCAGAACCGGTTTACCTGTCGCAGAAGTGGTTTGCTGCAAGCCAGAATAATCTTTTAAAAAACCTGAATACTGCTCGGGTGACGTGACTTTTGAAGCACAGCCCGCCAACGCCAACAGTCCAGAAAGCACTGCAACTTTAAAAAAAGTTTGAGTACGCATGATGGTATTCCATGTTATTTGCAAGTATGCACTTGAAGTTATAGCAAAAGGTGGGCGGGTTTGTTGTGGCAAAAAATGAGGTTAGCAGCACAAATTGATAAATCACTGCCCGAAATCAATTCGGGCAGTTCCTTGCTACTCTTTAATGTCAACCTGCCAGAAAAGGTGTTTCCCAAAGGGATCAATTTCATAGCCCGTCACTTCTTTTCGCACTGGCTCAAAAATCGTCGAATGGGCAATCATGACGGCAGGCATTTGATCGTGCATTATCTGCTGCGCCTGCTTATAAAGCGCGACACGTTTTTCGTGATCGGTTATCGATTTTGCTTCTGCAATGATGTTGTCAAAAGGTTTGTAGCACCATTTAGCCGAGTTCGAACCGCCATTGGCTGAAGTACAGGTAAACAGTGGGCCGAAGAAGTTATCGGGGTCGCCTGTTGCTGTCGTCCATCCCATCAGCGCCGCCTGATGCTCACCGCTCTTCACCCGTTTCAGGTACTCACCCCACTCATAGATCACGATTTTGGTCTGCACGCCAATTTTCGCCCAGTCAGCCTGAATCATTTCCGCCATGCGTTTGGCATTCGGGTTATAGGGGCGTTGAACGGGCATAGCCCATAAATCAATGCTAAGTCCGTTAGCAAACCCCGCCTCTTTCAGCAACGCTTTCGCCTTCTCAGGATCGTATTCATAATCTTTCAGTTCGCTGTTCGCGCTCCAGACACCGGGCGGTAACAGGTTCTTCGCTGCGGTTCCTGTCCCCTGGAACACGGCATCAATAATTGCGGGTTTGTTGATGGCAATAGCCAGCGCCTGGCGCACCTTAACGTTATCCAGCGGCGGTTTTTGGGTATTAAACGCGAGGAAACCGGTATTCAGCCCGGATTTGCTCATCAGGTTGATATCGGGGTTAGCCTTCATACGGGTTAAATCGGCCGGATTAGGGAACGGCATCACCTGACACTCATTTTTTTCGACCTTCGCATAACGTACGGCGGCATCAGGGGTAATGCTAAACACCAGCCTGTCGAGTTTTGACTTGCCCTGCCAGTAATCCGGGAAAGCCGTGTAGAGGATGCGTGAATCTTTTTGATATTGCGCCAGCCTGAAGGGGCCAGTGCCAATCGGATCCATATCCACTTTTTCTGGCGTACCGGCCTTGAGCATCGCGTCGGCATACTCAGCTGAGAGGATCGAGGCAAAATACCATGCCAGATCGGCGACAAATGGCGCTTCAGGGTGCGCCAGCGTGAAGCGCACGGTGTGATCATCCACTTTATCAATCGCGGTGATCAGCGTGCCAAACTCCAGGCTTTCGAAGTTGGAGTAGCTGCCGTTGGAGACATTGTGATACGGGTGATTCGCATCCTTCTGGCGCATGAAGGAGAAAATCACATCATCAGCATTAAAGTCTCGTGTTGGCGTAAAGGTTTTATTGCTCTGAAACTTCACCCCTTTTCGCAGGTGGAAGGTATAAACCTTGCCATCGTCGCTGACATCCCAACGTTCAGCGAGGCTCGGAACCAGCTCCGTGGTTCCGGGTTTAAAATCAACCAGTCGATTGTAAACCGGCACGGCGCTGGCATCGACGCTGGTTCCCGAGGTATATAACTGAGGATTAAAGTTCTCCGGTGATCCCTCGGAGCAATACACCAGCGTTTTCGCCGCAACGGTGGAACTGACCGTCAGTGCCGCAATCGCCAGAGTTAAAACTGTGAGTTTGCTTTTCATCTTTTATTCCTGTCTTTTTAATTCGACGGCTAATTAATTCTTTTGCCATTTCATAAATAACATTAAAGTGATATTGCAAACACCTGATAAAACAAAAAAAGAGGGAATCACTATGGCTTCAGCACTCTCCAGACAATTAACCCAACGCTTTTTTCGTTATCTTGCCATTACCAGCCAGAGCGATCCCAAAGTGAAAACACTGCCCTCCACGTCAGGCCAGCATGATATGGCGCGGGAACTGGCTGACGAGCTTACCCGTCTGGGTTTAGACGAGATTGTGATTGACGAATTCGCCACTGTCACCGCCGTGAAAAAAGGCAATGTAGCCGGAGCACCGCGTATCGGTTTTATTACCCATATTGATACCGTCGACGTCGGTTTATCACCGGATATTCATCCGCAAATATTAACTTTCACCAGTGAAGACCTCTGCCTGAATAAAGAGCAAGACATCTGGCTACGCGTTGATGAGCACCCTGAAATACTGGCTTACCCCAATGAAGAGATTATTTTCAGCGATGGAACCAGTGTATTAGGCGCAGATAATAAATCGGCGGTTACAGTGGTCATGACCGTGCTGGAAAACCTGACGGCCAGGCATCAACATGGCGATATTGTGGTGGCCTTTGTACCCGATGAAGAGATTGGGCTTAACGGGGCAAAAGCGCTGGATCTGAAGCGTTTCGATGTGGATTTTGCCTGGACCATTGACTGCTGTGAGCTGGGGGAGATTGTGTATGAGAACTTTAACGCTGCCGCCGCCGAGATCCGCTTCACCGGCGTAACAGCCCACCCGATGTCAGCCAAAGGCGTACTGGTCAATCCCCTGCTAATGGCAACCGACTTCATCAGCCATTTCGATCGCCAGCAAACACCGGAATGCACAGAAGGCCGTGAAGGGTATATCTGGTTTAACGGTATTCAGGCCGGGCAAAACGAGGCGGTGTTGAAAGCCAACATCCGCGATTTTGATAAAACTCACTTTGCGGCCCGTAAGCAGCAGATCGCCGATGTGGCGGGTCTCATTGCGGCACAACACCCTACGGCCAGCGTGGAATACCGCATTGAGGATACTTACAGCAATATCAGTAACGCCATCGGCGAAGACCGCCGCGCCATTGACCTGATGTTTGAAGCTATGGCGTCTCTGGGCATCACGCCGAAACCGACACCCATGCGGGGTGGCACGGACGGCGCAGCATTATCGGCAAAAGGGTTACTTACCCCGAACTTCTTCACGGGCGCTCATAACTTCCACTCGAAATTTGAGTTTTTGCCGCTGTCGTCGTTCGAGGCGTCTTACCATACAGCCCTGCAAATCTGTCTGCTGGCCGCGCGTTAACGCGCTTTACGTGCCAGCATCGTGGCAAAGCGCAGCTTGATGCGATGACCGTTTTCGTCGGTGCGATGCAACTCACCGACCTCTTCGTTGTATTTCAGCAGTTCCCAGCCTTCATAGTAGTTGCTCAGTTCACCGGCTTTGAAGGCAAACGGGAAGCCAACCGTACACGGATAATCTGGCGTATCCATGGCGGCAACAATCAGGTTGTAACCACCGGGTGTGGTGCAACGCTGCATATTGGCGATAAGACCCGGGATCGTTTTTGCGTCCAGGAACATCATCACCACGGTGGAGAGAATAAAATCGTATTCCCCGTCAAAGCTCAGGGTGTTCAGATCGTTGATCGCCGCGTGCAGGTTGGTGATCTCTTCCGCCGCTTTAATACGCTCAATATTGTCGATGCTCATTGGGTTTTTATCCCACGCGGTCACATCGTAGCCGTTAGCCGCCAGATACAGGCTGTTACGGCCATTTCCACAGCCCAGATCGAGCGTTTTACCCGGTTTAACGATGCCTGCGCTGTACAACACCTCTGAGTGTGTACGCGTCAGACCATATTTCTCGGTGAAATAGTTTTCATCAACAGTCATTGTTTTTCCTCAGGAAGCATAAGCCGTGCTTTGTCAGTGCGAACAAGAAGTTTGCCCTGCATCAGCAAGATAAAAGTACGTATTAACAGCATCGCAATGATGCCATTCGTGAAAATGAACAGGGGAATGGCGATGGCATGGAAGAAACCCGCTGGGCTGCCCTGCCCCAAATGCAAACCAGTGGTCGCAAGCGCAGAGACACCGAACGAGAAGCTCCAGAAAGAGGCATTAAACGGCTGTGAGAGATACCACGGCATCAGGCGCAGCATAAACAGGAGCTGTAACAGTCCATAGCCAAACAGCATTTTGGCAAAGGTATCGGCTTCACCACCATTCACACTGAACCAGGCGCTACAGGCCACCAGAGCTGGCGCGAGTTGAATGCCGAGCGATGTGCGCAAAGGTGAAGGTAGTTCTCCGGCGCTACGCAGACGTTGCAAAATGACCGGTTCGAGGCTGAGCCAGGAGAAAATCCCCGCGCCCAGGAATACCAGACCCGCATCATGAAACCCTAGTGCGCCGCAAGCCATTGCGCTGATGAAATTATTCGCGACGGTAGGTAAGTATAACCCCGGCGTGGTGGCCTCCTGTGGGTGTTGCCCTCGCCACAACCCGGCACTCTGCCAGGCAGAATAGCTGAGTTGTATCACGACGCCGATGCTGAACAAGACCAGTGAAAGGGGCCGAAACCAGGGAACAACACCAATGGCCACCAGCATTGTGGTTGCCGGAAACAGGCTGACAAAACTGCTCATCACCGGATGGCGCATTTCAGCCAGTACACTGTGAGGAAAACGGACAGCCCGGGTGATGAATGCCACCGTCAGTAAACACCAGATACACACCGCCAGAGCAACCAGAATGTCGCCAGGCCAGCGAGTCACGGGCCAGAGCGTGCTGGCATAGCGCCAGGCAAAGCCCATGCCCATTGTCCCCAGCACCATGCCAAAGTAGCCGGAGGGTAAGTTGAGGGCCTGTTGGGTGTGATTATCTTTATGCATTTATTTTAAATCTTAAACTGTATTTTAAATGCCATTTTAAGGGGTTTCCCCTGCGTATGCCAGTACTTCGAAAAAGCCAAAGTTTGCTACGTTTAGTTAAGGCACTTATCAGAGAGATGATGATGACAAAGTATCGGCTTAGCGATGAAACCCGCCAGTGGCACTGGAAAAACGGCGAGGAACAAGCCACGACAACTCTGCGTCAAATTATCGCAATGTCGGATTTTAACGACATCATCAGCGGGACAAAAGGGGGTTGGGTTGAGGACGAACATTCCCTCTCCCAGGACGGGAACTGCTGGGTTTACGATGAAAACAGCGTGGTTTTTGGTCATGCCCGAATCGCGGACAACGCCCGTATCACCCAGTCCTGTGTCATTAGCCATCACGCCAAAATAACGGGTAACAGCCTGATAGAGGCGGCACAAATCAGCCACAGCGCGCTAATAAGTGACAACGTCACCGTTCAACATTCAGAGATCCGTGGCGAATGTCATATCTTCGGCAATGCCCGGATACTGAACCACAGCGTGGTAATCGCGGCAAAAGGGCTGACTGCTGACCATGAGCAAATCCTGAAAATCTACGGCAATGCGACCGTGAGTCAGTCTCGCGTTGTTCATCAGGCGCAGATCTATGGTGATGCGGTGGTGAATTTTGCTTTTATTGAGCACCGTGCCGAAGTGTACGACCACGCCCTGATTGAGGGTAACGATCTCAATAATGTCTGGGTCTGCGACTGCGCCAAAGTGTATGGCAACGCTCGTTTGATTGCAGGGGTTGACGACGACGCAATCCCCACCCTGCGCTACAGTTCGCAGGTTGCAGAGAATGCAGTGATAGAAGGCAACTGTGTCATTAAACACCACGTGTTGATCGGCGGTCAGGCATGGCTGAGAGGTGGCCCGATTCTGATTGATGACCGGGTTGTGATTCAGGGGCGAGTGCGTATCAGTGGCGATGTGTTGATCGAACACCGGATTGAGATCACCGACGATGCGGTGATCGAGGCTTTCGGAGAAAACATCCACCTGCGCGGTGAAAAGGTGATCAACGGCAATCAGCGCATTACCCGTACCCCGCTGCTGGGGGCATTATAGCGAAACGATCTTCGCGTACGTGTTCACATCGTCAAAGTGGCCGTTGAGAAACTCTGCCTCACGCAGGCAACCTTCCAGAACAAAGCCGTTGCGCAGTGCCACCTTATTACTTCTGACGTTATCCACCCGACATTTAATGACAAAACGGCGAATTTCGCCTCGCTCTGCGTAATAACGCATAAACGCCTGGAGCGCATGTGAAAGGATGCCCTTCCCCTGATGCGCCTCATCCAGCCAGTAACCGATATACCCGGTTTTATTGGTCGGTTCGATGGCGTTGAACGAAAGCACGCCAGCCAGCACATCATCCTGAAAGATCAGGTACATTTTGGCGTACCCGCGCTGGTGCAACATTTGATTGCTCTGCACATTACGCCGGGTGTCATCTTCAGTACCAACATACTGCGCCCAGTCGAAGGCGGTTCGCAGCCAGGCTCTGTTTTTCGTAACCAGATTGTGCAGTTCTGCGGTGTAGCGCTCTTCAACCGCGCGGAGTGTGATGCGATCGGTAACCGCGATGGTTTCGGCTTGCGTTGCGGTCATTGTCCCTCCTCATCCCTGTTCCTTCTCCCAAAGGGAGAAGGAACAGGGCAGTAACGAATAATGCAGTCCTTGCCCGACATTACCGCATAATGCGGTCGTCTACGTAATTGCGTTTATCCGGCGCGGGCGGGAAGTACTGATACAGCCAGGTTTCACTGATTGCCTCTCCCTGACAGCGCAGGAACATGCGCATATCCACCGGCTCTGTTGAGTCAGAAGTGGGATACCAGTCAAACAGGATGCGATAACCGTCAAACGGCTCAACGTAGAGAATTTCGACCTGCTTCGCTTCACCGCTGGAGAGCGTAATCACCGGCTCGATACCTTTCGGCGCGGCGGCTTTCAGATCGCCCCCCACGAAATCAATGGCAAAACGCCGGGCCCACACTTTCGGGTAGTTTTCGCCAGGCGCCCAGCCTTCCGGGAAACCACCCATACCGGTACGGGTGGCGTACACGTTCGCCAGGGGGGAACGCACAGGAGGTTGCGCGCTCCAGTACAGGCGATATTTGAACTCCAGTTCATCACCCGCTTCCACCGCTTTCTCGGGTTGCCAGAAGCACACCACGTTATCCAGCGTTTCACCCGTCGTCGGGATTTCCATCAGGCCAACAGCACCTTTGCCCCAGTTATTACGCGGTTCAACCCACAGGCTTGGGCGTTTGTTATACCAGCCCATAATGTCCTGATAATGGGAGAAATCGCGATCAAGCTGTAACAGACCAAAACCTTTTGGATTCTTATCCATATAGGCATTGAATTGCAGCTTTTGCGGGTTATTCAGCGGACGGCAAATCCACTCGCCATTACCACGCCACATCGCCAGACGGTCTGAGTCATGAATTTGCGGGTGGATCGTGTCGCACATACGACGTTCGTTATTGCCGCAGCTGAACATGCTGGTCATCGGCGCGATGCCGAGTTGCTTGATGTCTTTACGGGCGAAGAGATGGTTGTCCACCTCCATGATCACCTGGCTCTTCTCGCAGTGGATCACGAACTTATACGCGCCGGTGATACTCGGGCTGTCGAGCAACGTGTAGACCGTGAAGGAGGTATCACCCGGTTTAACCGTTTCAAACCAGAACGAGGTGAAATCAGGGAACTCTTCCGGTGTATCGGTGAAGGTATCGACCGCCAGACCCCGCGCGGAGAGCCCGTACTGATACGTATCATCAACAGCGCGGAAGTAACTCGCGCCCAGGAAGGAGACGATATCGCGACGCGCCAGTTCTGGCGCTTTAAACGCCCGAAAACCGGCAAAACCGAGATCGCTTTGCCCTTCCAGTTGTTTCGTGTCAACACCCGTATCGTTATAGCTAAAGAGTTCCGGACGGAAATGGATCTCGCGAGCCTGAGATGTTGCCGGATCAAGCGAGAACATCCTCACACGGCGACGGAAGCCCATTCCCATATGGAAGAACTGCACGTCAAGCTGACGGTTTTCGATGTTATTCCACAGCGACTGTTTTTCGTCGTAGCGAATGGCGTTGTACGCCTGAGGCGTCATGGTTGCCAGCGTTTCCGGCAATGGGCGCGGAGCGCCGCCCCACGGGGTTTTCGCCAGATCATGCGCCATGGATTGCAGCACGGAGAAGTCAAAACGACGGCTCTGACCATCAGCAATGTCAGACTCGGCAGCATTCGCTGCACGGGAGAACAGCGTGGCCAGGCCGGAAGTACTGCTCAAGGCAGCCATAGCCAGCGAGCCTTTTAAAAAACGTCTGCGATTCATGCCTGAGAAAACGTCCTTATGGTCGTGTGAATGAGTTTCGCGGTCGGCGAAATGACGGCAAGAAAGAACGCACAGCCTAAACAAAAACGGTTAAGAATCCAATTGTTGGCAGGCGATTATATGAACAAAGTGAGAAATATTTTCTGTCGACCAGAACGGCCTGAAAGTGGTGTAAATAAGAGTAAATACGCAAAATCATTCATGCTGGATCAAGGCCGCGAGTATGAGAATCCCCTGGAGCTTACTGAAGTAAGAGAATGGGGTGAACAGACGTAGCCAACGCAGAGGCAGGCTGAAGAATGACGTGTATTAAAAATGCCCCGGCTGGACATCGACAGACGGGGCAAAACGAGGCGGTTTATTTTACGCTGACATCGATACCCGGGAAGTACTTATCAGCGAGTTTGGCGATCGTGCCATCGGCACGTACTTTATCAATTGCGGCATCAAGTTGCTTTTTGGTGGCCTCATCCCCCTTACGCAACCCGAAGCCGATACCACTGCCCAGAATCGTGTCGTCGGACACCGGTTTGCCAATAAAACCAAACCCTTTACCCTGTGGCTTGCTAAGGAAACCCGCCTGCCCGGCAGCAGACATCACCAGCGAGGCGTCAATGCGGCCATTCAGCAAATCTCCCCACGCCATGTTCTGATCTTTATAAGACACCACGGTGACACCGTGCTTTTCCCAGTGCTCTTTCGCATAGGTTTCCTGAATGGACCCTTGCAACACACCGATGGTTTTACCCTTCAGGCCTTCCGGCGTCGCATCGACCGCACTTCCCGCTTTCCCCACCAGTTGTGACGGAATACGGTAAATCGGCTGGGTAAAATCAATGCTCTTGCGGCGCTGTTCAGTAATGTTCATTGCCGAGTTAATGGCGTCGAATTTCTTCGCCACCAGCCCTGGGATCAAGGCATCGAAAGAGGTTTCCACCCAGTTGCATTTCAGCGCAGCGGCTTTGCAAATAGCATTACCCAGTTCAACATCAAATCCTTCCAGTTCACCCGAGGCATTACGGCTTTCAAACGGTGGATACTCCGCTTCCAGACCGTAGCGAAGCTCCGTTGCGGCAAACGAAGAGAACGAACACAGCACTCCCAGGCCAACAACTAACGCGCGTAATTTCATGTAAAACTCCTTAGCGTGGTTTAACCCGACACAGGGCCTGAGCACCTGCCCGTAACGTAGTCTCATCTTTCGCGAAAGAGAGACGAATCAATTTATTATCTGTACCGTCAGCATAAAACGCTGACAGCGGGATCGTGGCAACACCGCATTCGGTGATCAACCGCTTCACCATATCGCTATCGCGTTCATCGCTGAAATGGCTGTAATCGGCCAGCAGGAAGAACGAACCTGCGCTTGGCAGCAGCCGGAACGGCGACTCGGCCAGCAGGGTCTGCAGCAGGTCGCGTTTACGCTGATAAAACGCCGCCAGCGACAACCAGGTTTGCGGATCCGCCATGTGTTCCGCAAAGGCGTACTGCATAGGGGTATCGGCAGAAAACATCAAAAACTGATGGACCTTACAGATCTCCTCCATCAATACCGCCGGGGCAACACAGTATCCTACGCGCCATCCGGTAACGTGATAGGTTTTTCCAAACGATGAAATAATGACGCTACGCTCCGCCAGTTGCGGATGAGTAGCCATTCCGTGGTGCGGTTCACCATCAAAAACCACGTGTTCGTAGACTTCGTCAGACAAAATAATGATATCGGTATTGCGGGTCAGCGCCGCCAGTTGCTGGAGGTCCTGGGCAGAGAAAACCTGTCCGCTGGGGTTATGCGGCGTATTCACAATGATCATCCGCGTACGCGGCGTGATTGCTGCCCGAACTTCATCCCAGTTCACCGCGAAGTCCGGGACGGTCAGTTTAATGGCGACCGGAGTTGCCCCCTGGAGACGCACGATCGGTGCGTAGCTGTCGAAAGACGGTTCAAAATAGATCACCTCATCGCCAGCATGCACTAACCCGCTGATGGCAGAGTAAAGGCCTTCGCTGGCGCTGGCGGTGACCAGCACTTCGCTGCCAGGGTCGTACTCTGTGCCGTACAGCGATGCAATCTTTTCGGCGATGCGCTCTTTCAGCGGGTGCAGCCCCGTCATTGCTGCGTACTGGTTATGCCCCGCTTCCATGGCCCGCGCCACACTGGCGATCAGTTTCGGATCACAAGAGAAATTGGGTGCACCCTGAGAAAGATTAATGGCGTTATGCTGTGCAGATAGCTGGCCAATGACGGTAAAAATTGTTGTACCGACATCAGGCAATTTTGAACGGGTTTGCACCGGGGTTCTCAAAGTCATCGTTATTCCTTTCTCGTGGTGATTGCATAACTATTCAAACAATAAGTCGGTTGTGGCGACAAACGAATTGTTGTCATAATAGCCATGAGAAAAACGCATACCTGAGGTGTTTTATGTCGCGTCGCTCCTTCCCGCTCAATGCCATTGACGCATTTTTAAAAACCGCGCGTCACCTTAACCTCACCCATGCAGCAAAAGAGCTGTGCCTGACTCAGGGGGCCGTGAGCCGTAAAATTGCCACACTGGAAGAGTGGTTCGGTTTTCCGCTGTTTGAACGCCATGCGCGCGGCTTGCGCCTTTCACCACAAGGCAGCGCCCTGCTTCCTGAACTGCAATCCGCGTTTGAACATCTGCTGACCGTGGCTGACCAGGCGCGTTCCCAGCAAACCGTGGTACGACTGAAGGCGCCTACCTGCGCAATGCGCTGGCTGATCCCGCGCCTGTTGCAGGTAGAGCGCGAACAACCCGATCTGCAAATCGCGCTGACCACGACAACCGATCACAACGTCAATTTCAAAACAGAATCCTATGATGCAGCCATCGTATTTGGGACACACATGAGCGCGGGCGATCTGCTGTTTGAAGAGGCGCTAACACCGGTGATGAGCCCGGCGAGACTGGGTTCAGAACTGGCATCACTCACCTTTCTCCACCCTACGCGAGATAAAACAGACTGGTCGTTATGGCTGGCAAAACAGGCCCTTTCGCCGCAAGCCATGCTCAAAAATCAACACTTCGATACGATGGATCTGGCGATCACTGCCGCGATCCAGGGGCTGGGGATCGCGATAGCGGATGAAACGCTGGTGGAAGAAGATATCCGCGCTGGGCGTCTGGCGCGGCCTTACACGACCAGTATCAGAACAGGCGCAAGCTACCGGCTGGTACTGCGCGAGTCCGGCAGCAAAGATAACGGGCTCGCCGCCTTTCGCGCTTGTCTGCTCAGTCGAGGCTAACGTGGTGCTTCATGACGCGCTTGAAGAGGCTCATTCTTGCGCGCATAAAGCGGTTTTCAAGCCTGAATCCTGCATGTTTATTCACACCTATACGCAATAACACGTCCCGCCTTTTACGACAGGCTGGCCAGTTTGTCGGCCCGTGGAGGACGTCGTGGATGTGGCTGGCATGGCGGGCAAAGCTAACCCAGTAGTCAGCAACCTGTGCAGAAAACTGCAGATCACGCGCAGTAACATACTGCCGGGACGGTTCGACGCTCCCCAGCGAATCAAACACATAGGGCACTTCGTTGCCGTGCCACGCACCATTGATGTAGGTGGCATGTTCGGCTTCAGCAACATAATCAAACCAGTAACGCCAGCACGGCGCACCTATACGTTGCTGAGCCTGCATGACCACATAGCCCAGCGTGGTAAACGCCATATCCCGGCAAACCTGCCGCCCAAGCTCTTCATCACCTTTTACACCGGGATACAGTAGCTTAATCAGCCCCAGGCCAAAACGGCGTTCACGGCGTAATTTTTGAATTTGTCCTGCCAGATCAATCCCAAATACTGCCATAACGCTGGCTTCATCGCTGTTCGAGCCAATCATGACCGGGACGGGATGCTGACGGGCGGCAAAGAAAACATCGAGCATCGGCTCAGGCAATACACAGTCGCCCGCAATCGGCGTCGGGGCGATATTGTGCGGCGCAATCAGAGGCCAGAAAACCTCTGGCGGAAGCGCCCGTAGCTGATCTGCTGTCGCATTTTCAAGACCCAAATGCGCCGCCAGTGCAACGCCTTTCTCCAGCGCCTGCTCGCGCGGGGTATCCGGCAAGGTATAACCGCTTTGCACAATCGCTTTATGGAACAGTCCTTCAGCCAGAGGCGATGCCAGCAACGACAAGACGCTGCGTGCCCCCGCCGACTCGCCAAACAGCGTGATATTGTGCGGGTCACCGCCAAATACCGCGATATTGTCGCGCACCCAGTTCAGCGCCGCGAGTTGGTCGAGCAGTGCAAAATTATGCACCACACGCTCTTCTTCCCCTTCAAGCGCCGGATGGGCAAAAAAGCCAAGATGACCCAACCGATAATTGATCGTCACAACGACGACGTCACGCTGCGCCAGCGCCCGGCCGCTATAAGGGGGAAGCCCGCCTGCACCGATGGTGAACCCACCACCATGCAGCCAGACCATCACCGGAAGCGGGGTTGAACGCGTGGCCGGCGACCAGACGTTAAGATAGAGGCAGTCTTCGGAAAATTGCCCCGGATCGCCGCCTCCCAGCGCCTGGCAATACTCGCTGTTTTGCCAGCTTGACGCCGAAAACGTCGTCGCCTGACGCAGACCCTCCCACGAAACGGGTGGCTGCGGAGCACGCCAGCGTAATGATCCGACAGGCGGTGCAGCATAAGGGATACCGCACCACACATGAACATCCTTATCAGTAAAACCAATCAGTGCGCCCTGGCGCGTTGCAACCACAGGGGCGGAGGGATTTTGCATAACAACCTTCTTTTTCCATCACACCCGTGCAGAGTAACGATTTCAGAGCAAACCGCAACGCTGTTTACTGCGCGCTTCCGCCTCTTCATACAGCGCAAACTCGTCATACACCGGGCATCCCAGCGCCGTTTCAAACGCCTCCCGGCTGGCATTACCGTGGCTGCGCGACTGCGTTTCGTTCCCCAGGTTTGACTGGAAAATCCCCGCCGCACTGACAGGCAGAAAATCTTCATAGGTGATGGGCTGAGCCACAACCCATCCGCGCTCGATCAGCGGTTGTGGATCGTCACCGGGACGAAATGCCTTGCGGTGAGCTTCGCCTGCCGGCGTCAGACGATAGCGGAAATAGGCCAGTCCCTGACGACGCAGGAACATTTCACTGTCCGGGAAGGTGCTAAACACTTCATGCAGGTGCAACTGGTGCGTCATGTTGTCTTTGCCCGTTCCAGCTTGTCCCAACAAACGGTCGTACAGTTCACGTCCTTTCGGCGTCAACGCCACTCCACGCTGCTCAATTTCACCAAATCGTGCCGTGTGTGTACCCAAATGTTCCCCCGAAAACAGCACTGGCTCTTCCAGAGCTTTAAAACTGGTCTGACGAAGCAGGATCGGCACATCACGGCGCGGCGGCCCTTCAATCAGAATTTTCGGCTCGATACCGTACTTAGGCATGAGCTCCTGTGCCCGGTCAATATCCAGCGTGCGCGGCGTGAGATGGTTGATATGACAGCCGGGGAAGCACACCACATCGGCAATCAACCGGTGTTCATTATGCAATGCGAGGTAAGTTTCCTGATCGACCGTGGCATGGCGATGCCAACGGAAGGTTTCAAGCGCTTCCTGGACAAATTCACGCGCCTGCGCGTCAGTAAAGTGTCCTTCTGACTCGAACAGGTCGATTAACGCCAGACAGCGCGGTGTAAAGATATTTCGGCGGGATAAGATCTCTGCCGCCCGTTTACGCAGGACCACGTTGTCGATCAATTCCAGGCGCAACAACGAGGTAAAAATGCGAAACGGGTTACGACAAAGCGCCCCATCCTCTATGGGACGAAACGCTGTCGAGTGAACCGGCACGCCCGCCTGGGACAGGTCATAATAGCTGACCGGGTACATCCCCATAATGGCGAACATCCGTCGCAGCGTGGACAACTCCTGTGCAGTTCCTACACGGATTGCGCCATGACGTTCGACATTCAGGCGAGCCAGTTCATCTGCGTTCGCCAACTGTTCATGTAACAGCGGATTATGTTCAAGAACCGCCAGGTTTACGTCCGCAACCAGCTCCAGCAATGTGCCGTACTGCGGAACTTCCTGCTGGTACATCGTCGACATTGCCTGCGAAAAGTGTTCCCGAATATCATCAGCCGTGATGGTGTTCGCCATGATGTCATGCCTCCAGTGAATATTACCTGGAGTGTAGAAAAGGCCGTTCTGGTCGGCGGGAAGAATTTACGATTTGTGATCTGGACAGGCGAGTGGTTAAAGCCTGTGCTTTACAGGAAAAGCGCAGGATATTGCCCGAAGAGAGAAAAATCCCTGCCGTTGAAAAAAATCTTGTAACTCAAACAGATCAAATGTTAAAAATATTTTGCTATCAGGTTATCAAAATTAAACAACTTAACTTGTCACCCGCACCGCTCTGTTTTTAACATCGCCTATGGAAAAAAATGGTTTGTTCAGTCAGCGCATACGCTTGCGCCATTTGCATACATTTGTAGCCGTCGCTCAACAGGGAACGCTGGGGCGAGCGGCTGAAACCCTTAACCTGAGTCAGCCTGCACTCTCAAAAACGCTGAACGAGCTGGAACAACTTACCGGAACCCGCCTGTTCGATCGTGGACGTTTGGGCGCACAACTCACGCTGGTGGGCGAACAGTTCCTGACCCACGCGGTAAAAGTCCTGGATGCACTCAATACCGCAGGCCAGGCACTGAACCGTAAAGACGAACACAGCAACGAGATTGTTCGTGTGGGAGCCTTACCGACGGCCGCACTGGGTATCCTTCCCGCCGTCATTGGTCAATTTCATAAACAGCAAAAACACACCACGATCCAGGTCGCGACCATGAATAACACCATGTTGCTCGCGGGGCTGAAATCAGGTGAGCTTGATTTGGGGATTGGTCGGATGTCCGACCCGGAGTTGATGACAGGCCTCAACTATGAACTCCTTTTCCTGGAATCACTGAAGCTGGTGGTACGCACCAATCATCCCCTGTTACAGGATACCGTTACCCTGAGTCGGGTCATGGAGTGGCCCGTTGTGGTTTCCCCAAAAGGTACAGTGCCGCGGCAAAATGCCGAAGCCCTGCTACAACTTCAGGGCTGCACGCTGCCAGGTGGCTGCATTGAAACCCTGTCGGCATCACTGTCGCGTCAACTGACAGTGGACTTTGACTACGTCTGGTTTGTCCCCTCAGGTGCGGTTAAAGACGACCTGCGCCACGGAACACTCGTTGCCCTGCCGGTCACCATCCCTGGCGCGGGTGAACCCATCGGTATTTTAACCCGCGTCGACACGCCATTATCGCCAGGCGCGCAAGCGCTGCTCAGTGCGATACGGAAATCCATGCCTGCCTGACACGCCCTTCATTCGCACGGACAGAACCCGTCTGAAGACGGGTTTTTTATCTCTTCTGATCAAATAATGCGAAATCATTTATTAACAATTGCGTAAAACATTTTAACAGTTTTATCATAGCCACGAATTCACCAAATGGTTCATTTGAATATTTGGATAGTGGTTCAAAGCGCAATTAACACGGTAACAACCGTAAGAAACTATCATATCCTCGTCTTTTATTACCCATTTGGTACAGATGCCGCACAGCACAGACCTGAAAAGACGGGAGTATTTAAGGAGACAGAAATGGCATTTGGCAGCGCACCGCGCGGGATACCTCGTATCCTGCAGTGGCTCCTTGTCGGGCTGATGACAATCATCGGTCTGGCTGTTGGCGGGTTGGGCCTTAAGCTCGCCACCGTCGGCGGAAGTTGGTACTTCATGATAATGGGTGTGGTGATGGTGATTTCTGCCATCCTGATCCTCACCAACCGCATCAGCGGCATTGTGCTGTATGCCATCGCCTTTATCGCCTCGATTTTCTGGGCGGTGGGCGATGCAGGCTGGGATTTCTGGCCACTCTTCTCTCGCCTCTTCACCTTCGCGGTTCTGGCATTCCTCTGCGCCATCGTCTGGCCTTTCCTGCGAGCAGCAAACAGCAATGCACCGGTCAACAAAGCCCCGTCGTTTGGCCTTGCGGCCGTACTTGCGGTTCTGATGCTGGTAAGCGTGGGCTGGATGTTTAAACCCCAGACTCTGGTGAGCGCCAGTGAGCCGGTTCCGGTTAAACCTGTCGCCCCTGGCGAGCAACAAAAAAACTGGGAGCACTGGGGGAATACCACGCACGGTGACCGCTTTGCCGCACTTGATCAGATCAACAAACAGAACATCAACGACCTGAAGGTTGCCTGGGTTGCCCATACGGGAGATATTCCGCAGAGCAACGGTTCGGGCGCAGAAGATCAAAACACCCCGCTTCAGGTTGGCGACACGCTCTATGTCTGTACTCCATACAGCAAAGTGCTGGCGCTGGATGTTGATTCCGGGAAAGAGAAATGGCGTTACGATTCTAAAGCCACCGCCCCTAACTGGCAGCGTTGCCGTGGTCTTGGATATTTTGAAGATCACAGCAGCGTGACAACGTCACAACCCACTGTGCAGCCTGCCGCCTGTCCACGTCGCCTGTTCCTGCCAACCACCGATGCCCGTCTTATCGCCATCAATGCCGACACCGGCAAGGTTTGTGAAGACTTTGGCGATCACGGTATTGTCGATCTCAGCGTCGGCATGGGTGAAATCAAACCGGGTTATTATCAGCAAACCTCAACGCCGCTGGTTGCGGGCAACGTGGTGGTGGTCGGTGGACGCGTTGCAGACAACTTCTCCACAGGTGAGCCGCCGGGAGTGGTACGCGCTTATGACGTTCACACCGGGAAACTGGCATGGGCGTGGGACCCCGGTAATCCGAACCTGACCGGTCTGCCGCCGGAAGGCCAGACCTATACCCGCGGGACGCCGAACGTCTGGTCTGCCATGTCGTATGACGCCAGACTGAACCTGATCTATCTGCCAACCGGTAACGCCACACCAGACTTCTGGGCCGGTGAACGTACCGCGCTGGATGATAAATACAGTTCATCGATAGTGGCCGTGGATGCGACGACCGGTCAGGTACGCTGGCATTTCCAGACTACCCACCACGACCTGTGGGACTTTGACCTGCCTTCACAGCCACTCCTGTACGACCTGCCTGACGGTAAAGGCGGTACAACGCCTGTACTGGTGCAGACCAGTAAACAGGGCATGATCTTCATGCTCAACCGTGAGACGGGCAAACCGGTCGCGAAAGTAGAAGAACGTCCGGTTCCGGCCGGAAACGTCGAGGGTGAACGTTATTCCCCTACTCAGCCTTACTCCGTTGGCATGCCAATGATTGGCAACCAGACGCTGACCGAATCAGACATGTGGGGCGCAACGCCGGTTGACCTGCTGCTGTGCCGTATTCAGTTTAAAGAGATGCGTCATCAGGGTGTCTTTACGCCTCCGGGTCTTGACCGTTCGCTGCAGTTCCCTGGATCCCTTGGCGGCATGAACTGGGGCAGCGTCTCTGTTGACCCTAATAACAGCCTGATGTTTGTGAATGATATGCGTCTGGGGCTGGCAAACTACATGGTTCCACGCGCAAACGTCGCCAAAAATGCCAGCGGTATCGAGATGGGTATCGTCCCGATGGACGGTACGCCATTTGGCGCAATGCGTGAGCGTTTCCTGTCACCGCTGGGCATTCCATGTCAGAAACCGCCGTTTGGTACGATGTCAGCCGTTGACCTGAAAACCGGCAAACTGGTCTGGCAGGTTCCGGTTGGAACCGTTGAAGATACCGGCCCACTGGGGATCCGCATGCATATGCCTATCCCAATCGGGATGCCAACACTGGGTGCGTCACTGTCAACCCAGTCCGGTCTGCTGTTCTTTGCCGGTACTCAGGACTTCTACCTGCGCGCATTTGATACCGCAACAGGTAAAGAGATCTGGAAAGACCGCCTGCCTGTGGGTAGCCAGTCCGGCCCGATGACCTATGTTTCACCGAAAACCGGTAAACAGTACATCATCATCAACGCAGGCGGTGCTCGTCAGTCGCCGGATCGTGGTGATTACATCATCGCGTATGCGCTGCCGGACAAACAGTAACAACAGAAACAACAAGGGGCCTTGCGGCCTGAGGGATCCCCAGAAACATCATCAATACACCATGATGATGTTTCGATAGGCCCTTGCCATATCTGCATATACCCTGTCGGGGTTCATCCCCGACAGGAGCCCCGGTGACTGCCGGATGACATTTTCACTCAATGTCAGATACGACAGCACCCTGCGTGATTTCTCACTGTTCGCCTGGAACCATCGATTTATTCCCTTACTTTCAAGGTAATATCCCGTCAGCCATAGGATGATGCTGTAGAGAACTGCAACCAGGCAAAGCACGGATAGTCTTTTTTCTCCCCGACTTTTACTTGCCCGCAGTCCCAGTCCATAGCGCTCGCTTTTTTCATCTCTGATAATCTTGTGCTTAACACGTGCGGGGCCTGGCAGGTATCTGCCGATGCTGGTAAGAGAAAGCGAAGCACCACGTGTCAGGGCCACGGTCATATCGAGCAGGGCGTTTTTACGGTACTGATGAATGGAGTTCAGGGACTGGCTGAAAAATTTATGGCAAACTTGTGAAGCAGGCATAGAGGAGTGACCTTACTTTTTGGTGGAACACTAAGTAGATCACAACCTTCTATGCCTGTCTTTATTTATGGGGAGCCTTCAGGCCTTGCGGCCCCTTTTTTATCAGAAGGTTTCCCAGTTATCGCCACTGCTGGCCGATACCGGGCGCAACGCCGTCGGTTTTACCGTTGGCTGAGCACGCGGCCCACGGCTCTGCGTCGCGCCGTTTAAACGGAATGCGCCTACAGCTTCCGTCAGACGTGCACCTTGTTCTTCCAGCGACGCCGCTGCTGCCGAGGCCTCTTCGACCAGTGAGGCGTTCTGCTGCGTCACTTTATCCATTTCAGATATCGCCTGGCTTACCTGCACAATACCGCGACTCTGCTCATCAGAGGCTGCTGCAATTTCCAGCATGATATCGGTGACACGTCTTACGGCATCAACAATCTCACTCATGGTATTGCCCGCCGCCACTACTTCACCAGATCCCTGGTCAATCAACGATACGGATTCATTGATCAGGCTTTCGATCTCTTTTGCCGCGTTTGCACTACGACTGGCAAGCGTTCGGACCTCGCTGGCCACCACCGCAAAACCACGGCCTTGTTCACCCGCACGCGCAGCTTCTACCGCAGCGTTCAGGGCCAGAATGTTCGTCTGGAAAGCGATGCTGTTAATCACCGCGGTAATTTCAGAGATTTTCTTCGAACTACTGGAGATGTTGCCCATCGTTTTGACCACACCCGAAACCATCTGACCACCGCGGCTGGCTTTGCCGGAAGCATCTTCCGCCAGCTTGCTGGCATGGTGAGCGTTATCGGCGTTCTGTTTCACCGTTGCCGTCAACTGTTCCATACTGGCAGCGGTCTGCTCAATGGCTGCCGCCTGCTGCTCGGTACGGGAAGAGAGATCGGTGTTACCCGCGGAGATCTCGCTCGTCCCACGATAAATCTCTTCTGCACCCTGACGCACCGTTCCTACGGTATCTACCAGCGAGTGCTGCATGGTTTGCAGGTCACGCGTCAGACGACCAATTTCACTGCGCCCCGCTGCATCATCTGGCATCGTCAGGTCGCCCTTCGCGATGTTCTCAATGCGAGTCGCGGCGCGTTGTAACGGGTTGATAACCGTCCGGCGCAGCACCACGAATGTCATGGCGGTCAGTACCAGAGCCAGGGCGAATGCCCCCACCATAAACATCAATCCTAACTGTGTACGGGTATGTGCAAGGGCAGTCAGTTCGTTGGCGCGGTCAGTACGGATCTTAATCGCTTTTAACAGCACGCCATTGTAGGCATCATCCAGAGGACGCGCCGTTTCATTTTCATGGTTAATGATGGCCTCAAACATGCCGTTTTTAGCGTATTTGAGCATTGGCTGCAGGCCGGCAATGTAGGCTTCGTATTTGGCTTTCAGATCGGTATCCAGGGCTTCATCTGCTGGAGTCCGTACCGAACGGTGCAAATAGGCGTTAAAGCTCTCTTGCGATTGCTTAATGCGCGTTTCCGCCTCGCTGATGTTTTGCTTCATCGCATCCATTTCGGCAATACGGCTCGCCGCACCTGCGTGGATCATGTTGATTCGGGCGGTCCGCAGATGGTTGGAGCTATTCGATAGCCCCATACGGACCTGAATTTCTGACGTGACATCCTGCTGATCGGTATCCGCTTTTAACAGGAAATATCCCGCAAGGGCGGAGCTCAAGGCAAACAGAAGAATAATGCCACCGAGAATGGAGGAAAACAGCGGAACCAGCCTGATATGATGCAAGAAGCTCAGCTTTTGCTGCGCCTGCATCGATGTTGTGTTGTCCATGACCGTCGACTCTCTTATAGGTAAGATGCGTAAAAACACGCCTGTAAAAGAGTCATCGGCACGGCAGGGAATTTGATTACAGAGAAAAGCGCTAGCTACGTCACACTTTGAATAATAAGTAAAAAACGCCAGCGGAAGGCTCCGCTGGCGAGAGGATTAGTGATCCCCGAAGTGGATAACCGTACGGATAGATTTCCCTTCGTGCATCAGGTCAAATGCTTCGTTGATCTGATCCAGCGGCAGGCGGTGCGTAATGAACGGATCGAGCTGAATTTTCCCGGTCATTGCGTCCTCAACCATACCCGGCAACTGCGTGCGCCCTTTCACACCACCAAACGCAGAACCGCGCCATACGCGCCCCGTCACCAACTGGAATGGACGAGTGCGAATTTCCTGTCCGGCCCCCGCTACACCGATGATAATGCTTTCGCCCCAGCCTTTATGGCAGCATTCCAGCGCCGATCGCATTACGTTAACGTTGCCAATGCATTCGAAACTGTAATCCACGCCGCCATCCGTCAGCTCAACGATCACATCCTGAACGGGTTTGTCATAATCTTTCGGGTTCACAAAATCGGTCGCACCCATTTCGCCTGCCAGGGTGAACTTCTCAGGGTTGGTATCCACCGCGATGATTCGACCCGCTTTGGCCTGTACTGCGCCCTGGATAACCGCAAGACCAATCCCGCCAAGGCCGAATACCGCAACGGTATCGCCTTCTTTCACTTTAGCCGTGTTGTGGACGGCGCCAATACCGGTAGTCACGCCACAACCCAGCAAACACACTTTGTCCAGGGGCGCTTGTGGGTTCACTTTTGCAAGTGAGATTTCCGCACACACGGTGTATTCGCTGAAGGTACTGGTTCCCATGTAGTGGTAAATCGGCTCGCCGTTATAGGAGAAACGCGTGGTTCCGTCTGGCATCAGCCCTTTACCCTGCGTAGCGCGAACCGCCTGGCAGAGGTTGGTTTTACCGGATTTACAGAACTTACACTCGCCACATTCAGCGGTGTAGAGCGGGATTACGTGATCGCCTGCTTTCAGGCTAGTCACACCCTCGCCCACTTCCACTACGATACCGCCCCCTTCATGGCCCAGAACGGCCGGGAACACACCTTCAGGATCATCGCCAGACAGGGTAAATGCATCGGTGTGGCATACGCCGGTGTGGGTAATTTTGATCAGCACTTCGCCTTTTTTTGGCGGTGCAACGTCAATTTCAACGATTTTCAGTGGCTGGCCTGGGCCAAATGCGACAGCTGCGCGAGATTTCATAATGTCTCTTCCCTTGTTGTGAGGTCTGTGGGTTTATTTTAGATAAGAGCGCAGCAAATGGCCGACTTCTGCCATGCGAACAGCTCGCTGATCCGGCGTTGTCTCCCCCGCGACCAGCTCATCTTTGAGGTGAATTTCAACCATTTCGCCCATCAGGCCATTCGCAGCACCGCGTACCGCGGCGATTTGCTGAAGGATGGCAAGACAGGGTTCGCCAGATTCCAGCGCCCTTTCGAGGGCATCAACCTGCCCCCGAATGCGACGGACGCGGGTAAGGATGCGTTTTTTATCTGCGGGTGAATGTGGCATATGCTCTCCTACATACTATAGGGGGGCATGGTATATGATCCTGGTGAACATTGTAAACATGAAAGTTCAGCGCAAAAACGCTTGCCCAGGAAATGGCGTTCCTCTTTCCGTCAAATGCTGTAATATGCAAGTTATTGCGACATTTTGCGGGTTCAGAAAATAATGCATAAGACCGCCAGACAAAAATATATTATTGATATTATTAGTGAAAATGGTCAATCCAGCATTAGCGACCTCGTGGAGACATTGCATGTTTCTGCGGATACCATCCGGCGCGATCTCAGCGATCTTGAAAAACAAGGCCTGGCGCAGAAAAACCACGGGGGCGCAATCGCTCTCGATCTCTCCGCCATGCACCGTCAGGGCAGAAACACCTTGCTCCCCCACACCAAACAGCGCCTGGGTAAGCAGGTCGCAGAAAGCGTTCCGCCAGGCTCTACGCTGTTTCTGGATGCCGGAAGCACGGTACTGGCCGTCGCGACCTTTCTTCAGGGGCCGCTGACGGTCATCACGCCCTCCCTCGATATTGCCCACCACTTTAGCGATCGCAGTGATATCGAATTGATTCTCCTGGGCGGTAAGTGGGATCAGCGGCAACGTTTATTCGCCGGGAGTGCAACGCTCTCCCTGTTGTCCCGATACCGGGCCGATATCGCCATTCTGGGAGCATGCGCCATTCACGCCACCCTGGGTTTAAGCGCCAGTCAGGAAGCCGATGCCGAAGTCAAACGGGCGATGCTGGACGCAAGTCAGCAACACTGGATCGTTGCCGACCATCTGAAACTGAACCACTGCGAGCCATACCTGGTCGCCGGGTTATCTGAAATTCATCAACTGTTTTTAGACTGTCCCTGGGACGAGCTTGGGGACAATAGCGCATTGCACGTCACAATTGTTGATGCGAAATAACGTGGAGAGGATCATGAACAAAGTTAACAGTAAGACAATAAATGTTGCGCTGATCGGTTATGGATTTGTGGGTAAAACCTTCCATGCCCCGCTGATCCAGTCCGTTGACGGACTTAAGCTGGCGGTAGTCTCTTCCCGCGATGAAGAAAAAGTTAAACGAGATATCCCGGACGTTATCGTTGTCGCCTCGCCAGAAGAGGCCGTACAGCATCCTGATGTTGATCTGGTGGTCATTGCTTCTCCTAATGCCACCCATGCACCGTTGGCGACACTGGCCTTACATTCGGGGAAGCATGTAGTGGTTGATAAACCCTTCACGCTTGATATGCAGGAAGCGCGTGATCTGATTGCTCTGGCGGAAGAAAAACAGCTGCTGCTTTCCGTCTTCCACAACCGCCGCTGGGACAGTGATTTTCTCGGCATTAAGCAGGTCATTGAACAAGGGCTTATCGGTAAAGTTAAACATTTCGAGTCGCATATTGACCGCTTCCGCCCCGAAGTGCGTGTGCGCTGGAGAGAGCAGAATGTTCCGGGCAGTGGTTTATGGTTTGATTTAGGGCCACATCTGATAGACCAGACGCTGGAGCTGTTTGGCCTGCCTCAGTCCGTGCAGGGCAATATTGCCACCCTGCGCAACGGCGCTGAAATAAACGACTGGGCGCATGTGGTTTTAAACTACCCGGAACATAAAGTTGTGCTGCATTGCAGCATGCTGGTTGCGGGCGGCGTGTCTCGCTTTACCGTTCACGGAGACAAGGCGAGCGTGGTGAAAGCCAGCATCGATCAGCAGGAAGCACAGTTACTGGCAGGCGTGATCCCGGGCACTGAACACTGGGGAGAAGACCGCGACAGCATGGTGTTGTTCGACGCCAGTGGCGAACCGCAGCGCGTGAACACGCCGAAGGGCGATCAGCGTCAGTACTACATCAACGTGCGTGATGCACTGCTCGGTAAAATCGACAACCCTGTCCACCCTGTGGAAGCATTAGCCGTAATGGCCGTACTGGAAGCGGCAGTAAAATCATCGGATACAGGCACAACGCAGACGCTGGGATTAACGGCGGCAGAGCGGGTTCATCTGCAATAAAGAATGTGCAGGGTCTGCGGTTATCCGCAGGCCACCCTCTTAACGCGGTAGCCGCTGCCCTGCCGTCTCTCTGGCACACAGCACCGTCAGGAAGGTCACAAAGGCGGCGCCCATCACCACCCAGGCCGGTGAAAAAGGATTACCCGTCATCGACATCAACCAGGCCGAGAACCAGGGAGTGATCCCGCCACACACCGCCACCGTCACATTGTAGGCAATGGCCATGCCACCAACGCGGATGCGTGTCGGGAATAACTCCGCCATTGCGGCATTACTCGCCCCATCAACCGCCGCAATACACAATCCAAGAATGAGCATGGCCAGAACGGCAGAGAACATATCGCCTCGTGCCATCAGCATCATCGCGGGCCCTGTAAAGAGGATGAAACCCACACACCCTGCCAGCATCAGAGGTTTACGCCCCACGCGATCGGATAATGCCCCCATTACCGGCACGATAACGGCAATCACAAATAATCCAATCGTAGTGATCGCATAGGCATCCAGCGTTGAGTGCGGCATTTCGCTGGTAAGGTAGTTGGGGATAAAGGTTTGCAACGTCCAGTGGCCCACCGCTTTGATGACCACAAAACCAACACAGAATAAGAGCGCCCCTCTTGAATGCGCCATTGCTGTACGGACGGGCGAAGCCTCCGCCAGACCATTTTTAACCGTTGCCAAAAATTCAGGAGTGTCTTCCAGGTGTTTTCGCAGATACAGGCCAACCAGCCCCAGCGGCCCGGCAAGCAGAAAGGGAATACGCCAGCCCCACGCATTCATTGCCTGTTCGCCCAGTCCTGCTGTCAGCAGGAATACCAGACCAGAACCGGCAACAAAGGCCATAAAACCAAAATTATCTATCCAACTGGTGAAATAGCCGCGACGCCGGGAAGGTGCATATTCAGCAAGAAAAGTGGTTGCGCCAGCACTTTCGCCCCCGGCCGCAAATCCCTGCACCAGCCGGGTGATGACCAGTAACACCGTGGCGCTGACACCCAGTTGCGAGTATGTCGGAAGAAGCCCCATCACAAAGGTCGCACCGGAGGTGAGCAAAATGACGGTGACCAGCACTTTTTTTCTGCCGACCCGATCCCCACGAGAGCCAAAACAGAGGCCACCAAGCGGGCGCATAATGAACCCTGCGCCAAAAACGGCAAACGAAGAGAGAAGCGCGACGGCCTGGCTTTCTGCATGGAAAAATTGCATGCCAATCATCGCAGCAAGCGTGCCGTAAAGACCAAAGTCGAACCACTCAACAAAATGACCAATACCGGTGGCGAGCACGACTTTGCGCATTGTTCTCACGGCAACACTCTCGTTTCACATGCCCAATGGCCGATGAGGTTTACTGACGTTTCTTCGGCATCATGCGCAGCAGCGTATTGTCCTTCCAGTAATAGTGGTGAGCCAGCGCCGCCAGCGCATGCACGCCAATCAGGAAATACCCTGTATTCGCCAGAATAGAGTGCCACTCTTTTAACAGATCAACGCGATCAAAATTGGCTTCGGCAGCATGCGGCATGGTAAGGCCGAAGGCGTACCAGTCATTGCCCCGATAGAACATCATAGTCAGGCCAATCAGCGGTAACGCAATAAACAGCAAGTAGACCAGCAAATGCCCCAGATGCGACATACCGGTGATCATCGGCTTCGGTTTAGGCTGAATCGGCGGTGCGGGGAATTTCAGTCGTACCAACAAGCGCGCCACCATTAACACCAGAATGGAGATGCCACAGGAGACATGAATCATGTTAATCAGAGGGCGAGCGGTACGTGGAAAGAAGCCTCTGAACTCCATGGCACAATAGGCCACGATGACTAACAGAAACACCAGCCAGTGAATGCCGATTTGCAGCCCTGTATATTTAGTACGCATGTGATTTCCTGATAAATGACAAATACAGCGCCAACATAACCACCTTTCCTTAAAAATTCATTAACTTTTCTGTATGGTTTTTCAAATACTTCCTCAGGCATGAAGCATCTTCAATTGCCGCCCGGCCCGACATGGTCTAAGCCTGGATGAGTTCAAACTGTCGCTTCATAAAACCATCAGGAGTCGCTCATGAGCAAAATTGGCATTAACGGATTTGGTCGTATTGGACGTCTGGTTCTTCGTCGCCTTCTCGAAACGCAGGACAGCAATACCGTAGTCGCGATCAATGACCTTACCTCTCCAAAAGTACTGGCATACCTGCTCAGGCATGATTCGAACTATGGTGAGTTTCCGTGGAGCGTTGATTTTACGGAAGACTCACTGATTGTGGATGGCAAGTCCATCTCGGTGTATGCCGAGAAAGAGGCGAAACACATCCCCTGGAAGGCGGCCGGAGTGGATCTCGTCGTGGAGTGCACCGGTTTTTATACCTCTGAAGAGAAGTCCAGAGCACATCTGGATGCGGGGGCTAAAAAAGTGCTGATCTCTGCCCCGGCGGGCGAGATGAAAACGATCGTCTTTAACGTTAATGACGATACGCTCGCCAGCAGCGATACCATCATTTCCGTTGCCTCTTGTACCACCAACTGTCTGGCGCCACTGGCGAAAGTTCTGAATGATGCTTTTGGCATTAAAGTCGGCACAATGACCACCATTCACGCCTATACCGGCACACAGGCGCTGGTTGATGGCCCGCGCGGGAAGGATCTCCGCGCCTCACGTGCGGCAGCGGAAAACATCATTCCGCATACCACCGGAGCGGCAAAAGCTATCGGTCTGGTTATTCCGGCGCTTAGCGGGAAGTTGAAAGGCCATGCGCAGCGCGTCCCGGTGAAAACGGGCTCGGTCACCGAACTGGTGTCGATTCTGGATAAAAAAGTCACCGTGGAAGAGATCCACCAGGCACTGAAAAAGGCTACTGAGAATAACGAATCCTTCGGATACACCGACGACGAAATCGTCTCTTCCGATGTCATCGGCTCACATTTTGGCTCGGTATTTGATGCCACTCAGACAGAAGTCTCTGAGGCGGGTGATGTCCAGTTGGTCAAAACCGTGGCCTGGTACGACAACGAATACGGGTTTGTAACTCAACTGGTGCGAACGCTGGATAAATACGCCGCACTCTAGTTCAACGTCCCCCTCTCTTTTCGGGAGGGGGAACTCGCGTTATGACTGTAAATACACAACCTGCGTTTGCAGATATTCATTCAGACCATGCTTGCCGTCAGCACCACCAATGCCCGACTTACGCCAGCCTGCATGGAATCCTTGCATGGCTTCAAAATTCTCGCGGTTGATGTAGGTTTCGCCAAACTTCAACCCTTTAATGGCTTTCATCGCCACATTCAGATCTTGTGTATAAACAGAGGAGGTCAGGCCATACTCGCTGTCGTTTGCCATTTTCAGTGCCTCTTCCAGCGTGTCAAAGACCACCACGGGCAACACCGGACCAAAAGTTTCTTCATGCATGATCGCCATCTCCTGGCGGACATCCAGCAGCAATGTTGGCGGATAATAGAACCCTTTACCTTCAACCGCCTTACCGCCAAGCACCACTTTCGCCCCTTGCTCTACCGCACGAGCCACTTTCTGCTCCACGCGCGCCAGCGCAGCGGCATTAATCAGCGGTCCCATGGCAATGTCGTTGCGTTCTGCCGGGTTGCCAAACTGTACGGCTTTCATGGCCTCCCCCAGACGGTTCACAAAGCGGTCATAAATCCCTTTCTGGACATACACCCGTTCTGCACAGTTACACACCTGCCCGGTATTGATCACCCGCGAATCGACAATCGCTTTAACGGCCAGCTCAAGATTGGCATCATCCATCACGATAGCTGGCGCTTTTCCGCCTAATTCCAGACCGACTTTGGTGATGTTTTTTGCTGCGGCGGCCATGATCTTCTCACCCGCCACCACGCTGCCCGTCATGCTGACCATCGCCACTTTTGGGTTACCCGCCAGCTCCTGGCCCACGGTTTCGCCTCTCCCCAACACCAGGTTAAAGACCCCTTTTGGCAAGCCGATTTCGTCGACAATTTTGGCAAACGCAATGGCATTGTTCGGGGTGAATTCGCTGGGTTTAATAACAATGGTATTCCCGGTCAGCAAGGCTGGCGCCAGTTTTCGGGCAATCAGGAAAAACGGGAAATTCCACGGCAGGATCCCGGTGGTGACTCCCAGAGCGCGCCTGAAGACGAGAATGTTTTCACCTGGTCGATCGCTCTGGATAATTTCACCTTCATAGCGACGCGCCCACTCGGCCATGTAGTCAATATAGTCGGCAGTAAAAGCCACTTCGACCTCTGCCAGTTGCTGGATTTTTCCACCTTCCGCGACAATTAAAGCGCTGATCTCGCTGGCACGTTCGCGGATCCCGGCAGAAATTTTACGCAGCCAGTTTGCTCGCTCAATGGCAGGAAGCGCTTCCCAGCCAGCCTGTGCCCGTTCAGCCGCGTCAATCGCTTTACGGGCATCGTCGGCACGCCCGTCGGGGATGCGGGAAATGACCACCTCCGTGGCCGGATTAATCACATCAATCCAGGCATCCCCCTGCCAGGCGACAAACTGTCCATCAATATACATAGGATGTTGTACGGGTACTGTCATGACCTGCTCCTGTAATTATGCTGTTCTTAACACGTAAAATTATTGTTAAAAATTACAATCACAGGGCGCTATTCCTGTTCTGTCACACCGTTTTTGTGAGACATCTCATAAAAGAACTGGATCAGCTGATTTTTAAAATTACAAACGGGCAACATAAAATGCCCGTTTGCGATAAACCCAGCGCAAACGGGCAATCACTTACTGAGAGCACGCCGGGTCAGGGCTTCGGTCAGAATCACATCGTGACGTAATACCTCCCATGCAGCGCTCACCGCAGCGGGAAAATCAACATGGACGATAAAATCGCGCCCGGCCGGACCATAGCCGTTTGCATCATCATACAGACGAGGAAGTTCCCCCAGTACCAGCGACAGATAGCGTTCAACGCTCCACAACCCCTCGCCTCCACCGCTGAACACCACGCTATTTTCGCCGTTTTGCAACTGCGGACTGACGCCTGGGTGGCTCACCCAGCGTGGTGAGGAAGGCTCATCGCGACAAACCCGGGCAAGCGTCGCAATAGTACGCCGTTGCATGGTGGGATCCTGCACCACCAGCACACGTTCAGCGCGCCACTGATGCGTTTGCATCATATGCCAGCTAAAGCGCGCATTTTCACCGCAGTTGGTTGAGCGATCCTCCACCCAGACACGATCTTGCGGGATGTGCCAGAACTGGCGTGCGATGTCAGCCAGGATGCTGGCTTCTGCCCGATCGGCTACAGGAAGCGTGTGGTAGCGCGGATGAGCGGCAATCGCACCGTATAAAAATGTCGTCGAATGGCCAATACCGCCGCTAATCAGTAGCGGAACCTGATGTTCAGCAGCAAACCGGCATGCAGCATCAATGGACGGGATCACCGCATTCCCCGCCAGTATCACGGCATCGATATCCTGGGAAGTCTCGCTGCGTAAATCCTCCTGCGCCAGCCAGCGACCTACTGTGTTGACGGCTGCCAACGTAGCCTCTGGCAGGCAGGGAAAGCCTGCCTGAATCATTGTATTCTCCTGTTCTCATTTCCATTCAGGGTAACGGTTTTCACCTGATTAAACAGCGGCGTCCTCTCAAAGCGGCCCTCTGTTATCGCGCCGTGTGTCATTTTTCTGAAATAACCAGAAACATCCAAAAACAGACAGGTTGCACCTGCATTTTATTCTCACAATGCTCAACCAAACAAAACATCACACCGTTAAACACAAATATAAAAGCACCAATTGCTGATAAATACACCGTGTTCTGACCAGTTTACTCCCCTCTCCGCTTGCCAAAATTAACACACAACTCCAAGTTGATTAACAATTTAACAACAATTACTTCTCCAGGTTGCACCTGAAGCGCGTCGGGTGACACCTCTTTTCTTCTCTACGTGACGAGGTTAGGGATCATGACAGAACGTGAAAGCACGGCAACGGTATTACGAAAAAACAAAAAGGTGTTGATTGCCAGCCTGACGGGCAGCTCCATTGAATGGTTTGACTATTTTCTCTATGGCACAGCTGCGGCGCTGGTGTTTAACAAGATCTTCTTTCCCATGGTGGACCCGGTCATTGGGTTGATTCTCTCGTATCTCTCTTTCTCATTAACCTTCTTCATCCGCCCCATTGGCGGGGTACTTTTCGCCCACATCGGGGACCGTATTGGACGTAAAAAAACGCTGGTGTTAACCCTTTCGCTTATGGGGGGTGCAACCGTGGCAATCGGCTTGCTCCCGACCTATGACATGATCGGGATGTGGGCGCCAGCCCTGCTGATCCTGATGCGAATCATCCAGGGGATGGGAATTGGTGGGGAATGGGGTGGCGCACTGCTTCTGGCGTATGAATATGCCCCTGAAAAACGAAAAGGCTTCTTTGGCAGTATTCCACAGGCGGGTGTAACCATCGGTATGCTGATGGCAACCTTTATCGTATCGCTAATGACATTGTTCAGCGAAGAAGATTTCCTTTCCTGGGGCTGGCGTATTCCGTTCCTGTTAAGCTCGGTGCTGGTGCTGATTGGTTTGTGGATCCGCAAAGACATCGACGAAACACCCGATTTCAAGAAAGTGAAAAAATCTGGCCAGGTGGCCAAAGCACCGCTGCGTGAGACGCTGAAGTATCACTGGCGTGAAGTGCTGATCGCCGCCGGATTGAAGGTCGTGGAAACCGCTCCCTTCTATATTTTCTCCACCTTCGTGGTCAGCTATGCCACGACCACACTGACATACCAAAAATCACAGGCACTTGAGGCAGTAACCCTCGGCGCACTGGTGGCCACTATCATGATCCCGCTCATGGGACTGTTGTCCGATAAAGTTGGCCGCCAGAAAATGTATGCCGTGAGCGTCTTTGTGCTGGGGTTGTTTATCGTACCGTGGTTTATGTTGCTCAATACCGGAACAACCTGGGCGATCGTGCTCGCAACGGTGATTGCCTTCGGTGTGCTGTGGGCGCCTGTTACCGCGGTGCTGGGAACCCTCTGCTCAGAAATCTTCAGCGCCAACGTTCGCTACACTGGCATCACGCTGGGCTATCAGCTTGGTGCAGCCCTGGCTGGGGGCACTGCGCCACTGATCGCCACAGGATTGCTGGCAAAATATGACGGAGACTGGGTTCCGGTTGCCTGGTATCTGGCAGTCACGGTGACAATTTCACTGATCGCGATTTTCTTCGCCAGCCGGATGAAACGCATCCCTGCCATACAGGCCCAACCCGGCGAGCTTTAATCCTCTGGTGGCCAATGAGCCTGGTCGCCCTTTTCCTCCCTCCTGATCTCATTAACATTTGATTGATGATCAAAAATCATAGGTAGGGATTAAGGGCTGGGATGGGTTTACGCTGGCGATTGTAAACGGGTGAAGAATGGTGTGGCCTGATTCCCTCCCCCTTGGGGGAGAGGGAATCAATGCCGTTAACCGGAAATCTGCTCCATTGCCTGCAAAATACGCTTATCTGAAATCGGATATGGCGTCCCCAACTGCTGAGCAAAGAAACTGACGCGCAGCTCTTCAATCATCCAGCGGATCTCCTGCACATCGTCATCCTCACGGCGTGCTGGCGGCAGTTTGTTAAGCCACTGCTGCCAGGCCTGCTGGACGCTTTCCACTTTCAGCATCTGCGCACGATCCCGGTGGGGATCGATGGCCATTTTTTCCAGCCGTTTTTCAATGGCGTGGAGATAACGCAGCGTATCGCCCAGACGTTTAAAGCCATTGCCGGTCACAAACCCACGGTAAACCAGCCCCGTCATTTGCGCTTTCACATCGGATAATCCCAGCGCCATGGTCATATCAACCCGCCCTTTCAGACGCTTATTGATATTAAAGACCGCGGTCAGGATCTGCTCCACCTGTTTGGCAATTTCAACGACGGTATCGTTGAGTTCAGCGCGCACCTTGTCGTGCAATCTGGCGAATGCATCTTCCGTCCAGACCGGGCCACCAGCTTCGTTGATCAGTTTGTCCACACCGCAGGAGATGCAGTCATCAATCAGATCCAGCACTTTGCCATACGGGTTAAAATAGAGCCCCAGTTTGGCTTTGTTCGGTAACTTCTCGTGCAAGTACTTAATGGGCGACGGAATGTTCAGCAGCAGTAAACGGCGCAGGCCGCGCCACATCATCTGTTGCTGTTCCTGTTGGTTATCGAATAGCTTGATCGCCACGCTGTCACGCTCATCCACCAGCGCAGGCCAGGCTTTCACCTTGTAGTTACCGCGTTTCTGCTCGTAGCTTTCCGGCAACTGACCAAAGCTCCAGATATGCAACCCGCTCTGTTCAATACCATCGTCCGCCACGGAGGACAGCGTTTCCTGAACTTTGCCTTTGAGCACCTCTTTCAGTTCAGTCAGCGAGCGTCCTTCCTGGAGCTTTTTGTTTTTGTCATCCACGACGCGGAACGTGATTTTCAGGTGATCGGGAACCTGATCCCAGTGCCAGGAATCCCGGTCAATCGTTACCCCTGTCATTCGGCGCAGTTCGCGCTCCAGCGCATCCAGCAATGGCAGTTCCAGCGGCGTCACCCGGCCCAAAAAGGCCTCGGCATAGTTAGGTGCTGGCACAAAATTACGACGTACCGGTTTTGGCAAAGACTTGATCAGCGCAATCACCAATTCGCGGCGAAGCCCTGGGATCTGCCACTCAAATCCACTCTCCTCAACCTGATTGAGTAACGGCAGAGGAATATGCACCGTCACACCGTCCGCGTCTGCGCCCGGTTCAAACTGGTAGGTCAAACGCAGTTTGAGGTTGCCCTGATGCCAGAAGTTCGGATAGTCGAGCTTGCTGACCTGTTCCGCCCCTTCTTTAATCAGCATGCTCTTTTCAAAGTTGAGCAGATCTGGCGCGTCTTTACTGGCTTTCTTCCACCAGTTGTCGAAATGGCGAGCAGAAATCACATCGTGGCTGATACGCTGATCGTAAAACTCAAACAGCGCCTCGTCGTCCACGAGGATATCGCGGCGACGTGACTTGTGCTCCAGCTCTTCCACTTCAGCACGCAGTTTGAGGTTTTCCCGGAAAAAGGCATGACGCGTCTGCCAGTCACCTTCCACCAGCGCATGGCGAATAAACAGCTCGCGGCACAGCGCCGGGTCGATCTGGCTGTAGTTCACTTTACGGGCTGCAACCACAGGCAGACCGTAAACGGTCACTTTTTCGGTCGCCATCACCGCGCCCTGCGCGCGCTCCCAGTGTGGTTCACTGTATGCGCGTTTCAGCAGATGCTGAGCAACCGGCTCCACCCATTCCGGGTCGATTCGCGCGGCGATACGCCCCCACAAACGGCTGGTTTCCACCAGTTCCGCCACCATAGCCCACTTCGGTGGCTTCTTGAATAAGCCGGAACCTGGGAAAATGGAGAAGCGTGCGTTACGTGCGCCGGTAAATTCCTGTTTATCGGTATCTTTCATCCCGATATGCGACAGCAATCCGGTCAGCAACGCGATATGGATCTCGCGGTATTCTGCCGGTTCACTGTTGACCGGAATACCCAGTTCTTTCACTACCTGGCGCAGCTGTGTGTAGATATCCTGCCATTCGCGGACGCGCAAATAGTTGAGGAAATCCACACGACACTGGCGGCGGAACTGATTTGACGACAGCGCTTTTTGCTGCTCACCCAGGTAGTTCCACAGGTTCACGAAAGCGAGGAAATCGGACTCTTTATCATGGAATCGACGGTGTTTCTCGTCAGATGCCTGCTGTTTGTCCATCGGGCGCTCACGCGGGTCCTGAATGGAAAGTGCAGACGTGATGATCATCGCTTCACGCACACAGCCGTGTTTTTGCGCCTCCAGCACCATGCGCGCTAAACGTGGGTCAACCGGCAACTGGCTGAGCTGACGGCCCATCGGCGTCAGTTTATACGCCGTTGCCTGCTCATCAGTGGTGATCGCACCTAACTCTTCCAGCAGACGTACGCCATCCTGGATATTGCGTTTATCCGGCGCTTCAACAAACGGGAACGCGGCAATATCGCCCAGGCCCAACGCGGTCATCTGCAAAATAACCGATGCCAGGTTGGTACGCAGAATTTCCGGGTCGGTAAATTCCGGACGCGACAGGAAATCATCTTCCGAATAAAGGCGAATACAGATCCCTTCCGACACACGGCCACAGCGCCCTTTACGCTGATTAGCCGAGGCCTGCGAAACCGGCTCAATCGGCAGGCGCTGTACTTTAGTGCGGTAGCTGTAGCGGCTGATACGCGCCGTACCGGGGTCGATAACGTATTTAATACCCGGAACAGTCAGCGAGGTTTCCGCCACGTTAGTGGCCAGCACAATGCGACGCCCGTTATGTGCCTGGAATACCCGATTCTGTTCACTGTTTGATAAGCGCGCATAAAGCGGCAGGATCTCGGTATGGCGCAGGTCGCGCTTGCTTAGCGCATCAGCGGTGTCACGGATTTCCCGCTCACCGCTCATGAAGATCAGGATATCGCCCGGACTTTCGCGCCCCAGTTCATCCACCGCATCAAAGATCGCCTGCAACTGGTCGCGTTCTGTATCTTCCGCCTCTTCCACGACAGGACGATAACGCACCTCAACCGGATAGGTACGGCCAGAGACTTCAATGATCGGCGCATTGTTAAAGTGGCGCGAGAAACGTTCAGGATCGATGGTCGCCGAGGTAATAATGATTTTGAGATCCGGGCGACGCGGCAGCAACTCACGCAGATAACCCAGGAGGAAATCAATGTTCAGACTGCGCTCATGCGCTTCATCGATGATGATAGTGTCATACCGCATCAGCAGACGGTCCTGCTGAATTTCCGCCAGCAGAATACCGTCGGTCATCAGTTTGACCATGGTGTTATCGCTGACGTGATCGCTGAAACGCACCTTGTAGCCAATGCAACCGCCCGGCTCCGTCTTCAACTCTTCGGCAATACGGTTTGCCACGGTACGCGCCGCCAGGCGACGCGGTTGGGTATGGCCGATCAGACCTTTAATACCGCGCCCCAGCTCCATACAGATTTTCGGCAACTGGGTCGTTTTTCCCGACCCGGTTTCCCCCGCCACAATCACCACCTGGTGATCGCGCACCGCTTCCAGAATTTCCTGCTTTTTCTGGCTAACGGGCAGGTTTTCCGGGTAGTCAATCACCGGACGCGCCGCTTCGCGCAGCGAAACTTTCCCTGCGGCTTGTTCAATCTCTTTAGCCATCTCCTGGTAAATGGCCTGTTGTGCATCAGGATTTTTAACCTTCTTCACACCATGCAGACGGCGGGCAAAACGCTGTTTATCGCGCAGCATCAGCGTATCAAGCTGCTGCATGAGCATCGGGAAGGTTAATTTTTGTTGTTCTGTCATAGCGTTAACGGGCAGTGCTCTGCCGGGTAAAATCTCATTTTAATGATTGGGATAGAGTACCACATCGGCGCTTTCTACGCCTTATTCAAAAAAATCGAACATAGGATTCGATATATTGCGCTATCCCTGCGGCAGGATTGTGAATAAAGTGTCAACAAGCAACGGGGCAACCCCCTTCAATCAAATACAATATAGGAATCACCCATGAGCAAAGTATTAGTTCTTAAATCCAGTATTCTGGCAGGGTACTCTCAGTCCGGTCAGCTGTCCGATTATTTCGTTGAACAGTGGCGTGAACAGCATAGCGCTGATGAAATCACCGTCCGTGATCTGGCCGCAAACCCGATTCCTGTGCTGGATGGCGAACTGGTTGGCGCCCTGCGTCCGAGCGATGCCCCACTGACTCCGCGTCAGCAGGAAGCGCTGGCGCTGTCCGATGAACTGATTGCTGAGCTGCAGGCTCACGATGTTATCGTGATCAACGCCCCAATGTACAACTTCAACATCCCGACTCAGCTGAAGAACTACTTCGACCTGGTTGCACGTGCTGGCGTAACCTTCCGTTACACCGAAAACGGCCCAGAAGGCCTGGTGAAAGGTAAACGTGCGGTGGTTCTGACCAGCCGTGGCGGTATTCACAAAGATACCGCAACTGACCTGGTTGCACCGTATCTGACCATTTTCCTGGGCTTCATCGGTATCACCGATGTGAACTTTGTGTTCGCAGAAGGTATTGCTTACGGACCTGAAGTCGCGACCAAAGCACAGTCTGACGCGAAAGCAGCAATCGACAGCCTGGTGGCTGCATAAGATTTCCCCCTCTCACCGCCTGGTGGGAGGGTTTTTCTTTTTCTCCTTCCCGTTTTCCCCTTCGTGAACATCCATTTATCACCACACTCTCGCCCGATTGTTCCCTTGCGCAAAACAGGAATACCTGCGTAAACGCACATCCGGGTGATATAGTCTGGCCGCAAAATACCGGTTTCATTGCAAAGGAAGGAGTGGCTTTTGAGAACACAAAAAAGATGCATGGGCCATGTGGCCATCGTTGTTGATGATTACGATCGCGCCATTGAATACTACACCAAGAAACTGGGTTTTAAGCTGGTCGAAGACACACCCCAGCCTGGGAAACGCTGGGTTGTCGTGACACCGAACCCGGAAAGCGACTGCCATCTTCTGCTGGCACGGGCCTCCAATGACACGCAGGAAGCGTTTATTGGTAATCAGTGCGGTGGGCGCGTTTTTCTTTTCCTCCAGACCGACGATTTCTGGCGTGACTATAATGCCATGAAGACGGCTGGCGTTCAGTTTTGTGAAACGCCGCGCGAGGAAGAGTATGGAACCGTCGTCGTATTTGAGGATCTCTACGGAAATCGCTGGGATTTATACCAAAATAAGTGACATCAGGAAGCGCCTTCTGGCGCCTCTTCTTATTGACGACGTAAGGCTGTGTTCAGAATTTTGTGTCACGCTTAATCGGGCGACCTGAACTGGCGAATTTTGACGAGTAACACGCTACGCTACAGCCTTTACCCTGCCGATTTAGGGCGTAAATTTTCATCAAATTCCAGTCGTTTACGTCCGGGTTCAACATCCCGCAACGGCTCAACCTGGTGCATCGTTTTTTTGCAGCGTTCCACCAGCACCTGATATTCACGTGTCCCCTGTTTTTTCCAGACGAGTTCTTGCTCGCTCAGTTCGCGGATGGCTTTCGCCGGACTGCCGATAATCAGATGATTGGCGGGCATATCCGCCTTCGCTTTCACAAACGCCGCCGCCCCGACAATGCTGTTTTCTCCGATCACCGCCCCATCCATCACCACCGCATTCATCCCAACCAGCGCGTTGCGGCGAATAATGCAGCCATGCAAAATGGCGCTGTGACCAATATGCCCGTCTTCCTCCACGACGGTATCCTGCTCAGGAAACCCGTGCATCACACAGTTATCCTGGATGTTCGCCCCATCTTTCACCACGATACGGCCAAAATCGCCACGCAGGCTAGCATTCGGGCCGATGTACACCCCTTTGCCCAGAATCACATCGCCAATCAAAACGGCAGTGGGATGGACATAACTCTCATCAGGGACAACCGGCGTCAGACCGTCAATTTGATAAACAGGCATACCCTCTCCTTATGCGATATTCAGGCCACCAAAGCGCTGAAAAAAGAGCGACCCAGGCACAGGCAATTCACCCACAGAGGTTTCACCTTTTTCACTGACAAAAGCCAGCGCGCCTGAGGCTAGGCGTTGGTAGATATTAATGCACAGCTGTCTGGCACTCTGTCCTGCCCAGTGCGCAGGCAGTAACTCCTCCGGCAACAGCGGGTCTTTGAGCACCACACGGCGATAAAAATGGATCAGTAACAGCTGGATCTGGAAGCAACGCTCAGGCGTAAGTTCCTCCGGCTCGGCCTCCTTCAATAGCGGCAACAGAGGCCGGAAGGAGTCAATAAAGGTTTCGTACATCGTATTTTGTTCGGTGAGTTGCCAGCACTCTTCCACCCGCGCACGCAGTGCCGCACGGGAAAGCGCCAGCGGGGAATGTGCTTCAAAAAAGATCACGTTTTCCGCCACACCCGCTTCATGCAGCAGAGATTGCACATCCGCCAGATGTTGCAAAGGCGAGGCCATCAGGCTTGGCGCAAGCGTGCCAAACCCCTGCCAGATCAGCTGTTTTTTTACATCGGCAAGCGTGACTTTATCCAGCCCTTCAGACAGCAGCAGCAACCACTTGCCATCCCAGGCGGGCAGTTCCGCGCGATAGATTTTGTTCTCCGCACGACGCGTCAGGCGCAACCCTTTATCGCTCAGGCGGTAAAAACTGCGACGCCCAAGCCGCGATACGTCCAGCCAACCTTCTTTGTTCAGGCGAAACAACGCGGTACGCACAAAGCGTTCACCGAATCCCATTCCTTCAAGCAGCGCAGCCAGGCTCCCCAGCCAAATTTCGCCTCCACGATGGGAAAGCGCATCACCATACAGTGACGAAATCAGCGATGTTCCGCTAATGGGAACAGAACTCACGGCATGCTGGATAAAGGCATCAAGTTTATTCATATGATTCATTCTGTTGTCTTTATTGTCGATAATGAATCATAGCACAGCCATTTTTACCGGCCCTCTCCCAAAAAAGAGAGGGCCAGATTCAGGCTCAGGTATTCACAATCGCTTTACGCATATCAAAGACGCGGCAGGCTTTACCTTCTGAACGTGGAATACTGCCGCAGTTCACGATGGTGACATCCGTTGAAATCCACACCATCGATTTAATACGGTGGCGCAACTCATGGCATACCTGACAGCGCTGCTCATGGCTCAACGTTAAACTACTCTCTTTCAGCTCCACTTTGACAGAAAGCGAATCAAGATGACCGCGACGGTTTACCTCCAGCTGATAATGGGGCGAAAGATGTTCAAACTTGACGATCTCTTCCTCAAGCTGCGACGGGAAGACGTTTACCCCCCGGATGATCAGCATATCGTCGCTGCGTCCGCTGATGCGATCCATCCTGCGCATGGTGCGCGCCGTACCTGGCAACAGGCGTGTCAGGTCACGCGTGCGGTAACGAATCACCGGTAACGCTTCTTTGGTGAGCGTGGTGAAGAGCAGTTCCCCTTGCTCGCCATCGTCCAGCGGAGTTCCGTCTTTCGGATTGACGATTTCCGGATAGAAATGATCTTCCCAGATGGTCGGGCCGTCGGCGGTTTCGATACACTCCATCGCCACGCCTGGCCCCATCACTTCTGACAGCCCGTAAATGTCCAGCGCGGTGATCCCCAGACGCTTCTCGATTTCGCGGCGCATTGCCAGTGTCCAGGGCTCTGCCCCAAACACACCGACACGCAGAGAGCATTTGCTGGCATCTCCGCCCATCTGTCGCTCCAGCTCTTCAATCAGATTGAGGCAATACGACGGCGTGACCATGATCATATCAGGCTGAAAATCGCGGATCAGTTGCGCCTGCTTCTCGGTCTGGCCGCCGGACATCGGGATCACGGTGGCCCCCAGACGTTCAGCGCCATAGTGCGCGCCCAGCCCGCCGGTAAACAATCCGTACCCGTAAGCCACATGGATTTTGTCTTTTGCACTGCCGCCAGCAGCGCGCAGCGACCGGGCGACGATGTTTGCCCAGGTGTCGATGTCATTTTGGGTATATCCCACGACGGTCGGCTTCCCGGTTGTACCGGACGAGGCGTGAATACGCACCACCTTCTCCATCGGAACGGCAAAGGTATCGAACGGATGCTGGATGAAACCATTCCGGATTACACCGGGGCGCCAATGACCATCCCACGCGCTATCGCCATTTTCGAACGTTACGCCGGGCCAGAGTATAAACACCAGGAAATGGGACAGCCAAACGTCAGTACCGAACGTCGTGAACTGGTTGTGCGCTGGGTCAGTACCGTCGGGAACTATGACTATATCTTTGACTGGATCTTCCACGAAAACGGTACAATTGGCATTGATGCTGGCGCAACGGGCATTGAAGCGGTGAAAGGCGTACTGGCAAAAACCATGCATGATCCGAGCGCCAAAGACGACACCAAATACGGCACGCTGATTGATCACAACATCGTGGGAACTACCCACCAGCACATCTATAACTTCCGTCTGGATATGGATGTTGATGGCACGAACAATACCCTGGTTGCCATGGACCCGGAGGTAAAACCAAACACCGCCGGTGGCCCACGCACCAGTACCATGCAGATCAATCAGTACAATATCGATACCGAGCAGCAGGCGGCCCAGAAATTCGACCCAGGTACAATTCGTCTGCTGAGCAACACCAGTAAAGAAAACCGCATGGGCAACCCGGTCTCCTACCAGATCATCCCGTATGCTGGCGGTACACATCCGGTGGCAACTGGGGCGAAATTTGCACCAGACGAATGGATTTACCATCGCCTGAGCTTTATGGACAAACAGCTGTGGGTCACGCGTTACCACCCGAACGAGATGTACCCGGAAGGGAAGTTCCCGAACCGTTCCACGCATGACACCGGGTTAGGCCAGTACAGTAAAGATAACGAATCGATAGACAATCAGGATGATGTGGTCTGGATGACGACGGGGACAACCCACGTTGCCCGCGCGGAAGAGTGGCCGATTATGCCAACAGAATGGGTACATACCCTGCTCAAACCGTGGAACTTCTTTGACGAGACGCCTACGCTTGGCAAGAAGAAAGACGACAAGTAACCCTCCGGCCGGGCCCTGTGCCCGGCTTTTTTATCGCCTTAAAAACGATAACGTTCACGCAGTCACTAACGCGCCTGACGCGACAAAAGCGAAACAGCCTACCTCTCTATAAAATTATTACTTTCATTATTCATCTTGCACAAACCGTCTCTGATAATTAACAACAGCCTACGAAGTATTACCTGCAATAGTGTATTGAGCGTAGACCAGTTTTATTCTAATTCAATTGGTTGATTTTTATTTCTCACCTTGCTGAATGATGTTCTCTGATTATATTTAGACATGCTTCCCGTTTTCATTCCTTGAAACATTTTCAGTTAACCAGGCCACAGAGTTCACACAAACGACGCTGTATATCCACTGAGAGGTTTTAGAATGAATGTCAATTTGATTGTCAGAAGTCTCGCGCTGGCGGGATTTTTCATTTCGGTCAGTACCGCTAATGCCGCTGAAGCCCCGAAAGAGGCGACATCCGCAACACAACAAGCCAATAATGCACTTTATAATCAACTGCCTTTTTCTGATAACACTGATTTTACCAATGCCCATAAAGGATTTATTGCGCCACTTCCCCAGGATATTATCAAAGGGGAACAAGGAAATGTCATCTGGGATCCACAGCAATATTCTTTTATTAAAGAAGGTGATAAATCACCGGATACCGTTAACCCAAGTTTATGGCGTCAATCTCAGCTGATTAATATTAGCGGTCTGTTTGAAGTGACGGATGGGGTATATCAAATCCGTAATCTTGACTTATCAAATATGACTATTATTGAAGGGAAAGAAGGCGTTACGGTTGTCGATCCACTGGTTTCAGCTGAGACCGCTAAAGTCGGGATGGATCTCTATTTTAAAAACCGTGGTAAAAAACCAGTGGTGGCGATTATCTACACCCACAGCCATGTTGACCACTATGGCGGCGTGCGTGGTGTTGTGGATGAGGCTGACGTGAAATCCGGTAAAGTAAAAGTGTATGCCCCTTCCGGATTTATGGAGGCTGCAGTGGCGGAAAACATTATGGCCGGTAACGTCATGAGCCGCCGCGCCAGCTATATGTACGGCAACCTGCTGAAACCTGACGCCAAAGGACAGGTTGGCGCAGGCCTGGGAACCACGACATCTGCCGGTACAGTGACCCTGATTGCCCCCACCAATATCATTGAAAAGGATGGGCAGAAAGAGACGATCGACGGCCTGACGTATGATTTTATGCTAGCCCCTGGATCGGAAGCTCCCTCCGAAATGTTGTGGTTTATCGAAGAGAAAAAACTCATCGAATCCGCCGAAGATGTCACCCACACGCTGCACAACACCTACTCCCTGCGCGGGGCAAAAATTCGAGAGCCTCTGCCATGGTCAAAATACATTAACGAAGCGATTGTCCGCTGGGGCGATAAAGCCGACATCCTGATGGCCCAACACCACTGGCCAACCTGGGGTAACGACAACGTCGTAAAACTGCTGAAAAGTCAGCGCGATCTCTACCGCTATATCAACGACCAGACCCTGCGAATGGCGAATGAAGGCCAGACCCGCGACGAAATTGCCGCTAATTTCACGCTGCCGGATTCGCTGGCGCATACCTGGGCCAACCGGGGTTATTACGGTTCGGTAAGCCATGATGTGAAAGCAACCTACGTGCTCTATCTTGGCTGGTTTGATGGCAACCCGGCAACGCTCGACGAGCTGCCACCAGAAGAGGCGGCGAAGAAATTTGTCGACTACATGGGAGGGGCTGATGCCATTCTGAGCAAAGCAAAAACCGACTTTGATCAGGGCAACTACCGCTGGGTTGCACAGGTCGTCAGCAAAGTCGTGTTTGCCGATCCGAACAATCAGGCCGCCCGTAATCTGGAAGCCGATGCGCTGGAGCAACTGGGTTATCAGGCCGAATCCGGACCGTGGCGCAACTTCTACCTGACAGGTGCGCAGGAGCTGCGCAATGGCGTGGTGAAAGGCCCAACGCCAAACACTGCCAGCCCGGATACAGTGCGAGCCATGACGCCAGAAATGTTCTTCGACTACCTTGCCGTTCATATCAATGGGCAGAAAGCCGCGGACGCCAAATCGGTATTTAATATCGATCTCGGCAGTGACGGAGGCAAATACAAGCTCGAACTGGAAAACGGTGTGCTTAACCATACCGCGAACAGTGAAGCGAAGGATGCCGATGCCACCATTTCACTGAACCGCGATACGCTGAATAAAATAATCCTGAAGGAAGTCACGCTAAAACAAGCGCAGGATAACGGCGAGGTGAAAATTACTGGCGACGGCAGCAAACTGGATGCCATGCTGGGTTATATGGATAAATTCGAGTTCTGGTTCAACATTGTGACACCGTAACGCAGAGAAACATGGGTGGCGACCCCGCCCATGTTTCTCTCCCCCAGTTCCCTTTGATGAGGGAAATTAGTATCGATGGAAAAGAGACACCCTTCGACGCCTGAACCTGCAACCTGGTTAACACGTCGGGCGATGGTTGCCCATGGTCTGGCAATGAATCTTCCGTGGCTGGCCTTTGTGAATGTGAGTTTTGCGCTCATGGTTCTGCTGCGTAACCGCCTATTCCACAATATTGATAACGCCTTCCAGACCGGGCCACATCCAACGTTAATGATCGACGCCTCAATGCTGGGCATTATTATTCTGTCTATCACGATAATGATCATGGCCTGGCGACAGATAGCAGGGATAAGCCTGATTTTGTTCATCTGCAGTTCGATCTGATCAATATCCTGTTACTGGTTCATTACTGACTGGCAACTTCCTCACGCCTGGCCACTTTGCGTGATCCTGTTGTTGACCGGGATGACGGCACTCTATTTTGATTCAGCGGGGTTATTGTCCTTTGTTTCACCGCTCTGGTTTACCCTGCCGATCGCCAGCGTGGCGCTGAATCAGGGCATCAACATTCGCTTTGCCGTCGTCTGGGTCGTCTTTACGTTGATCCTGGTATTTGGTCGTTTTATTCTGCTGCGCTGGTTTGAAGAAGCCTGGCGGCGCAACCAGCAAAATCAGTTGTTAATTTCACGTCTGGATGCACTGGCACATCTGGACCCCTTAACTGAAACCGCAAACCGACGGGCGATGGAAAGCGTGCTGGAACATGCAGTGACGCAGCGCACCGCGTTTTCAGTGATCATGCTGGATGTCGACTGTTTCAAACTCTACAACGACACCTACGGACATCAGGCGGGAGATGATTGTTTGACCCGTGTGGCACAGATCCTGAAAGCGTCAGTGCGCACACCTGACGATGTGGTTTCGCGCTATGGCGGCGAAGAGTTTGTCATGATTCTCTTCGACTGCCCGGAAAACAGCGCAGAACGGGTTGCGGAGCGGATTCAGGACGGGCTGCGCCGGGAAGCCATTCCGCATGTCGCTTCAACCGCGAGCGATCATGTGACAGTGAGTATGGGGATTGCCGGCATGACGGCCGGTTTGACTGCCAGTGAGATTATTGCCCATGCCGATGCAGCGCTTTATCGGGCGAATAAATATCCTCCGGCATAGCCGGAGGTTTTTCTGATGCGCCTGTAAGGCTCTCTTACCAGCCACGCCCTAACAGG